>JAKSCU010000015.1 GCA_022360435.1 Bacillota bacterium
TCTCCGGAATGATGGGACGCTATGGTTGAATCTAGGTGATACTTACTCACAGGATACAAAATGGGGTGGCAAAAGCGATCATAAAAATTACACAAGTGTCGCCGGTGGATACCAAACATGTCGAAATCTACGGACAAATTCAGGATTAAAACCCAAGGACCTTGTTGGAATACCTTGGCGCGTGGCCTTTGCCTTACAAGATGACGGTTGGTATCTCCGCAGCGACATTGTCTGGTATAAACCTAACCCGATGCCTGAGAGCGTGACAGACAGGCCGACAAAAGCGCATGAATACTTGTTTTTACTGGCTAAAAGCCAACGCTATTATTACGACCACGACGCCGTAAAAGAACCGGCTATCGCACAAAATCATCACGATTTGACTGGTCCCGGGTATCATGCACCAGGTCAAAATCCACAAAAAACAAGCGTTCAGTATGGACAGTGGCCACGCAACCTTTTCCTGACGCACACTTCGCTGTATTCCCGCCGGCACTAATTGAACCCTGCATCCTGGCCGGATGCCCGGAAGGTGGAGTTGTGCTTGACCCGTTCGGAGGGTCAGGTACAGTCAGCATGGTGGCCAAGAAACTGGGCCGTCACAGTGTCTACGTCGACATCAACCAGGAGTACCTAAAGATGGCTATAGACCGGTGTGAATTTGGTCCGGCACTTTTTGAGCAGCACACATACGAGGTGATCGCATGAGGCACATAGACGTCATATACGCCGAGCTCCGGGAGGAGCAGAAGAAACTGGACATGATACCGCTTTGGGACCGGGAGGCACTGCTGCGGCAGAGCCAGCGCGTGGATGAGTTGATTGTGGAGTATCAGCGGGCGTTACTGGAGACGCAGTCAAGGGAGCTTCATAAGGCAGAGTGGGAGGTGCGCCCGGTATCCCTCGATGAGGCCCGAGTGGTAGTAGAGAACCACCACTACGCCCGCGGAGCCGCGAATACCGCGGTGGCCACACATGGGCTTTTCCGCCGGAATGAGTGGTTCGGCGCCCGATGCTACGGTGTGGCTTGGTGGATTCCTCCGACACGGGAGGCCGGCGGAGCCGTGTGGTGTAACCCGGATGAGGTGCTAGCATTATCCCGGCTGGTGTTGGTGCCGGAAGCGCCGAGGAACGCGGCAACATTTCTACTGATGCGATCGGTTCGGATGCTGGACCAGCGGTGGAGGTGCCTGCTCACCTACGCCGATACCTGGCGGGGCCACACCGGTCACATATACCGGGCAGCCGGGTGGGAGTACCTGGGGCTGACGCAACCCAAGGCGATTTTCACGGTTGACGGGCGGCTGACGGCCATAAAGGCCGGCCCTCGGACAAGAACACATGCGGAGATGCACGCAATGGGCGCGAAACTGGTGGGGCGGTTTCCTAAACATCGGTTTAGGTATGTGAGAGCGGGGTGATAACTATGAGAATCGGGCTTATTGACCTGGGCAACAAATTTCCTAACCTGGCGCTAATGAAAGTATCAACCTACCACAAAGCCATGCACGATACTGTTTCACTGGGGCATGGCGGGGACCTGACATATATAAGCTGCGTGTTCTCCAAATACCGGAATATAGCCGAGGAGTTGCTGAATTTATACCCCGCCGCCGTGGTGGGCGGACCCGGCTGGGACCATACTGTTTCACTCCCGCCAGAAATAGAGGACTGCAGGCCGGATTATTCCCTCTACGGTATTGATTATGGCCTGGGCCGTCTGACCGCCGGCTGCCCCGGGGATTGCCCCTGGTGTGTGGTGCCGGCATGCGAGGGTACTGAAGCAAAGACCGTGGCCACCGCCGGGGATATAGTGAATCCCCGGGGCGACTTCCTGGTGCTGCTGGACGCAAACATCCTGGCCTGCCCCGACTGGCCGGACCACTTCCGCGAGATTCGGGAACGCGGCCTAACCGTCTGTTTTAGCCAGGGGTTGGATATTAGGTACGTCAATGACATGGTTGCCGCTGAACTGGCGAAACTGAAAGTCAGCGACCTGCGCCGTAACCATAACAGGCTGTGGTTTGCGTGGGACCGGCCGGAGAATGAAGAGCATGTCAGGGCGGGGGTCGCTGCACTAAACAAGGCCGGGATAAAATCATACCGCCTGCGGTTTTACGTGATGGTGGGCTATAACACTACCTGGGAGCAGGACTGGCACAGATTCGCCGTATTGCGTGACTTGGGGGCGGAACCTTTCATCATGTGTTACGAGGGATCAAACCGAAAGCTCCGGGCTTTTGCTCGGTGGGTAAATCGGTTCATCTATAAAAGGTGCCGCTGGGAAGACAATAATCGCTGGGGCGAAGACGATGAGCGGCAGCAGGTACTTTGTTTCTAATTGCAACTGGAGGGTGGGGCAGTGGCAAAGGGTGACCGGGAAATATTCAAGGCTGACATAGACGACGGCTACACAAAAATAGCTGACCTTCTACTTGAGGCCCTGGCAATGGCCAAACTGAACGGCGTCCAAAAGGGTATTTGCCTGTTTATCTGGCGCCGGACTTACGGGTGGGGAATAAAAGAGGACCGAATCCCCCTGAAAGAATTCGCCCGGGCCTGTGACTCAAGCGAAACATATATCTCAAAGCAGATTAAGCAACTTGTCGGCTGGAAAATCATCCTTCGGACATCATATGAACCGGGCAAAGTGCCCTCCTTTACCATTAACACAAGGATTGCACAATGGGACAAGGGTTGTCTGAATGAGCAAGGGTTGAACGATTGTATAAGTCAAGGGTTATACAAATGTGCAAGGGTACCCTTGTCTGATTGTGCAAGGGTTGACCAGGACTCAGCCTTAGAGCGGGAAGAGATTGAGGCACCCCTAAAGACAGATATATATACAGGTATAGATGATGATGATATAACGCGCGCGCGAAAAGCAAGAATCGTGCGAACGATTGAACAGGAATACGGTCGGCCAGCAACACCGTCAGAGTTTCAGGACCTGGCCGCTTACCTCAAAGACATGGACGTTGATGTGATATGTGAAGCAGTGATAAGGTCTAGGGCCAACGGTTCCCCGCATCTTAAATACACAAAAGGCATTCTCAATAACTGGATTGAGGCCAAGGTTACAAATATGGCTGGAGTGGAACGGGTTGATAATGAGTTTGAAAAACGAAAACGCCAGCGAGACGGACCATCTAGGGCAGCTAAACCAAAAGGAGATGGTAAATATGCAAAGCTCGGCAACGCAAGACCGGAAGATTTTCTCTGACATACAGGTGCATGATGGCAACCGCAAAGCCGTGGAGATGGCTATGATTTTTGTTCAGAAGTGGCCGGATGTAAGAAAGGGGCTTTTCTTCATCGGGCCTCCCGGAACTGGCAAAACTATGTTGGCCAAAGCTATATACAAAGAGCTTGGCGGTGTCTGGGTGAGTGCAAACCAGCTTTTGGCCGACCTGCGGCCCGGGGGCAAGATACACCAGGCCAAAGAAAGCGCGGAGAAGTGCTATAGAGAATGCCGGGGCAACTGTGGTGTGATACTCTACAGGTCCCGACCGGCAGGCTCATGTAGATATTGCAACGCAGTATCGCGGGATGTATTGCCAGGCATATCAAAAACCCGGCTGCTTTTTGTTGATGACCTGGGTACTCACAAGCCAACTGATTGGGCAGCCGAGCAACTATACATGCTGTTTGATTCCCGGGTGATGCCGGTGATAGCCACGTCCAACTATCGGCCGGACGAACTGTCGGAGCGCCTGGGCCATGATCGGATAGTCTCCCGGGTAGTTGGCTTGGCTGCAGCACAGGAGCTAACCGGCGAGGATTGGAGGATGAAATGAATACCGCTGAAAAGATGCACTCGGTAGCTGATGTGCTGCCTGGCGCGCTAAACAGTAGTACACTGGTTTGCAAAAACTGTGGCGAGAAAGTGGAGTTTGCGGCCAAGCAATGGCGCCGGCCGTGTAGGTGCGGGATAATCATCACCCTGCCCGAGCCGTACAAAAGGGTCAAAGAGGAAGAGGATCAGATGCCGGCCTGCTTTATCTGCTATGACCGAGGGATGGTGCATTACAAGGAGCAGATTGGGGACAAAACCTATGAGTATGTTGCCCGGTGTATTTGCCAGTCAGGACAAAACAGAACGAAGAAAGGTATTTGCAAGGTGGACGAAGTGGACAATATCTGCAACTTGCAGTACCTGGAAATGAAGAATCGGCGGATGTGGGAAAAACGGACGGGACGGAAGGCGGATGTGGCATTGTTTAGCCAGAGCGAAACGGTGGATGTGAATACGGATGATATACCGTTCTAACAATCACCTCATGAAGGAGTGAGCGAATTGCGTATAAAGAAAGTCAAGATTACCGCTGCGGGCAAAATCATGATCGTATACGAAAAGCGTAGTCAAGGTGCCTGGGATGAATACTCTCTTTCCTGTTCCGAGGCTGCCAGGCCCGAGTTTTACGCTGCCCTGGGCACATTGGCGCCGCATGTTGTTGAGATGTGCGAGCTACCGAAGAATTACGTGGAAAAAATCAAGGTACGCGGCGTATCGTTCAGCTATGGCGGCGAGAAAGAGGTTATGGGAGCAACCATCAGTGCGTCAATGGAATTAAGGGACTCATATCCTGACCTAAACCTGAACACGCCTCACAAGGCATCTGAGATGTACTCCGACAGCCCGCCGGATGAGAAGCAGCTTTTGACGGATAGATGCACAGACGATCTGGAATACGTTCAGGATGAATGTCAGGTATATATTCGGGGCGACAGGGCGCAGGGCACGTTGAAGTTTGGAGATGTTGCCTAATGCCCGCCCTACGAAACGCGAAGCTTCACCGCGGCACCAGGGTGCTTGACGTCGGCCCGGCGCTGACCAAGAGCAAGCCCCGGCGCCAAA
>JAKSCU010000120.1 GCA_022360435.1 Bacillota bacterium
AATTGCTCCCTTACGACAAAGTCCCCCGTAAGTCTCCGGTGGTGGCGGCTTATGTTGACAATCTGCTTCTGGGTCTGCAGGGTGGCTTGGATGAAAGTGCCGATGTTGAGTTTGTTGACCTGGAAAGCACCGACGGCATGCGCATTTATGTTCGCGGTTTGGTAATGCTGTTGGTGCGGGCGGCCAGTGAAGTTATGCCCGGGTGCAAGGTAAGAATGGAACATACCCTGGGAAATGGTGTGTATGGTGAAATAGATTACCACCAGTTGGTCCGTAAATCCGACATTCAGGCCATAGAAAAACGAATGATGGAAATTATGGAGGCCGACGAACCAATTGAAGCCCGCCGGATGACTAAGGATGAAGCAAAAGAGCTGTTTCGGGCGTCCGAGCAGTTTGACAAGCTTGAACTGCTTGCCTATCGCGGGCATGAGCACGTTTGGATGCACACCTGCTGCTGGTTTCACGACATATCCTACGGCAACATGGTGCCAAGTACCGGCTACCTGAAAGTATTTGGCTTGCGCTATTACATGCCGGGTTTTATCCTGGAATTTCCGCGCAAAGAAAACCCCAACATGTTGCCCGACTATATGGAGCAGGGGAAACTTGCCAATATTTATTATGAATCCGTAAAATGGGGCAACATACTTAAAGTGCGTAATCTTATTGAGTTGAACGAACTGCTGCAAAAAGACAACGGAAGCGGTTTAATCAGGGTGGCCGAAGCTTTCCAAGAAAAGAAGGTAGGGGAAATAGCCGATACCATAGCCCAAAACTCGGATTTAATTCGTATTGTGTTAATCGCCGGCCCGTCCTCCTCGGGAAAAACCACCTTTGCCCAGCGTTTGGGCGTGCAGTTGCACATTCACGGGATTAACCCGGTACCAATTTCCATAGACAACTATTTTGTGGACCGGGAATTGACCCCCAGGGACAAAAACGGGGAGTATGATTTTGAATGCCTGGAGGCCGTGGACCTGGAGCTCTTCAACGATCACTTAAACAGGCTGGTGCAGGGTGACGAGGTTGAGTTGCCGGTTTACGATTTCCTGGCAGGCAAGCGTAAAAACAGCGGCAAGACTTTGCAGTTGGGCTACAGGGATTTGTTGATTGTGGAAGGCATTCACGGATTGAACCACCGCCTTACGCCGTCTATTCCCATGGGGCGCAAGTTTAAGATCTATATCAGCGCCCTCACCCAGTTGAACTTGGACAGCCATAACTGGATACCCGCCACTTATTTGCGCATGGTAAGGCGCATAGTCCGCGATTATAACACTAGGGGTTACTCGGCTCAGGAGACCATAAAGCGCTGGCCCTCCATCAGGCTTGGCGAAGAGCGCCACATATTTCCCTTCCAGGAAAGCGCGGATACCATGTTTAACTCGGCCCTTGTTTATGAGCTTGCCATATTAAAGGGTTATGCCATGCCTCTGCTGGGCATGGTGGGGCGAGATCAGCGCGAATACGCCATGGCTCAGCGGTTGCGCCGTTTCCTTAGTTATTTTGTTCCCATCTCTTGTTCGGAAATACCCTCAAATTCTATAATCAGGGAATTTATCGGCGGCTCTTGTTTTGTCGGTCATTAATATATACTGCAAAAAATTAACAGACCGGGGAGGATTTCATGTTGCCCGGTGGTATATATTATTAAGAAATAATAGGAGTCGGGGGGGAGCGATATGGAAAATATAGCTAATATGCTGACGGAAGAATTAGAAATTAAAGGCAAAATTACATTCCAATTGACTGATAAAAAGGTATTTGACAAAAATGTCAAGGATGTGACCGTTTTTTACAAGCTGGTGGGCGATTCCCGCTTCAAGCTGTTTCGCAGCAACGGGCATGAACTGGTATTTGTGCATCTCACCGAGGACTGGATGCGACAATCCAGGGTGGATCTGGACAGTCTTCACTGCGCCGAGGGCATTGAGGTGATATTGGTTTGGGATGAGAAGGAAGACAGCATGTCGGTGCGGGGCATGGGCAGCGATAATTTCGTAACTGTGACCGCCATGCAGATTGACAACTAAACCGCCAGCAGTCTGGAATTTTTGGTGGCTATGCGTTTTTTGGGGAAGCGTCATGTTAGAGATATTTTGATTTGCCGGATTGTTTGGGGCGCCGGTTCGGTGGCGATTACATTTACCAGGAAATAATTATAATATTTTTGCACCGCCGTGGCCAGGCCGTAAGTGCGCAAACCATGCTTGTCCAGAATTTGAATTAATTCGCCGTATATACCGGCTTCAATGGTCAGTTTTTGGCTCAGGTCCGAGTGGTTCAAGCCGGCCAGCGATTTGTGCAACTCGGTCTCGAACTCGTCCAGGGCCGGGATAAAGGGAGAAATATCGAAACAGTCGTGTTTCTCAACCATGTCGATCATATAGCACCGCTCCTTGGCACATATTATGGAATATGCTAACATAAATACCGGCGTATTTCTATGGTATAAAAATGTCTTAGTATGTCTTTGATTAGTATAAATCTGCCGGCGCCAAGGAATAATGAGCCCCCGTTCGACACTGGCAACGGGGGATTGAGCGAAAGCTCCGCTTTCGCATGGCGCTATGTTCAAGTAAAGCGGAAACCTTTGCTGTTGCATTCCCGGCCCGGGTTGTTGTTTTCCCGCGTTCCGGGGCTGCTGCAATGGGGACAGGTTGCTTTTCCGGGCTTGATTAGTATATATTTGACGACAAAGTCTTTTAAACAGTTGTCACATTTAAATTTAGCCGGCGGCATGGTAACACCTCCTTATATGAAAATATTATTATAGAGAAAATAAAAGGTCAATATCAATATTTGATTTTCAACGGGTCCCGGCAACCTTTAAATTACGCGCCTTGGTATTTAAAGATGCTGTTATTGTCCAACGGGGGAGGATGGCCGGTGGGTGGCGGTTCATATTTTGTCTATATACTGAAATGCAATGACGGAACCCTCTATACCGGGTACACCGTTAACCTGGAGGAAAGGCTGCAAAAACATAACCGGGGTCTGGCCAGCAAATACACCAGAAGGCGGCGGCCGGTGGAAATAGTGTATCACGAGGCATTTCTTGACCGAGCCGGGGCCATGCGCAGGGAAAGCGCGGTCAAGAAAATGGACAGGAGGGAAAAATTGGCGCTCATAAATGGGAAGGCAAAGATTGTGATAAGCGCTTGCCTGGCGGGGAAAGAATGCCGGTATTCCGGTGATGGGTTTGATTACCCCGACTTGCGCAGGCTGGTGGAGGAGGGTTGCGCGGTGCCCGTGTGCCCGGAGGTTGCGGGCGGGTTGCCGGTACCCCGGGAGCCCTGTGAAATTCGTGGCGGAGACGGGTTTGACGTGTTGGACGGTCGGGCGCGGGTGTTCGACAAGTCGGGGGAAGATCGAACCGGCGCTTTTATTGATGGCGCTCGGCAAATAATGGAGCAGGCTCGCCGTGCCAAGGCGCGATTGGCTGTTTTGAAAGAACGCAGCCCTTCATGCGGCAGCACCGTCATTTACGACGGCACTTTCAGTGGCCGGCGGATACCTGGGTGCGGCTGCGCGGCGGCCATGTTGTACAGGGAAGGGCTGGAGCTCTGCTCGGAAATGAATTATAAAATGAAAATAGATTGGTGCCGAAATAAGTCTTGACCTTAACCCGGCCTCACTGTATAATTTGTACAAACATACGTTCCAATTATCAATTGGCGCAGTGGAGGTTGGGTTAATGCAAGCTAATTATGTGGCCTTAAAGAGAACATATGAGCAAGTAAGCGCTCCGGAACAAGTTGATGGCGAATTGGTGTTTGTTGACCGGGTGCAGGATTGGCTCGAAAGGGAGGACTCATCCCTCGCTCCCTTGTGCGGCTACGGGGCTTGCGCTTTAACGGCATTGTACCTGCTGGGCGGCATATTGCGAGCGGTTATAAGCTGACCGGGCGCCGTGCGGTTTTTTCCACCCGGACTTGTGGGCTGACGCAAACAGCTTATAACAACTATTCCCTGCGCAAGGAATAATTTTTGGCTTGGAGAAATTTATACATATACAAGAGGGGGTTTTTGCATGGGCATGAATGAACTGGCCCGCCGGGTGAAGGATGCTTCCATACAATTGGCCGGAGCCGGAACGGAACAAAAGAATAAAGCCCTGGCGCAAATTGCCGGCTCGTTAAGAAATAGTAAAGAAGACATTTTAAAGGCCAACCGGGAGGATTTATTGAGAAGTGAGAAAGAAAGTCTTCCCGCTCCTCTTTTAAAGAGATTAAAATTTGACGAGGCCAAAATCGAAGATGTGGTGGACGGGATATACAGCCTGATCAACCTGGAGGATCCGGTGGGTAAAACAGTGCTTTCCACCGCGCTGGACGACGGCCTGGAATTATATAAAGTGACCTGCCCCATAGGAGTTATTGGCGTTATATTTGAGTCCAGACCCGACGCCCTGGTGCAAATTTCCACCCTCTGCCTGAAAAGCGGGAACGGCGCGCTGCTCAAAGGTGGGTCCGAAGCCAGGGAAACCAACCGGATACTGGCCGAAATTATTATCAAGGCAACTGGCGAAGCCGGCATCCCCGCGAACTGGACGGCGCTGCTGGAGACACGCGCCGACGTCAAAGAAATGCTCAAAATGGACCGGTATATCGATCTTGTCATTCCGAGAGGGTCCAACGATTTCGTCCGGCATATAATGGATAACTCAAGGATTCCGGTGATGGGACATGCCGACGGCGTATGTCACTGCTATGTGGATGATGATGCCGACATGGATATGGCGGTAAGGATTGTCGTCGATTCAAAAACCCAGTACGTGGCCGTGTGTAACGCGGCGGAGACCATACTGGTGCATGAAAAGATAGCCCGGGTTTTTTTACCCCGGCTGAAGAAGGTTCTGGATAGCCGACAGGTGGAATTGACGGGCTGTCCCAAGACTCTTGCGGTTATTCCGGCGGCTCCGGCCACCGAAGAGGACTGGCAAACCGAATACCTTGATTATAAACTGTCCGTCAAAGTAGTTTCGGGGCTTGACGAAGCCATTGAGCATATCAACACTTACGGTTCGGGCCATACCGACAGCATTATCACTGCGGACAAGGAGAAAGCGGCGCGTTTTATGGACTTTGTTGATGCCGGTAATGTTTTTTGGAACTGCTCCACTCGCTTTAGCGACGGGTTTCGCTATGGTTTCGGGGCCGAGGTGGGAATAGGCACCGGCAAGATTCACGCCAGGGGTCCGGTGGGTCTTGAAGGACTGATTATTTATAAGTACAAGCTTCTGGGCAACGGCCATATTGTCGAGGATTATGCCAACCGTTCCAGGAGTTTCAAGCATAAAAGCATCAGCCTCAATGATGCTAAGCTTTAAATTACGCTCGGGCGCTAGGTGGGCAAACGGCCAAAGTAACGGTAATCAACCAAGTTGGCCCGATAACGGCTGTTTTGGGAAGCGCCGTCTTCCGGGCACTTTGGGCTGTTAGTATCACTTAATATCAGTAAAATGAGGATAAGAAACAATATATATGGGTTAGCTTGCAAATTTGACATAAGGCCACCTCATATAACGCCCTGTCTAATAGAATAGTGAGTGTTTCAAGTTGATTATATCACTCTTCTTTGGGATTCATGAACATTCTTAAATCCTCGGCTCCGGCCTGCATGGATTGAATGCCGTCACTAATCTCGGCTACCGCTTGTTTTAGGTTATATATAAAATCATGGCTGAGAGCCAGTTTTTCCTGGGCTCGGGGATCTGTGCTCAACAAGAATAAATTAAAAAGTAAAAATAAAGAATAATGGTTACGGTTCATAATTAATAGCACCCCTTTTTAAATAAAATTAATGTAACTCTGTACCAAAATATTCATTTGTTAAAGAAATGTGACAAGATTTACTTCAAAGATTGGCAGAGCAAAAAATAGGCGCCTCGGCATTAAGAGGCGCCTATTTTTTTCCA
>JAKSCU010000013.1 GCA_022360435.1 Bacillota bacterium
AAAGTCTGCCAACAAGGTTTTGCCATCAGTGCCGATGAACTGACGGAGGGTGTGCGCAGCATAGCGGCCCCGGTTTATAACAACGCCGGCCAGGTCATCGCCGCTTTAAGTATTACGGGACCGAGTTCCAGGCTTACTTTGGAGAGAATATCCAGGTTGGTGACCGTGTTGAAAGACACATGCGCCTCCATATCCGTACAATTGGGCTGTCATGCCGATGGAAAAAATAAGTAGTTGTTTTATGACCGGTATTAAGCCGGTGTTTTTAGCTTTTAAAGGCTGAAAGCGTCTCCGAAGCGCAAGCATTGAACGGGGAAGATGATAACATTATTCATGTGGCAAATAAATTAATTAAAAAGTATAGAAAAATGAAATTTTTCTGTTTAATCCCAATATTTAGAATATTATTGACTATTTAATTTGTTTCATATATAAATAATGAAACAGCGTTTTTAGTTTGTAAAGTGCTGGTTGTGTAACAGATTACTGAACAATTGGGGGGATTAAATGATGAAAACTGAAGGCGTGGCAACAGAGTCGCAATCAAAGGGCTGGGTAGTTACTTTCAGCGGTATGGGGGTTAACCTGGCCCTGGGGGTTCTGTACGCCTGGAGCGTTTTTGCGGCCGCGCTGGTTGACCAGTTGGGCTGGACCAAGACCCAGGCCGCCTTGCCTTACACCGTCGCCTGTGTGGTATTTGCAATTATCATGGTACCCGCCGGCAAATTGGTTGATCGGTACGGACCCCGTTGGGTTGCTTCGCTGGGCGGCGTTTTCTGCGGTGCCGGCCTGATTATAGCCGGTGTTACCGAATCGTTGGCTTTAGCGGTGATTGGTTTCGGTATCATCACCGGTATCGGCCTCGGACTTGGTTACTCGGCCCCTACTCCGGCGGCGGTGCGCTGGTTCCCGCCGGAAAAGAAAGGACAAATTGCCGGGTTGGTTGTGGCCGGTTTTGGATTGGCTTCATTATATATATCTCCCATGACCAAGGCATTTATTGGTATTTGGGATGTCAAATACGCGTTTTTCGTGGAAGGCTTGCTGTTTATGGTTGTAATATTGTTCCTGTCCCAGTTTCTTGCTTTTCCGCCCCAGGGCTATACTCCCCAGTCGACAGCAAAAACTACCTCTAAGTCGTCCCGGGCGCCGGTTTCATCCAAATATGATTATTCGCCTATGGAAATGATGTCCACCCCGCAATTTTGGATGCTTTGGCTGATGTTTGCCCTCACGGCGTCGGCCGGGCTGATGATTATCGGTCACCTGGCCAAGATTGCTTCCATGCAGGCCCAGGTTAACTGGGGCTACATAATGGTGGCGGCCCTGGCGGTGTTCAACGCCGGTGGCCGTTTTGTGGCCGGCCTGTTATCGGACCGGTTGGGGTTTACCATCACCATGCTGTTGGTATTCCTGCTTCAGGCCGGTAATATGCTGATGTTTTCCTATTATGTAACCGGCGCCACCTTGCTAATCGGTGGATGTATCGCCGGGCTTTGTTACGGCGCATTGCTCTCGCTGTTCCCGTCGGCCACTTATTCATTTTTCGGTATGAAAAACGCCGGCGTCAACTACGGGCTTGTGTTTACCGCTTGGGGCGCCGGTTCGCTTATCGGTCCCATCGTTGCAGGCGTAATGGCCGACACTTACAATTCATATAACAACGCCTATTTTATTTCAGCCGGGCTGCTGGTTTTGGCGGCCCTGATTACCCTGGCCACCAAGGCTCCTAAAAGGGTTCCGGTCACTGTCGCCGCCGCGTCCACACCGCAACCTGTTAAAAAATAGCATATACCCGAAGCGGGCCGTCCCAAAACGGCCGATGAAAAGGGGGGGAGGGCAGGCTGCTTTGTTCGCAAAACAGCCTGTTCCCTTGTATTTTTAATGAGAAAACGTCTGGCTGAGACAATTTTCATTAATATTATGCCCGTCGGGGCGTGGGGGTTTGGGAAAGTATATACCCGGCCCTATCTAAGGCGAATTAAAAAAAATTCTCAAAAAGCGCGCGCTCCAGGAACTAAATGAGCGCGCTTTAATAATTTTAAGAGGGCATATTCTTACCACAGTGAACACAGGTGGTAATTGTTTTTTTGTTTTTGCCGCCACAGTGGGGACATTTTTTTTTCGAGGTGGCCAGATACTCCATGATAAAAATATTGACGATGGGTGGGCTGTAGAAAAGCAGTTTTTCTGTCCATGTATGGGTGGATACCGTAAATAACAGCACTGTGGTAATGCCCAGGGATATTTTAAATATCTTTCCCTGGTCCCACTTAGTGAATTTTCCGAAAAAAAAGCTGATTAAAAAATAGCACAGGTAGGCACCGAAAAAACCGCCCAACAAACCCCAAAACAGTTCGGACCCCGTCATATTAAAACTCATACCGCACCCCCGCCACAATGATACCAAGTTTAATTAATTATAACACAAACCATGCGGGCGCGGGTTGTTGACGTTGTGATAAAGCTCCCGCCCGTCCTTTCGATAACAACAAACCTTCTTGTTTAGGACAGCCTTGGCGCCGTTGATCTTTAAACACGCTTTTTTAAAAATCGATTTCATTTATACCGTATAACCGTTTTCGCTTGTGGTATACTCAGTTTAGACGAATCAGCTTTTCAGGGGTGAGGGAATGAGCCGTCAAAACGGATCGGTTTCTGATAAGAGTTTAAAATCGGTGGACAATATGGTGGATATTTTGGTGGAAAGAGCCGAGGATGCCCGGCGGGCTCTGGCAACTATGTCCCAGGAAAAAGTCGATCGCATTGTGCGAGCCATGGCCCTGGCCGGGCTGGACAGGCATATGGAACTGGCCCGCCTGGCGGTGGAGGAGACCGGCCGGGGTGTATACGAGGACAAGATGACCAAGAACATATTCGCCACGGAATCGATTTATCATAGTATCAAGGCCAAAAAGACCGTTGGCGTACTCAGTTTGAACGAGGAGGAGGATTACATGGAGGTGGCCGAACCCGTGGGGGTGATTGCCGCTATAATCCCGGTGACCAACCCTACTTCCACCGCCATGTTCAAGTCCCTCTTCTGCCTTAAAACAGCCAATCCGGTAATATTCAGCTTCCACCCGGGCGCTATCGGCTGCAGTTCCGCCGCGGCCCGGACCATGCTGGAAGCCGCGGTTTCGGAGGGGGCTCCGGAGCATTGTATCGGCTGGCTGGAACAATCATCCATCGAGGCCACCCGGTACCTGATGGCCCACCAGGGGGTGCACCTGATTCTGGCCACCGGAGGCGCCGGCCTGGTGCGGGCAGCTTACAGCACCGGCAAACCGGCGCTGGGGGTGGGGCCGGGTAACGTACCCTGCTACATAGAAAAAACGGCCCGGATAAAAAGGGCGGTCACCGATCTGATCCTGAGCAAAACCTTTGACAACGGGCTGATCTGCGCCTCCGAACAGTCGGTGGTAATTGACCGGGATATTTATGCCGAAACCACCGGGCTGATGCAGGAATACGGTTGTTTTTTTCTTGACGAACAACAGACGGCCATGCTGGAGAAACTGGCGGTGAGTGGCGAAGGGGATGACTGCGCCTTGAACTCGGATATTGTTGGGCGCTCGGCTTGTGATATTGCCAAAATGGCCGGCTTTGAAGCGCCCCGGGGTACTAGGGTGCTGGTGGCTCCGCTGCGGGGGGTTGGGCCGGAGCACCCCCTGTCCATGGAGAAGTTGAGTCCCATCCTGGCGTGTTACGAAGTGGCGGATCACAGGCAGGGAATCGAACGTTGCGAACAGATTGTGGGTTTTGGCGGGCTGGGGCATTCAGCGGTGCTGCATTCGGAAAACAAGGAAATAATCGACCTTTTTTCCCGGCATATGCGCACCGGCCGTATTATCGTCAACGCGCCGGCCACCCATGGCGCCATTGGCGATATATACAACGTCAACGTGCCCTCCTTGACCCTGGGCTGCGGCTCCATGGGGCACAACGCCACCACTTCCAACGTCAGTGTGGATAACCTGATCAACGTTAAGCGGGTTACCGGTCGCAGAGAAAAACTGCAATGGTTCAAGGTGCCCGAGCGTGTTTATTTTGCCCACGGCGCGGTACAGTATCTGGAAAAAATGCAGGGTGTGAGCAGGGTGGTCATCGTCACCGATCCCGGCATTGTAAAACTCGGGTTTGTGGACAAGGCTGTTTACTACTTGAACAAACGGGCCGCCCCGGTCAACATCGAAGTGTTTTCGGAGGTGGAGCCCGACCCGTCGGTGGAGACGGTGCAGAAGGGCTGCGAACTGATGAAACAGTTTCGTCCCGATACCATCATCGCCCTGGGGGGCGGGTCGGCCATCGACGCCGCCAAGGGTATGTGGTTGTTTTACGAACATCCTGAGGTGGAGTTCGATTTTCTGCGCTTGAAATTTATGGATATTCGCAAGCGCACTTACAAATACCCCAAAATGGGGCGCCGGGCGCGTCTGGTAGCCATTCCCACCACCAGCGGCACGGGTTCCGAGGTCAGCGCCTTTGCGGTAATCACTCACCGGGGGGAGGATCTCAAGTACCCGCTGGCGGATTACGAGCTAACCCCGGATGTGGCTATAATCGACCCCGATTTTGCCGCCACCATGCCGCCCGCCGTAACGGCGGACACGGGTTTGGACGTGCTGACCCACGCCGTGGAAGCTTACGTTTCGGTGATGGCGTCGGATTACACCGACGCCATGGCGCAAAAAGCGGTGGAGTTGGTTTTCCAATACCTGCCCGGCAGTTACCGGGGCGCCGACAACCGCGAGGCCCGCAGCAAAATGCACAATGCTTCTTGTATTGCGGGCATGGCTTTCACCAACGCTTTTCTGGGCGTCTGCCACAGCCTGGCCCACAAGGTGGGCGGTGAATTTAACATTTCCCACGGCCGGGCCAACGCCATTTTATTACCTCACGTGATCAGGTACAATGCTTCGCCGCCGTCAAAGTTCGCGTCTTTTCCGCAGTACGAGTATTTTCTGGCCCCGGAAAAGTACCGCCGGCTGGCGGCATTCCTGGGCTTGCCGGCGGGGACGGTGGAAGAGGGGGTAAACAGCCTGATTGCAGCGGTTGAAAAGCTGCGTTCGGAAGTGGACATTCCGGCCACCATCGCCCAGTGTGGCGTTGACGAAGCGCTGTTCCGGAAAAAAGTGCCGCAGTTGGCCGAAAACGCATTTGCCGACCAAAGCACAACATCCAACCCCCGGATGCCCCTGATAGATGAATTGGCCGATATTTTGACCGGCGCCTACAAAAACAGTCAGGCGTAAAAAGTTGTTTATTGCCCCCGTAAAAACAAATTGGGCACCTATCATTCCCGCTCGTCATAAGGTTATAAAAAACGAAAGGAAGAGAGCGGGATGTCCGACACCATTGTAGCCGACGAGTGTTGCTTTACTACCGAGCCCCTGGTTCTTAACCGTCCGGCCCCGGATTTTACCGCCGAGGCTTACTACAGGGGAGAAAGGATAAACGTCAGGCTGTCCGAATTACGCGGTAAATGGTTGGTGTTATTCTTTTACACCGCTGATTTTACATTTGTTTGACCAACCGAATTGGCAGCCGTGGCTGACCATTACGCGGAGATCCAAAAGCTGGGGGTCGAAGTTTGGGGTATCAGCACCGACAGCGTATTCTCACACAAGATATTTGCCCAAGTTTCGCCTTCGGGCAGGAAGGTGCAGTACCCGCTGCTGGCCGACCAAACTCAGGCCATTTCCAAATGTTTCGGCGCTTATAACCCGGCCCGGGGAACCGCTTCCCGTACCACCCTGATTATTTCCCCCGAAGGGTTGATGGTGTATTTTTGCAAATATCCGGAGGGGGTAGGCCGTAATGTGGAGGAAATCATTCGCGTACTACAAGCTTTGCAGTTTACCGGCGCTACCGGTTTGGCCGCTCCCGCCGGGTGGGTGCCGGGTCAAAGCGGTATCAGGCGCGACTGGGAGCTGGTGGGTAAAATATAACATGTGGCCTGTTAAGACAGGGGCGGTTCTTTGTCCCAACCGCAATATTAAATGAACCCTTTCTCACTCATTTTTTGTCGGAGAGCAGCACGCCTCCCACGCCGACGTTATCACGGTCGCGTTCCTCGATAAGCACGATGAAAGACCTGGCGGGAATTTTGGTTACCTCGCTGGCGACCCGGGTTAAATTTTTGACCAGCTCAGCTTTCTGTTCCTTGGTTAAAGCGGGACCGTCCATGTAGATAATTGGCATAAAACCACCCCCATAGATTTTTACCGACTGTTGTTAAAAAAGCGCGCCTGGCTCGCCCAACCGCAATCAATGAGGTTGTTTACCACTTATGATATCATATTGACAAAGTAATAAAAAACCTATAACATGAAATTGTAAATGGCGGCAGTTGGTCGCATGCATATAGCTCGTCAGTTGTTAATAAAACATTCTGTAGGCGCGCCAAATCCCTAAACAAGGCTTTTTCAGGGGACTTGGACGTTAATAAGATAACAATAAGGCCATGAAGGTCAGCTCCCCCAAAGGGGTTGTTTCCTTGTGGCCTTTGTTTATGGGGAAGGGAAGACGATTAGTTCGTCCCCGAGGCGAATAAGTTAAGAAAGGGGTATTCGTTATGTGTATGGAAAAAACACCCTGGGAAAAGGCGGTTGAGTTTCATGGTCACAGCTGCCCCGGGCTGGCCATCGGTTATCGGGTGGCGGAGATAGCCATGCAGCGGCTGCGCCAAGCGCGTTCCGCCGACGAGGAACTGGTGGCGGTGGTAGAAAACGACGCATGCGGCATTGACGCCGTAATGCTGCTCACAGGCTGTACCCTGGGCAAGGGCAACCTGATTTACCGCGATCTGGGCAAACAGGTTTATACCTTTGGCAGTCGCACCGCAAACAGCGCTTTGCGGATAGCGGTAAAAGACACCACGGGCAAGCCCGACCCCGAGACCGCCGAGTTGCGTAAAAAGGTATTCGGAGGCGCCGCCAATTCCCAAGAGAAGGCCAGGTTCCAGGCAATACAGGCCCGGCGTATTGAGGATATTCTAAACATGCCCGAGGAGGAATTTTGCCAGGCTGGGGAAATTGATTTTAAATTTCCGGCCAAGGCCAGCATATTTCCTTCGGTGACATGTTCCCGGTGCGGGGAACGGGTGATGGAACCCAGGGCCAGGCTGCGGGAAGGTCAACCGGTGTGTCTGGATTGCTTTGAAGAATACACCCGGGGCTGGTAGGCAAACATGACAAACTTGGTTTAAGAGTGGCTTTTCATTTAACAGGGATGGGGGGTAATATGCAAAATGTCGCCACAGGTGGCCGCAAGGTTCGATACCGGGCAGGAAGGTGGTGGCGCGGCGGAGAAGGAACAAATGGTTTTAAGCCCCGTCGGCGTTATCCGCACACCCTATAAAAAGCAGGGGGACGCGCCCAGGCAGGGTTATCTTTCCGATGCAGTTTGCACTCTGGAACTTTTTTCAGGTTACGAGCCCGGGTTAAAGGATGTGGAAAAGGCGTCCCACCTGATTGTGCTGTACTGGTGTCACAAGGCGGACAGAAACAAACTGCAGACCAGGACTCCCTTTGGTGAAACAATCAGGGGGGTGTTCGCCACCCGTTCGCCGTCCCGCCCCAATCCCATCGCTGTTTGTGTGGCCGAGTTGCTGGAAGTAGATGGAAAACGGCTCAAGGTACGGGGTTTGGATGCCTTGGACGGCAGCCCGCTCTTGGACATTAAACCCTATTACCCAAGTAATGACGCTGTTTGCGACGCCTGGTTGGAACTGCCGGAAAAGTAGTATAGCCGGCAGTTTTTACTATCTTTCACGGGGAACGCGACCAGGGGGTGTAATTGGTTACGATAATTTCCGAAACCGCTCCCCGATGGTCGCCCCGGGAGTTTATCGTCCTACGCGCGTTTACGGTTTGGATGTTAAAACCATGGTACAGCCGCCTGAAAAAAATATCTCCGGAGTCGTTATCCCCGGGGTTGGAATTGCTGAGCATCAAAAATGCTCCTTTTTGATGCATGATGCGGTAAAAAGCCGCCAGTTTCTTTTGTTCCCGGTCGTCAAAGCCGGCGCTGCTGTAAGAGGTGAAACTGGAAGTGGCGCTGAGTGGTCGGTAAGGCGGATCAAAATACACAAAGCTGTTTTTGTCCATATAACTCATGCATTCTTGGTAATGGCACTGCAGCACGGTGACATTTTGCAACAGCGCGCTTACGGCCCGGAGGTTGTCCGGGTTGCATATGCGGGGTTTTTTGTACCTGCCTGCGGGCACGTTAAAAATCCCGGCCCGGTTTACCCTGTACAAACCGTTGTAACAGGTGCGGTTCAGAAACAGGAACAGGCCGGCTCCGGTTAACTGCGGGCTGCGGAACTCAAGCCCATCGTTGCCGGCAATAATTCGGTTGTATTCATCCCGCTTGGTGTAGTAGAAGTCCTTTCGTTCTTTTTCCCCCAG
This sequence comes from Bacillota bacterium, assembly GCA_022360435.1. Classification (GTDB taxonomy): domain Bacteria; phylum Bacillota; class Desulfotomaculia; order Desulfotomaculales; family Desulfallaceae; genus BRH-c8a. The sequence continues at coordinate 8,415 of JAKSCU010000013.1, forward strand.
CGACAGGTATTTTTCTTCCATGTCAGCCAAGTAATCGATTAAATGTTCCACATTTTCTTTAACCGCCTTATAGGTCGCGATAAGGGCGGGGTTTATATCGGCGATGACAGCTTCTTTAAAGGGGTGGCGCTGGATAATGTCCAGCAGCACCGCGCCGCTGCCCACAAAAGGCTCTACGTACCTTTCAATTTCCCCCCGGAACAGCGCCGCCGGATAAAACCACCGGAAAGTATCCACCAACTGGGTTTTTCCCCCGGCCCATTTTATAAAGGGCCGGGCTACGGGTTTTTTATTCATTATTCCCAATTCCCATCAGCCCACCTCCGGCAATCAAATCCGCAGTTACGTACGACTTGCGCAAATTATACCATTTCCCCGGGGCCGGGTCACTATCTTTAAATTGGCGCAGCGACAAAGCGGCTCCCCCGGCGCTTTTTTTCTCCATTATTATCCTGTTGATCCGAGAGGGAATAAAAATTACAATTAATGAAAACATATGTTTGGTGATGACTATGGAACGGAACCGAGCTATTTTACTGGCCGATATGAACAGTTTTTTCGCCAGTTGCCATCAGGTGGAGCAACCGGAACTACGGGACCGGCAGGTGATCGTGGCCGGTGATCCGTCCAGAAGGACGGGCATCGTGTTGGCGGCCTCCTACCCGGCCAAGGCCGTGGGGGTAAAGACGGGCATGGCGTTGTGGGAAGCCAGGGCGCTTTGCCCCGAGGGTTGTTTCTTTAAGCCCGATTACCGGCTTTACGTGGATACTTCCACCCGCATCCTGAAAATAATGCGTGATTTTACCGACCTGGTGGAGCCTTTTTCCATTGACGAGGCCTTTGCCGATATTACCGGCGTGGTTCACCTGTGGGGACCGCCGGAAAAAATCGCCCTGCTGTTGAAAGCCCGTATCCGCTCCGAGGCCGGGGTGCCGTGCAGCGTGGGTGTCGGGCCCAACAAGCTGACCGCCAAGATGGCGGCGGGGGTGCGAAAGCCCGATGGGCTCACCTTGCTGGAAACTGTTGCCGACTTCAAGCGGGTCTTTTGGCCCCGCCCGGTACGGGATCTGTTCGGCATCGGCCCCCGCTACGAAAAACATCTGCGTTATTACAACGTGCGCACCATTGGCGACCTGGCCAATTTTCCCCTGGAAGTGCTGAAAAAGAGATGGGGTAAAAACGGGGAAATGCTGTGGCTGTGCGCCAACGGCGTTGACGGCAGTCCCGTGGTGCCCGCCAGCCTTGATGTTGCCAAGAGTATCGGTCAGCAGAGAACCCTGTCCCGGGACATCCGGGGTTTTATAAAGATTAAAGGGGTGACGCTGGAATTGTGTGAAATGGTGGCCCGCCGGGTGCGCCAGGGTGGATACGTGGGCCGCACCGTGGCC
>JAKSCU010000012.1 GCA_022360435.1 Bacillota bacterium
AAATCCAGGGTGATTGGCAGGATTCCTCCTTTTTGACTGATTACACTTCCTATAAACCCATCTTGGTTGTGACGTCTGGCGGTAGTGATATATTCTCCCATTTTGCTATGCAAAATGCGGCTCTCATCCCATTTTCCTACAGGAAGCTTTTGAATGAATTCAAATAGGTCTTCCTTGGCTTTATAAGCTTCCGGGGCATCTGGAATACATACCAGGCCGCTAAAAATTATAAGTGTTCTGGCTACCTCCGCAGTTACAGTGGTGATATAACTATTAAGTATTCTTGGTCCTTTCTTACGGTCACCCCTATTAATACCAGAAATATCAAAATTGCCATTGTTCATATCCAAAGGCCCCTGTATGGCATTAATCAACGCCATTTTGATAAAAGTTTCAGGTGTAAATGTCCTTCGAGAATCTTGTTGTGCATGACAGTATTCCTTTGTAATGGCATTAGGAAAAGTCCTTCTAATGCCAGTAAAAGGCACAGGGCCATCATGAAAGTCAATAAGCAAACGGTTTTTAGCACTTTCCATCACTGCATTCCTGGTAAATGGCACGTCTTCCCCCATAAAACCATACTTGATCCCTTTCATATTTAATGACTTATAATAAGGGAACAGTTCTTTGTCTCCATAGTTGCCTCGCTTCCTGTCATAATAAAGGATCAAACCCACTCTTTGTTCCTTCGCATATTTTGATACTTTTTCCAGATTGAGTTTATCTGATACTTTAAAATAACTTTTGCCTGCCTCAGTATACCACGCATCGTCTATTAGGAAATATTCTATCCCTTTTTCGGCTGCAAAATCTATGAATCTAAGATAGCTTTCGGTATCAATACCATATGTAAAGCCGTCAGGAGCTTGATAACCGTGCACGCGCCAATCCCAAAGTGTCTTTCCTGGCCTCACCCATGAGGCATCTTCCAGTTGATTTGGAGTTGCCAGGTTCACCGGAACGGTGTTAGTCACTAAATCGCCCACATTTTCCTCCAATAAAACTACTCTCCAAGGGGTAACCAGAGACTCTCCTTTCGCCGCAACAGCATTGTCAGAATTAAGCCTTTTCTTTTTCTGATCAAAATTCAAGTGCATTACTTCAAAACCTTCAGCAGAAAAGAGATCCGACTCCAAAATAGCCATATGCTTTTGGTCGGGCCGCTCAACAACAAGAGGCATACGAAGAGGGGGAAGGTCCTGGGACTTTTGGAGACTTACAATTCTCAGCGGGCCTAATGGTTCACCTTCACCGGCGGGAGAGTATATACCGTCCTCACCTGAAAGGTTGTACTCACAATAAAACCTCGCTTCTGTCCCTTCTTCAAACCCAGTCAATTCGTACCGAAAACCAACTCCCTTATCATAGGTGCGGACATAAAGTTTTCCATTCGTACCGTCCAGGTTCAAATCAACCGTTAGTTGCTGATAGTTATTCGATATCTGGCTAAACTGCCCCCAAACCGGCTCCCATGTCTCACTTTCAATAGAGACATTGCTGGCAGTAATATTCGCAGATACTCCAGGTAAAATGGAGAGTTCGGAAGGGGCAATCATTTCCTTATCTTCCCATAATAATTGATAGTGAATTTTTCCCTCTATCTGCGTTAGTTCTACCTCTACCTTTCCATCAGGAGAGGTTATGGTATACCTCCCTTTCTCTGCTGGGCAACCTGTCAAAGACATACCTAGCACAGCAATGATCAATAGGGCTGGAATATTTTTAAGTTCTGCAATCATATTTAAATTATATCTATTGGTTTGTTTGACCCTTGACTGAATTTAGGACATGGTAATAGTAGAAAATCGGCTGTTTATACCAAAAAATAAAATGAGGCTGTCTCAAAAGTGTTAATTCTAAGAATTTTGTCACATTGAGCTTGTCGAAATGTGCCTTAAGAGTCGATATATAAAGTTTCGACAAGCTCAACGTGACACTAAGAGAACTTTTGAGAC
>JAKSCU010000011.1 GCA_022360435.1 Bacillota bacterium
GGACCCGGCAGGGAGGGACGAGATATATTCCCTGCTGATGAAAATGCACAGGGAATTTGATATGACTGTTGTACTGGTATCCCACAGCATGGAGGATATTGCAAGATTGACTCAAAGGGTGGTGGTAATGAATAACGGCAGTATAGAAATGGACGGGGATGTCAGGCAGGTGTTCAGGAAAGGTGCAAGGCTTGAACAGATTGGTCTTTCAGTACCTCAGATTTCCTATCTGATGAAAAGACTGAAGAGTGTAATGCCGGGGATAAATGAAGACATCATTACAATAGAGGAAGCTGGGAAAGAATTGCTTAAGTTTTTGGAAAAAAGCAGACAAGGTGGAATTCATGATTAAAGATATTACAATAGGACAGTACTTCCCGGGTGATTCTCCCCTTCACAGGGCAGACCCCAGGGTTAAAATATTATTGACGCTGGTATTTATGGTGCTGGTTTTTCTTATCAATACTTACATGGGCTATATTCTTCTGTCCCTTTTTACCCTTACCGTGATTATTATGTCGGAAATACCTCTAAAATATACATTGAAGGGCTTGAGGCCTGTTCTTTTTATAATAGCCATAGCGGCTTTGATAAACATATTTACGGTGCCGGGGAAATATCTTGTTGATTACGGCTTCCTGCATATAAGCTATGAGGGAATACTGGAAGCCGTTAAAATTACCTTCAGGCTGACACTTCTTATAATAGGTGCTTCACTGCTTACGCTTACTACGACGCCTATTCTTCTGACGGACGGCGTAGAGAAGCTCATGGAGCCTTTAAAGAGAATAGGCGTTCCGGCGCATGAAATAGCTATGATGATGACCATAGCCCTGAGGTTCATCCCCACTTTGCTGGAGGAGACCGATAAGATTATGAAAGCCCAGGCAGCAAGGGGGGCGGACTTTGACACGGGTAATATTATAGAGAGAGCAAAAAGCTTTGTCCCTGTACTGGTACCGCTGTTTGTCAGTGCATTCAGGAGAGCGGACGAACTGGCTACCGCCATGGAAGCCAGGTGCTACAAGGGCAGCGAGGGAAGGACCAGGATGAAGCAGTTGAAGCTTGGTACCGTTGATTTCCAGGTGTCCGCTGTCATGATACTCTTTGGGGCTGTGGTTTTATATTTACAATACATGTAGTGCGCAAAAGCGGTGTGGGATAACCATACAGAAAATGCAAGAAATACTTGACATTCCTTTTCAATTGCTATAGTATAGAGATGCCGAAATATTTCTCGAAATTAATCCGGAAACAGGGAGAGTTTTTGAGAAAAAAAAAGTTACTATTAAAGATGTCGCAAATAAACTGGGGATGTCTCCCAGCACGGTGTCAAGATCATTAAACAACTATTCCGACATCAACAGTGAAACACGGAATAAAGTTCTTCAGACAGTGAA
>JAKSCU010000437.1 GCA_022360435.1 Bacillota bacterium
TGTGCCGCTGCATTTTAAAAACGCCGCCTATGTGCGTACTCATTATGATTCTATGGAGGTCCGCGTTCCCGACGCCCCGCGGGGCAATGAACTGGTTCTAATTGTGGCGGTAACCGACTCCGGTCGACCGCTGCCCAGGGTGGGCGGCCTTAAGATAGAAGAAGTTAAAGGCGAAGACGGGTTGAGATAGGCGGGCGATTGACGCATAATAATCAGGTGTTTCAAAGCCGGATTGGCGGACCGGGTAACTGTGTAAAAAGGGTTGAGGCCGGGGGAGGGTGCGCAGTGTTGAAGTGGCTGGCGCCGGGGAAGGCGCTGCTGGATTATGGGCCCATGTCCATGATCATTGAAGCGTATGAACGGGAGCGTCCTCTGCAAGAGGCCGTTGAAGCCGGGGGTGCGACCGCCGTCCGGCAACTGGAGGAACTGACTTTTAACCTGAATGCAGCCAGGAAACCGGTTTTAGAGTTGGAAGCCGGGAAAGATTACCCTCCGGTGCTGGCGTCAATGATTGAAGCGGTCAGGGCCACCGGGTCGCCGGATGCAACGCCCATGGCGGCAGTGGCGGGTTCCATTGCCCGGGAGGTGTTGCGCACCCTGGGTGAACGCGGGGCGACCCGGGCCGTGGTCAATAACGGCGGCGATATCGCGTTGCTGCTTGGCTCCGGCAAACCGCTGCGGGTCGGGGTTGTCACCGACCTGGCCGGGGGAGCGGTTACGCATTACATGGATATAAAATGCGACCGGAAAGTTGGCGGCATAGCCACCAGCGGGTTGGGCGGCAGGAGCTTTACCAGGGGGATTGCCTCCGCGGCGGTGGCGCTGGCAAAGAACGCGCCCCTGGCGGATGCTTGCGCCACCATGCTGGCCAACGCGGTAAACGCCGACCACCCGGAAATTGTGCGGGCGCCGGCTGAGCTGCTTGACCCGAGCACCGATATACCGCGGCAACCGGTTACCGTGCGGGTGGGTAATCTGGATGAGGAGACGGTGCAATCGGCGCTGGCGGCGGGTAGGCGCCTATTTTTTAATTACTTGGCCGGGGGCCTGCTGTTGGGGGCCGTGCTGTCGGTTCAGGGCCGGGTGTGGATGCACCCGGCCGGATTGGCCGCGCGGGTTGGTTAACAATTTTTTTATGCCCGCTGTATAACCAAATATCATTGGTAATTGCCAATGAAGACAGGGGGACGGTTCGTTTTTTATTTCCATTATTTTAATACGAGAACCGTCCCCCCTGTCTTTCATTGCATTAGTCCTATTTCAACCAGCGGATTTATTCCGGCGGCCTGCAGGGCGGCCAATTCATCTGCATTAACTGTGAACCGCTTTAAAGTGGTAACCATTGTTTCCGGCTTGTCCAAATAGTTCATTGCTATTTCATTCATCTTTAACTTTGACACCCAAGGGGGACCCAAATAATTTTCCATTCCGGCCAGTTTTCTTACCTCACCAAAGTCAAACCCCAACGCCAACCCTTCTCCCGAGCCGGTCTTGTCATCCCATCTAATATAAAGCCCTGCAATTCCCTTGGCTTCCTGGGGCAGTTTTTCTTTTTGCTCTTTTGTCAGCCCTTTTACATATAATCCCCTCTTACCCACTGTGGTATCGAGAATGGCCTGGAAAGCATCCTCCTTACACCAGGGTGGGCAAGCAATAATCTTATATCTCTGCCCCCGCTGAAGGGGCAGCTTTTTATCCAAATATTTAATTATCAGATAGCCACTACTCACCCCTGGGCAAACATGGTTATGAAGTTGTACTGCCTGTAAAAAATCATAAGAACATTTGGGATTGGACCAAATATTAGCAATACCAATTAAGCTGAACTCATTCCCGCCGAATATTTCATTCTTCACGTTTTCCGTCCATTTATCGGGGTTATTCACCAGGTCATCAAGCCCAATGTTTGTTTTGCTTATCTTGGTAAAAATTTCAGCCCCGGACAAGGTATAGAATTCAGACACTGATTTACCAATTACAGATTCTTTTACTTCCAAGTAAATAAGATCTTTAGTATCTTTTCTGAAGAAAGCAAACCATAACGGTTGCTCCTTGCCACGGTGAATTAAAAGCAGATTACCATTACCTATAGTACAACCACTTACCGCTGTTACCCCGTCGATGCACTTTTCGGTAGTTTTCCCGCCGATCATGGCATATCCCGCATCAGTCATGGCCAGCACATGATCATTGCCCCTGGCAAAAGAAAGCTCTTCCATGGCCATGCTTGCTGCTTTGGCACCCAGCAGGTGCAGTGATGTTACTTTCCCTTTACCAACATAATCCTCTACATTCTGCACATCCCCTTGGGCCGACACAAGTCCCGGGCAAACCAACAGCAAAGTTACAAATGCACATATAAAAGCTTTTACTTTCATGTACATAACCTCCGTTTTTGTTTTTTAATTGAGTATTTGCCTTTGAATAAACACATATGAATCCTTTTCATAATCACCACCTTCTGTGTATTCGGGGTAAATCTTCAATTCCATTGTCTCTTTGGAAACACGGTCCTGAAAAGGTGTATCTCCCATGGATTTTTAGGGACTGTGAACAACCCCTATGGGCACTAATTCCAAAAAACCACCTCTCAAATAACAAAAAAAACCACAATAAACCTCCTCTCCAACATTTGAGTCGGAAAAAAGACCTCCGTGGCCTTAATCTAATAATTATTACCTATTAACTTCGTACTTAATATTATTTGGCATATGATAAAAAAATCCTGCAATTGATTAGAAAATTTTTCCTCAATGCCAAAAATAGAAATCCGGTTAACTACCACACATTAATTGCAATCAAAACAAGATAAGTTCACAATGTGGACAGTATATGGTTATGAGGATTGTTCACGTGTTGTACATGGAATCTATCATGGCTTGTTTGGTTGTGCTTGCCACAAAAGTTTCACGGATTCCGCTGTTTATGCCTTTATAGATTACTCGTGCGAAACCATCATTCGACTCGGATACCGGTATATAGTGCAGTATTCCTGTGCAATGGGAGCCCTAACAATATATTGTGCAACCTTTCAATCCCCTCCTGGTCGGAAGGCCAGATGGCTTCTCCACAATATACGTTGAACCCGCTGTGATGCCAACTCATCATATTTTCTATGCTGGCGGCTCAGGGCCGGGTGTGGATGCACCCGGCCGGATTGGCCGCGCGGGTTGGTTAACAATCTTTTTATGCCCGGTGTATAAGCAAATATCATTGCTGTTGTTTAAAGGAACCGACGGCGGAATATTTGCTTCCTTTGCCCAATAGTAAACCGGCGGTAATGGAGGTGATGGGAATGGCCAGTATCAAGCCGATACTGCCTGCCAGAGCCCTAATCACCTCTGTTGCTATAAGATCCAGGTTCAACATTTTAATCATAGGCGTATCATAGGCCATGAATATCAGCAGCAGAGGAATGGCGCCGCCGGTATAAGCCAGAATAAGCGTATTGGCCATGGTACCCATAATATCGCGGCCCACATTCATGCCCGCCTTGATTAACGCGCCGGATCGCAGTAAAGGATTGGCTTTTTTTATTTCTTCCACCGCCGAAGCAACGGACATGCCCACATCCATAACCGCGCCCAGCGCGCCGATAATCATTCCCGCAAACAAAATACCCCTGAAGTCAAAATTAATCTCTTGTGGAATAAACATCAACATATGCATTTCATCGTCACTGAAACCGGTCAATTGAGCGCCGGTACCCACAATAAAAGCAAGAATGCCGGCCACTAAAACCCCGCCCGTGGTTCCTATAATGGCCGATAGCGTTTTGGTCGATATTCCCCCGATAATTGTCAGGGTTACCGTCGCCACCGCGGCTGACACCAGGACGGTTGTCGATATTGGATTATAACCCTTGAATATGAGAGGCAACAATACTAAAAATATGGCCCCCCCGGTGATGGCCAGAGATATTATGGACTGGACGCCTTTAAGTCCTCCGATAACAGCTAAAAGCAACATAAACACTATCGCCAAATACAATAGCTTTTTATCCCTGGCATAGTCTGCAATATAAGCGTTTCCAATATTGTCTCCGTCGGGTTCAATATACAGGATAACTTCGTCTCCGTGCGCTACGTTGATGTCATAACCCGGGTGGTCCATTAGAACGTGGGGCACAATTAACATTTGGCCGGCATGTTGACCGCTGGTAATCTTTACCGATATCAGTTGGTTTGTTTCTGAACCCGTGGGGGAGCCTGTCGGCGCTTCGGTTACCCCCTGATCTTTCACTTCCACCACTTTGGCTCTGACGAAGTAGTGCTCATCGTCCCATGTTTCCTCGGTCTCAGCCTGCTGGCCCAAGGCTACGGGCGTCAATGAGAATAGAATCAACAATAGCACAATGTAACCGGCCAAGCGTGAAATCAACCTTATATTCATTGATAACCCTCTTTTAGTGTTACTTTTTAAAGAGTTATATACATTCAGGGCATAAATGCAAACCTGGCAGCCATTGCCCAAATTAAAACCACGAAGTATTTGACTTTACCTTCTGTAAAGGCTTCGTGGGGCATGGATCCGTAAATATGAGAGTTACCTTAAACGGGTTTTGTTCCAATCAACCCGTTGCCTGATAAAAGGGTACACTATGAAACTCAGCCGTGTCAACTGTCAATTGGCTTTCCGGTCTTTGATGTACTGCACGGACTGCTTTTTTGCGCTTTTATATCATGGGGTCGGTCCCGTGGTCTTCCCTCCGGCCACCACGCCTGCGCTTCGGGGACGCTCCAATTGTCCCCATTGCTCGGCGAATAATTCGCGCACCTTGTTAACAAGCAAGTCCACAAGATGAGGCAGCGGTTCCTGCAGCTTGCCGATCACCTCTACGCCGGAGCGGTTCAGATGCAGCACATACTTGGGTACGGGGGCGGAAGACACCGCTTCGGCGGCGGCGGTGGTCATTTCTCCGCTAAAACCACAGGGCATCAGCATGCCCAGGGTACCCACCAGAAGGTCGGCGCGTTTGGCGTTAAAAATGATGGCGTTTTCGCCGCTGGCGGCTTCATTGGCCCCGGCCCGCAGCATTTTGCCGGCTGCCAGGGCATTGGTTCCCAGGGCTATGATTTCCGCTTTGCCGGCTGGTAAAGCCAGGGCCAACTGCTCCACCAGTTGAGCGCCTATGCCGCCACCCTGACCGTCGATAACCGCGATCCGAAATTGTTTACTGCCATGCATGGGCATACCTCACTCTTATTATCATTAATTATTTTTCCCTGTAATAGCAAAACCATGAATACTGCCTTGCTTCGTGAAAAGGCCGAACCTTCATGGTTTCAATAATGCTTTATAATACGGTCAAAAAGATTCTTCCTCCAGAGTGGTCCATGCCACCCTATTTCCGATACAAAAGTATTCTATTTGTATGAAGACAATCCTTCCACGCAAAAAAAATAGTGGGGGAGGGGAACCAACTAATTACCGGCCTTTTTTGTGTTATAATTGGAATAATGCATTTGGAGGATTGATTATATGAACGAGCGGGTTGCAGCGTTAAGACAGTTAAGCCTGGATACCCGTCCGCGGGTTTCTACCGAGCGGGCGGAACTGATTACCGATTTTTACAGCAGCGCCGGCCCTTACTCACCCCCGGTGTTGCGGGCCATGGCCTTTAAATATTTGCTGGAGAACAAAGCCATTTACATAGGAAAAGGGGAATTAATCGTTGGCGAAAGGGGTCCCGAACCAAAAGCGGTGCCGACGTATCCCGAGTTATGCTGTCACAGTCCCCGGGATCTGGATATTCTCGGTATCCGGGAAAAGGTTTCCTACGCTGTCGATGACCGGGTCGGGCGGGTATACCGCGAAAAGATTATACCCTTTTGGCAAGGCGGATCGATGCGTGACATTATATTCAGCCAAATGGACAAAAAGTGGCGGGACGCGTATAACGCCGGTATATTCACCGAATTCATGGAACAGCGGGCGCCCGGGCACACCGTGCTTGACGACAAAATTTACCGCAAGGGCATGCTGGATTTTATCTCGGATATTGACGGCGCCCTCCAAAAGCTGGATTACCTGAATGACCCCCAGGCTTATGATAAGCGGGAAGAGCTTAAAGCCATGGGTATAAGCGCCCGGGCCCTGATCACCTTTGCGGAGCGTCACGCCGCAAAGGCCAAGGAAATGGCCCAAAATGAACCGGACGCCGCCCGTAAGGGCGAGTTGGAGCATATAGCGGGCATTTGTTCCCGGGTGCCCGCCCACGCCCCGGCCACATTTTGGGAGGCGCTGCAATATTATTGGTTCGTGCACTTGGGTGTGATCACCGAACTAAACACTTGGGACGCTTTTAGTCCCGGCCGGCTGGACCAGCACCTGTACCCCTTCTACAAACGGGAGGTGGCCGAGGGGAGCCTCGCCCCGGAACAGGCCAGGGAACTGCTGCAGTGTTTTTGGATCAAGTTCAACAACCAGCCCGCTCCGCCCAAGGTGGGGGTTACGGCGGAGGAGAGCGGCACCTATACCGACTTTGCCAACATCAACACCGGGGGCATGCGGCCCGACGGTTCCGACGGTGTAAACGAGGTTACTTACCTGGTGCTGGACGTCATAGACGAGATGTGCCTGCTCCAGCCCAGTTCCAATATCCAACTAAGCAAAAAGAACCCCGACCGCTTTTTAAAAAGAGCGCTTCGGATTGTGCGCCGGGGCTGGGGCCAGCCCTCCATATTCAACGCCGACGCCATTGTGCAGGAGTTGGTGCGGCAGGGAAAAACCGTGGAGGACGCCAGGCGCGGCGGGGCCAGCGGCTGTGTGGAAGCCGGCGCCTTCGGCAAGGAAAGCTATATCCTTACCGGTTACCTCAACCTGGTTAAAATATTGGAAATCACTTTGCATAACGGTGTCGACCCCCGCACCGGGGAGAGACTGGGTCCCGAAACAGGGGACCCCCGGCTGTTCGCCGGTTTTGACAAACTGATGGAGGCATTTGGTGAACAGCTTAAATACTTTGTGGATGTCAAGGTCCGGGGCAACAACATCATTGAGCGTCTTTACGCCAACCGCCTGCCGGCACCCTTTTTATCGGTTGTTATCGACGACTGCATTGCCAGGGGTCGGGATTACAACGCCGGCGGCGCGCGGTACGACACCACGTATATCCAGGGCGTGGGCCTGGGCAGCTTGACGGATTGCATGACGGCCATCAGGTGCCACGTATTTGACCGGCGCCACTTGACCATGGACGAGATGCTGACCATGCTGCGGGAGGATTTCACCGGGCATGAAAAAGTGCGGCAGATGCTGTTGAACAAAACTCCCCGGTACGGAAACGACGACGACTATGCCGACGATATTATGAAGCTGTTGTTCGATATTTATTACGCGGCGGTTGACGGCAGAAGAAACACTCGGGGCGGGGTTTACCGAATCAACCTGCTGCCCACCACTTGTCACGTGTATTTCGGGTCTGTCACCGGGGCCACGCCGGACGGTCGGAAAGCGTGGGAGCCCTTGTCCGAAGGGATTTCCCCGGTACAGGGGGCCGACCGCGGGGGACCCACCGCCGTGCTCAGTTCCGCGGCCAAGATGGACCACCTCCGTACCGGGGGCACCTTGCTGAACCAGAAGTTCACCCCCCAGGTGCTGGAGGGTGAAGACGGCATCGATAAGCTGGCCCACCTGGTGCGGGCTTACTTCAAGCTGGACGGACACCATATTCAATTCAACGTGGTGAGCGCCGGAACACTCCGGGCCGCCCAGGCCGAGCCGGAAAAATACCGGGACCTCATCGTCCGGGTGGCGGGCTACAGCGACTATTTCTGTGATTTGAGCAAAGCGCTGCAGGACGAAATAATCGCCAGGACCGAGCACAAATCCTTTTAACTAAGTCAGGGACGGTTCTGTGTTCTATTCTCCAGTATTTATAAAACCTTTTAATTTGCAAGTTGCAGGGTTAGTGCGATAAACAATAATACGGGTTTACAAGCGCAGTGTGGCCGGTGTCTCCTGAAAAATTGATTATTGTAATTGTTACCGTCGGGGCATGGGGGTTTAGGACGGTATGATACTTAAGAGCAGGGGGTGGTTATATTAAAAAGATTCCGCGGGACACCAAAAGGGTATTTTTGAAATTGGGTACTTGTTCTCGCGCATTTTTTTATATATTAAACCGTGAATTTGGTTATCCAATAGAAACCGAGGAGCGTGCCGCCGACCCGTTAGCGGGTGGAATAATGCAAAAAGGACATCAATGCGGAATGCTTTGGGGGGCCGCGTTGGCTGTGGGAGCGGAGTCCTTTCGCAGGTACGATGACCGCGGTCAAGCCATGGTTGTAGCCATAACGGCAACTCAAAACCTTATGAATTCATTTGCCCAAAGGGCTAAAAGCGTAAATTGTCGGGATATAACCAATACTGATTTTTCAAGCGGATTTAATCTGGTGAAATACATTCTCTTCAAAGCCGTTTCATGTTTTAATCTCGCGGAAAAATGGGCTCCGGAAGCGATCCAATCAGCAACTGAAGGATTATCCCGCGAACAAATTAGTCTGCCTCGACCACCGATAAGTTGCGCTTCTGAAGTAGCCCAAAAAATGGGCGCAAGTGATAAAGAAATGATTATGGTTGCAGGATTTGCCGGTGGACTTGGTTTGAGCGGCAATGCTTGTGGCGCGCTGAGTGCCGCGATATGGATGAACACTCTCGCCTGGTGTAGAAAACAAACAAATTCAAAACTACCCTACAAAAATCCAAACGCGACAAACACATTGAAAGCATTCTATCGCGCAACTGATTTCGAAATTTTATGCCATAAGATTGCAGGACAGTGTTTTAAGACAATAGAAGATCATGTGGAATTCATAAAAAACGGTGGCTGCGATAAACTTATTGATGACTTGAGTAGGACAGGAGACGGTTCCGTGTCTTAACTTGGTTTTATAAAACCTTTCACTTCGCCGGGTTGCAAGGTTATTGAAATAAAAATTGTGAAAGTGTGAAGTGCGGCCGGTGTCTCCTGAAAAAGCCTTGATTAGGGGTTGGTGTTATAAGTTGGGGACATGCCTCGGAAGGGGTGTGTCCCCATTCCGCTGGATAGCGCCAAACCTCTCGGAAAGTTGGTTTTGCGGGGGTGAATTAAGCCAAGGTAAGCAACCGTCCCCTAAAATGAGGTTAAAATAAAGTAAATAGTGGGCAATATTCCAATAATGACGGGGGGAGCCTGTGGATAACCCGATATATGAAACATACCGGTTAAAAAGAGCAAATGTTGCGGAAAAACTGGCCGAAGTTATGCGGCAAAACAATCTGTTTGTTCTCCTGCGTCCACTTATTTTTCTGGTGGCCGTAGCTTTCTCGCTGGCTTATTCGTTCCTGTGGACAAACCCTGTTTTAATTCTCTGCAGCGGAATGGCCTTGATCATCTTTTTATTGATGATTGTTAAACACAATCAAATAAAAGCCAAGATTAAATACTTGGAATTATTGGTCCATATCAATGATATTGCCATGGAGCGCCTGAATGGCGAATGGTTTGACTTTTCCAATACCGGTGAGCGTTTTATAAACCCTGAACACCGGTATTCATCCGACTTAAATATTTTCGGGCAGGGCTCGCTGTTCCAGTATCTCAATGCCGCCACCTCCTTTGCCGGCGAAGATAGATTGGCTCATTTGCTGAGTTCCCAAACCGGATTGGACGAAATGAAACATCGCCAGCATGCTATTAAAGAACTTGGTCCGCGTCTGGATTGGCGCCAGCATTTTCAAGCAACGGGCATGACGGATAGCGTAAGGCAACCCGGTGGTACTAAAAAACTATTGGACTGGGCTGAATCAAAACCGGTATTTACAAACAAATACATAAAGTTGCTCCTGTTTTGCCCGGTTATCACCCTGGTTTTGGCTGTTCTGGGGTATCTCAATTTGGTAAACGCCTATCTTTGGATTTTACCCTTAGCGCTTCAAATAATAATAGTAGCTTTTACATCTAAAATCGCTCGTCAAACCTTTGACAAGACCGGCGGCACGGTTAATGAGATACGGCGCTGGTCGGCCCTTTTAAGGTGTATTGAACCGGAGAGTTTTGAATCTCCATTATTAAAGAAATTAAAAAGAAAGCTGGTACGGAGCGGTGACGCCCCCTCCCGGCAAATTGAAAAGCTATTTGGCATCATTGATCGAACCGGCATTCGATATTCCAGCATTTATCCTTTAATCAACATAGGTTTATTGTGGGATTTGCAAACCCTGATTAAGCTGGAAAAATGGAGGGGCGGTTCAGGCCGGTGGATTAGAGCCTGGATTGAAGTAATCGCTGAATTTGAAGCCTTATCCAGCCTGGCCGGCCTGGCCCATGATCATCCCCAATGGACAATGCCCGAAATATCAAAGTCCGCAGCGGCTATAAAGGCTGTCGCCCTGGGACATCCGCTGATAAAAGATGAAACACGCGTGAGCAATGACGTTGAACTGGCCGAACCGGGTATGATCCTACTTATTACCGGCTCCAATATGTCCGGTAAAAGCACTCTCCTCAGAACCGTGGGGATTAATTTAATTCTCGCTTATGCCGGGGCCCCGGTGTGCGCTGAAAAACTGAGTTGTTCCCACATGAATATATATACAAGTATCCATATTAATGATAATTTGGAGAAGAATATTTCCACCTTTTATGCCGAACTGCAAAGAATCAAGTTGATAGTAGACACCGCCAGGTCCGGAGAGCCGCTCATATTCTTGATCGATGAAATCTTCAAGGGAACCAACTCCAAAGATAGGATTTTTGGCGCCCAGGCAGTCATAAAAAGTTTGAACAAGCTGGCGGCTATCGGATTGGTATCCACCCACGATCTGGAGCTAAGCCGTTTGGAAAAAGAAATCCCTCAGATAAAAAATTATCATTTCACGGATCAGATAACCGGCCGGGAAATTAATTTTGATTACCGCTTGAAACCCGGAGTATCCAAATCCACCAATGCCATAGCTTTAATGAAAATTATCGGTATTGATGTAGACTAAACTTTATGGCCTGCGCCCGTGGGGCAACCGAGGGGACCGAAAAAAAGACGGCTTTCTGCGTACCGGGTGGATTAAAAGGCAGCTTAAATATTTCCGGCAATTTGAACCGAGAACGCCTCTCCGACAATATGTCGGGGGCGAACCGCATTCCTGTTGATTGGAAGGGAAAGAAGCCGAGCGTGATGAGGTGTTGGAGAAGATTTGGATATCGAAGATAAGTATGCTGCAGAGTTCATGGAAAATGGGCTTAAGAATGTTATGGTGAAGAAGGGATAATGTGTCAGTAGTCTCAACAATGTTTCACCCGCTGATCCGCAAGTGGTTTGCCGAAAAGGTGGGTCTGCCCACCGATATTCAGGTCCAAGCCTGGCCCCGGGTTGCCCAAGGCGAGCATGTCCTAATCACGGCTCCAACCGGCAGTGGCAAAACCCTGACCGCCTTTCTCTGGGCGCTGCAAAAGCTAATCACCGGGGACTGGCCGGGCGGCCGGGTACGGGTGTTGTATGTTTCTCCCCTGAAGGCCCTCAATAACGACGTGCGGCGCAATCTGCTAAAACCCCTCCAAGAGTTGCGGGCTTATTTTGAAGAGGCGGGCGAGCTGTTTCCCCCGATCCGGGTGCTCACCCGCAGCGGTGACACCCCGCCTAACGAACGCCGGCAGATGCTGCGCCGGCCGCCCGAGATCCTAATTACCACACCCGAGAGTCTCAACCTGCTGCTCAGTTCCAAAAACAATCGCCTTATTTTAAATGGGGTGGAAACGGTTATTCTGGACGAGATCCATGCCGTCCTGGACAGCAAACGGGGCGCCCATTTAATTACGGCGGTGGACCGGCTTGTTCCTTTAGCCGGTGAATTCCAAAGGATCGCTTTATCCGCCACGGTCCGCCCCCTGGAGCCGGTGGCTCAATTTGTGGGCGGCCTTAAAGCCCGGCAGGCCGGCGAGGAGTTCAGGTACCAAAAGCGCCCGGTGGCTATCTTGAGTTCAACCGCCAAAAAACAATACAACCTGACCGTTGACGCTGTGGAACAGCACAATGACGGGGAGGAGCGGGACGCTGTCTGGCAGACGCTGGCCGTCGCCTTGACGAAAGTGATTCGTGAAAACACCGCCACCTTGGTGTTTTGCAACAACCGCCGGGCGGTTGAAAAAATGACCCGCTATATCAATGATGACGCGGGCGAGCTCCTGGTCTATTCCCATCATGGTTCCCTGGCCCGGGAGCTCCGCCTGGCGGTGGAACACAAACTGAAAAACGGCGCGCTGAAAGGGATTGTGGCCACCAGTTCCCTGGAATTGGGCATTGATATTGGCGAGTTGGACACCGTAATTTTAGTGCAAACCCCGCCTTCGCTGACCGCCGCCATTCAAAGGATTGGCCGGGCCGGCCACGGGGTGGGCCGGGTGAGCCGGGGGGTTTTGTTTCCCATTTTCGGAAGCGATTTTGTGGAGGCCGCGGTGGCTTCCCGCAACCTGCCCGCCGCCGAGATTGAGCCCAGCACCCCTATTGAAGCGCCCTTGGATGTGCTGGCCCAAGTACTTTTGTCCATGACCGCCACCCAGACTTGGGACGTGGATGAACTATACGCTTTTTTCAAGACCAGTTATCCCTATCGCAACCTGTCCCGAAAAAGTTATGACCTGGTGCTGGAAATGTTGGTTGGTCGCTATGCGGATACCCGCCTGCGCGAACTTAAACCCCGCGTCATTTGGGACAAGTTGGATAATACGGTCAAGGCTCGCGACGGGTCGGCCCGTTTGATATACATGGGGGGCGGCACCATCCCCGACCGGGGTTACTACGATCTCCGCCAGTTGGACACCAAGGCCAAGATCGGTGAGCTGGACGAGGAGTTTGTTTGGGAGCGGAACGTGGGGGAAAACTTCATGCTGGGCAACCGTATTTGGCGGATTGTGCGCGTTACACACAGTGACGTGGAAGTTATCCCCGGTGACCAGACAATTAACTCCGTTCCCTTTTGGCGGTCGGAAGAGCAAGACCGGGATTTCTTTTATTCCCAAAAAATAGGCCTCTTTTTGGAGGAGGCCGAGCAAAACCTGGACACGGAATCTTTTGCGAGCCAGCCCGGGTTTAAAAACGCCTGGTCGGCGTACGCGATGGAAAGGCTCGTCGCATTTCTCCGGCGGCAACAGGAAGTGACGGGGCGGCCCCTGCCCCACCGTCATCATATTTTAATTGAACACTTTGCCGACCCCCTGAACGACGCGGACAGCAAACAGGTTATTGTGCATACCCTCTGGGGCGGCAAAGTTAACCGGCCTTTGGCCATGGCCTTGGCCGCCGCCTGGGAGCGCAAGTTCGGCTACCCCCTGGAGATTTATGTCACCAACAACAACATCATGTTAACGTTGCCCCGCAGTTTTGCGCCCCGGGAGCTTTTCTCCCTGGTGTCGCCCCAAAATCTGGAGGCTCTATTGCGGCACAAATTGGAAGGCTCGGGCTTTTTCGGCGCCAAATTTCGGGAAAACGCGGGACGCGCCTTGCTGCTGCCCAAGGCCAATTTCAAAAAGCGCATACCCTTGTGGTTCAACCGCCTCAGAGCCAAAAAATTGATGGCCGCGGTCGCCCGGTACGCCGATTTTCCCATCATGCTCGAGACCTGGCGCACTTGCCTCAAGGACGAATTTGACTTGAAAACCGTCAAACTACTGTTGGACGAAATAAACGACGGCCGGATCAGGATCAGCGAAACGGTTACTCACCAGCCGTCTCCCTTTGCGTCTGATGTGATCTGGCGCCAGACCAACAAATACGTGTATGAAGACGACACTCCTTTTTCGGATCAGCAGTCGGGTTTAAGCCGGGAGTTATTGAAAGAGCTGGTGTATGCGCCTCATTTGCGGCCCGAAATACCGGCGGTCCTGGCGCGGGAATTGGATGGTAAACTCAAACGGACCGCCCCGGGGTACGCGCCCGCCGATGGTGAGGAGCTATTGCTTTGGATCAAAGAACGTCTTTTCATACCCGCCGACGAAGCTTCCTCCCTTTTTGCCGCCATGGAGCGGGATCTCCGACCGGCCGAACCCGATGCCGCCTTGGACCGGATTAAGCGCGCCCTGGGTGGCAAGGTGGCCTGGCTTCACCTGCCGGGGACGGAACAGCCGGGCCTGTGCGCCCTGGAAAATTTGCCCGGGATCGCCACCGCCTTGGGTGTCGGCTTTTCCGACCTGACCCCGCGCCCTTTAATCCCCCGGGCAGCCGGCCAGCTGGCCGAGGGTTTGAAAAAGGCCGCCGCCCTTTTGGAACAGGCGGCGGCTCCGGAGTCTGAAGCAATAAAGAGCGATACCGCCCTATTCGTGCACCAGTGGTTATCCTACTACGGTCCCGTGCCCCGGGATTTTGTCAGCCAGCGCCTTGGCCTGCCGGCCAATGTTTGCGCCACCGTGTTGGCCACCCTGCTGGCAGAGGAATGTATCGTGGCCGATGCGCTTACCGAGGGAGCCGGCGAAGCGGAAATATGTGACCGGGAAAATTTGGAGCGTTTGTTTGCCATGGCCAGGCGTGCCCGGCGGCCGGAAATCAAACCTTTGCCGGTAACGGCGCTGCCCTTGTTTTTGGCGACATATCAGGGGGTGGTGGGTAAGGGATCCAACGTGGAGGATTTGGAAGAGCGGCTGGAGCAATTGTTCGGTTGGATCAGCCAGGCCCGGCTTTGGGAGGAGGCCATACTGCCCGCCCGCATGGAGCCCTATTATACCGCCTGGATGGACAGCCTCATGCAAACCAGTGACCTGATTTGGTTCGGCCGCGGCAACAAACGGATGGGCTTTTGTTTTCGCGACCAGTTGGAGCTGTTTCCTCCCGGTGAAGAGTGCCGGGAAGAAGATGATGAAAGTGAAGCGCAGTGGCGGGCGCTTTTCCCGGACCTGTGGGGTAAATACGATTTTTTTGCGCTTAGCCGCCATACGGGCCGGTCCAGCGATGATTTGACCCGAAGGTTATGGGAACTTGTTTGGCGTGGCCACGTTGCCAACGATAGTTTCGCCGTGCTGCGCCGGGGCATCCTGACCAAATTTACGCCCCTGCAGGCCGAAGGCAAGCGTGGTTTTGGCCGCCGCGCGGGATACAGCCGCTGGTCGGCCTCGCGACCTTTACAAGGTAACTGGTATGCCTTGCCGGAAAGCGAGGAGCGGGATCTCATTGAGCGGGAGGAACTGGCCAAAGAGAGGGTCCGCCAACTTTTTTCCCGCTATGGCGTACTTTTCCGCGAACTGGTTCAGCAAGAATTGCCCGATATGCAGTGGCGGCGTATTTTTCGCACGCTGCGTTTGATGGAGTTTTCCGGAGAGATTTATGCCGGGCATTATTTTACCCAAATCACCGGTTTACAGTTTGCTTCCCGGGAAGCAAACCGCTTCTTGCGCCAAGGGTTAAACGAGGAAGGTATTTATTGGTTAAACGCCGCCGACCCGGCGTCGCCCTGCGGGCTTAAAATTCCCGGTATGGACGAAGACCTTCCGGCCCGCCTGCCCACCAATTTTGTCGTTTTTCACGGCGCCCGGTTGAAAGTGGCGGCCAAGCGTAACGGCAAAGAGCTTTTAATCAAAGCCGGGCCCGGTGACCCTTCTTTACCCGCGTATTTTACCTTTTGCAAAACTCTTTTAACCCGTGAGTTCAATCCGTTAAAAAAAGTAGTGGTGGAATCCATCAACGGTTTGCCGGCTTTGCAAAGCCCATATAAAAAAGCTTTACAAGAGATTGGTTTTACCGGCCGGTACAAAGGCCTGGAACTGAGACCACAATAGGGGACGGTTACTTGTTCTATTGGAACAATATGTGCCTCTGACAAACCGTTTAACAATAGGCCGGTGTTAACACGGCACGGGATTTCTATTCCCTTTCTTGAAATTTTGGCTTCTGAAAAGGAGATTCAAAATGACCTATTTTCAAATTAAAGAATTGGTTCCGCAAAATAGTGAAGCTGACTTGAGCAACATACTCCCGGCTTTTTTATCCATCTGGAACCATCCAGAAAACCATAAATTTTTAAGCTATACCCTGCAACCATTTCAAAAAGAGATGGCCGGTAGTTGGTTTAAAAACCATTTGGATATGGGTGTTCGTTACTTTGTGGCAGTATCGGATGATGGTGGAGAAATACTGGGAATGTCCACAATCAAAAAAGATTTTATAGAAGGTTTTGAAATAATTGGATTGGGAGTAAGGCCAAAAGCAAAACAAAAAGGTATAGGTAGCAGTTTAATTGCGCACGCCATTACCTTGGCCGGGGAGCTTGGGTTTAAAGCGGTGGATAGCGGCTTGGTCGCCGACAATTTTAAAATGATGCGTTTATTAACTCAATTTGAATTTATGCCCGTTAAGATAAATCATAATGCAAGAGCTGATGGTGTTGATTTGGTATATATGAGAAAATATTTGTGACCGCTTATAAAACCTGTTCCATGACGCGTCCCCCGCAGTTTTCCCAAAGGCCGGCGGTTACTTCCCACCGGTCTTTTTATACAACTTTGTTTGCATAATTTGCCCGTAATTTCCAACGGGTGCGCGCCAAATATTACCACAAGTTGGATAGTTTATTTTGGTTGCAAATCTTTGCAAATTGTTGACCAATAAGTGTATAATTAAACGGGCATTGCTTTTTTTGTGATGTGTTTTTTAAACAACGCTTCTTGTAACTATGTGTTTGCATAAGCGACACTCACAAATGGTAACCCGTAATTATAGCCGGGAGGGGAGTTTTATGAATATTTTCAGGAAAAAAAGAGTGTTATTAACAGCATTTTTGGCCATGGTTTTTTGCTTAACCGCGGTATTTTCAATCGGCGCCGCCCAGCAACCTACCGCCAAGGATTTAGTGTTGGCGGCAATTAAGAACTTCAATATAGGGGTAGACAAAGGGTTTTATGAAAACTCCAAGAGTGAAACCAACCTCGAAGTTACCAAATTTGGCGGAAGCCTGCAAGAAGAGTATGGCGATTATTCGGGCGACACAGTTAAGTTGATAGCAGAATTGGATGATTCCTCCACGCTTAAATTAAGCTACGACACTGATATTAAAGGAGTTGTGGCCGACGGTGATATTTATCTGACAGAAGATAAAATAATATTTACCAAAGACCTCTTTTATTTGCTGCAGGAGTTGGGATTTGATTTATTTGAAAACAGCCCGACTTCACTTGCAGAAGCCCCGGAGTATTTGTATATGACTGAACCACAGCTTAAGGCCGTCTGGGAACAAATGGCTTTTTACCAAAAACAGCAATTGCCTGCGGAATATACAGAGTTGCTGTTGTTTATGGTTGAAGCCATACCCGACCAATATTTTAATTTGTCCGCCACCAAGGTTACCATTCAGTTAGATGAGGATGGCCTTGTGGATACAGTTGTTAGTTTGCTGACTAAAGCCAATAACGAAAGTGAAAGGCTGGCGGAAATATTTGTAAGCATGAATCAGCACAATTTTGAAAAAATGGAAGTTGACCCGGCGGAAATGAAGCAGGAAATGGCTTCCGGCCTGGAAACCATGACTGTTCCCACCAGGGAGGAAATACAGGTTATAACAAATTTCATTGAAGTTAAGGACTTCACCTATGAGCATTCCCTTCTTCCCGGTGGCCCCAAAAAATTCAATTTAGACATAGATTTTGGTCATCCCAACGGCTCAGTGGATGGAGCTTTTAATATAGTTGTGGACACGTTGGGTAAAGAAGGTGACCTTGAGGGTTCTTACAGTGTGGCAGGTAAATATAACAGTATTGAGGGACCCGCAGTTGTTGTTGAGCTTGATAGCGAGTATAGTTATGCGGAAACCGTCTATCATTCCGATACTATTTTCAACGTAACCGCTAAAGACAATATTACCGGGGAACTGATGTTGGATCTTGGGATAGTAAGTGATTCGGTTAGTGAAGTGGACACCGGCCTAAAACTGAAGGTTCCGGAACTTAACTCCAACAACAGTTTGGATATTATTGGATTGTTTTCCAACTCCACAATGACAGAAAACGTCCAATAAGCTGTATCGGTTTCAGGGCAAACTGTCACGAAGCTGATTGATTTGTTTTTATAAATCGGGTGGAAATATGGAGCACGTTCTTTGGAGTATTGGACACGATCTGATCATAGAAAACATCGTAAAGGCGCAGGGCTGTTATTTGTATGATTCCGGCGGCCGGCGGTACGTAGATTTTGAATCCGGGGTTTGGTGCACGCCCCTTGGACACAGCCACCCCCGGGTAAACCGGGTTGTCAAGGCGCAAGTAGATCATATCAGCCATACAGGTTATTGTTATGCCCACCCCGCCACCGAAGAAGCGGCAAAGGAGATCCTGGAAATAACGGGATTGCCCGGTGGAAAATGCGTATTCCTAAGTTCCGGGAGTGAAGCGGTGGAATTTGGGGTGCAGGTTTTGCGCAAAATCTCGGGTAAACCGCGGCTTTTGACGCTGGTTGACTCTTTCCTGGGCTCGTACGGGTCGGCGGGGAAAAAGAGGGGCGAGGAATGGCACCTGCTGGACTGGAGTTTATGTTCCACCTGTTCCCGCCCGGATAAATGCACACCGCAATGCCGGGTTTTCGGGGATATTCCCTGTGAAGAAATCGGCGGATTCGTGTTTGAGCCCGGCAATTCTTCCGGGCAGGTCAGGTTTCCGCCGGTGGCTTTTATAAAAAACCTGGTGCATTTAATCAGTAAAAATAACGGTTTTGTCCAGGCCAACGAAATAACCACTGGGATGGGGCGTACCGGTGAATGGTTTGGATTCCAGCACTATAGCATTCAACCCGATATAGTTTCCATGGGCAAGGGATTGGGCAACGGTTACCCGGTAAGTTCTATCGCCATGTCGCCGGGGATAATAGACAGGCTGAATGAAAGTTCTTTTTATTATTCCCAGTCCCATATTAATGACCCGTTGGGGTGTTCTGCGGCCAGAGCTGTAATCCAGGTGCTCAAAGAAGATAATTTGGTCGAGCGCAGCAAAAGGTTGGGGGAAATATTAATTAAAAGATTGACTGAAATATGCGGTAACCACGATTTTATTAAAGAAGTCCGCGGAAGAGGTTTAATGATAGCCATAGAATTTCTGCCGGAGCATGATACCGTGCCAGCGGCGCAAATTTACCGGGCAATGCTAAACAGAGGGTTTATCATTGCCCGCCGCCCCGGCCGGAATACCCTGCGCGTCGACCCGCCGCTAAATGTAGATGAAAATGATATTGAAGAATTCTTATACAACTTTAATCAAGTTTTGCATGGAATATAACAAGGGCAGGTTGCGTTTCTAATCTTTAATGTTTTTGAAATGTATACTTCCGGCCATATTAATGGCCGGATTCAAGGATAAGAGTATCAAAA
>JAKSCU010000010.1 GCA_022360435.1 Bacillota bacterium
AATGAGTGCGCTTTTTTTATCCCGGCTGATTGTTTCCGGAAAGCGGTTGGAGTTTGCGTATAAGTGTCGCAGCGAGCAGGTTTCGCGCGCTTTCGGGGGGCATGTGGGACGGTGGAGCGCCCCTTCGGTATAACGCTGCGGTGTTAATTGTGATATAATATGCAGAATGAAGTGTTAATTCTGATGATAATTGCCGTGGTAGACGGCCGACTGATGCATAAGGTCAGGGAACAGGTTGGCTGATCCCCGAATTATTTTTTGGAAATGTGGTTTTTTTGATGGGAGGAATTGTTTTGCCCGCCGGAAGGATTATTTTGGTTACCGGAGGTGCCCGCAGCGGCAAGAGCGAAGTGGCGGAACAGCTGGCCGCCGCGCTTGCCCGCCGAGTTGTTTACCTGGCCACCGCCGGGGTGGGCGACGGGGAAATGGCCCAACGGGTTCGGCGGCACCGGGAAAGGCGACCCCAAAGCTGGGATACCGTGGAGGAGACCCACCTGCTGGCGGAGAAACTGCTGGCTGTTCCCGCCGGTTCCTGTGTGTTGGTGGATTGCCTCACTTTATGGATAACCAACCTGCTGCTTGATGAATCCCTGCCCCGGCAGGATGCTTCGGGAGACGAAAAAGAAGCGTACATACTGGAGGAAACCCAACGTGCGCTGAAGGCGGCCCGGGATGGCGAACTGGTCCTGATTCTGGTGAGCAACCAGGTGGGTTCCGGCCTGGTGCCGGATAACGAACTGGGCCGACGGTTCCGGGACATCGCCGGGCGGGTCAATCAACAGGTTGCCGCCGGCGCCGACCGGGTATATCTGGTGACCGCCGGCATCCCCTTGGAACTGAAATCGATGGCGGCCCCGATAGGGCGGGAGGTGCTATAATGCCGGCCAAGACAATTATGGTGCAGGGAACGGCTTCACATGCCGGCAAAAGTGTGCTTGCGGCGGCTCTGTGCCGGATTTTTTATCAGGACGGATACCGGGTGGCGCCCTTCAAGTCACAAAATATGGCCCTGAACTCCTTTGTCACTGCCGACGGCGGTGAAATGGGGCGGGCCCAGGTGGTCCAGGCTGAAGCCGCCGGTATTGCGCCCGCCGTTGAAATGAACCCCATACTGTTAAAGCCCACCGGTGAGTCGGCCTCCCAGGTTGTTGTAATGGGCCGTCCTCTGGATAATTATACCGCCCAAAGTTACCACAAAGAAATGGCGGGCCGGCTCTGGGACGTGGTCACGGGGGCGCTGGACAAACTACGCCGAAACTACGAAATAGTGGTGATAGAGGGAGCCGGCAGCCCGGCGGAAGTCAATCTGCAGGACACCGAAATTGTCAACATGAGGGTGGCCCGGGAAGCCGGCGCGCCGGTGCTGCTTGTGGCCGACATCGACCGGGGCGGTGTCCTGGCGTCGGTGGTGGGCACCCTGGAATTGCTTGACCCGGCGGACCGGGAAAGGATCAAGGGTGTGATTATCAACAAATTCCGCGGCGACGTCGGCTTGTTCCGGCCCGCCGTCGACTTTTTGGAGCGCAAAACCCGGGTGCCGGTTTGCGGCGTGGTGCCGCACTTTGACGACCTGTACATTATGGACGAGGATTCGGTGGTTATGGAAAAAAAGAACTACCGGGCCGCAGAAGATGATTCCAGGTTGGAGATTGCCGTGCTGCGCATTCCCCGCATATCAAACTTTACCGATTTCGACCCCCTGGAAAGCGAGTCCGACGTGTACCTGCGTTACGTGGGCCGGGACAACCCGCTGGGTGAACCCGACATGGTCATCATCCCCGGGAGCAAAAACACCGTCGAGGACTTGATTTATCTGAAACAGACCGGGCTGGCCGGGGAAATCGTCGGGTTGGCCCGCAAGGGTGTTCCGGTGGCGGGCATTTGCGGCGGGTTTCAAATGTTGGGTATGGAACTGAGTGATCCCGAAGGCGCCGAATCCGGCGTGGAAAGCATTTCCGGCCTGGGATTGGTGGACATGAAAACAGTTTTTGCCCGGGACAAGATTACCACCCAGGTGCGGGCTCAAGTAACCGGTGAGGGAGAGTTCCTGGGGGGCTATGCCGGTGAAGTGGCGGGATATGAGATTCACATGGGCCGCACCGAACTGGGTCCCGGTGCCAAACACGCCTTTCTGATCAAGCAGCGCTCGGGCCGGGCGGTGACCCTGCCCGACGGGGGCACGGCCTTCGGAGGGAACGTGTGGGGCACTTATATCCACGGTGTGTTTGACGACGACGGTTTCCGGCGGCACGTGATTAACCGGCTGAAGCGCCGAAAGGGTTTGGACGTGACCGAGCGGGAACCGGAGACCGGCGCTTTGGCCAGAAGGCAGCGGGAATACGACAGGCTGGCCCGTCTGGTGCGCAACAGCCTGGACATGAACCTCATATATAATTTGCTTGGGCGTTAAAACCGATGGATATATTTATTGTGCAAGCCGCAGCCGGGTATTTAATCGATCTGTTAATCGGAGACCCGCCCCGCCTGCCGCACCCGGTGGTGCTGATGGGCAAAAGCATAGAAGGATTGGAAAAAGCGGCCCGGAAATTGTTTTGCACACCGGCGGGCCTGAAAGCAGCCGGCGTCATAATCGCCGCCGCCGTTGTGGCGGGCAGTTTTCTGGCCACCGCGCTTTTGCTGTGCTTGCTGCGGGAGATTAGCTTTTTCCTGTATCTGCTGGGGGGGGCGTGGCTGGTGTCAACCACCATTGCCACCCGGGGCCTGGCGCTGGCGGCGCGGGAAATCAGGCGGTTGTTGGCCGCGGGGCACTTGGCGGCGGCCCGCCGGCAGGTGGGTATGATCGTGGGCCGGGACACCGACGCCATGAAAAGCGGCGAAGTGGCCCGGGCCACCGTGGAAACCGTAGCCGAGAATATCGTTGACGCCGTGGTGGCGCCGGTTTTTTACGCCTGCCTGGGCGGCCCGGCGCTGGCCATGGCCTACCGGGCGGTTAACACCCTGGATTCCATGCTGGGGTACAAGAATGAAAAATACCTTTACCTGGGCTGGGCTTCCGCCAGGCTGGACGACCTGGCCGGTTACATCCCCGCGCGGCTGACCGGCCTGGCGCTGTTGTTTGCCGCCTGGCTCTCCAATCGTGACTGGCGGCGGGGTATGCGGGCCTGGCGCCGGGACGCCTCGTCCCATCCCAGCCCCAACAGCGGCATCCCCGAGTCGGTGATGGCCGGTACGCTGGGAGTGCGGCTGGGCGGTCGAAACGTGTACGGCGGTGTAGTTTCCCGGCGCGCTTACATGGGCCGGCAGGTGGAGGAACTGCGACCGGATCATATAACCCGGGCCGTGGATATGTTGTTTTTATCCACCCTGGCTTTTGTTTTGGGCCTGCCGGCCTTGCTGCTGGCGGCCGGCCGGGTATGGCCCGGTTGACCCCCGGCAAGAAAGGAGAAGTGCCAGTGCACCGTTTTCCACGCCTGTTGATCGCCGGCACGCACAGCGGGGCGGGCAAAACAACCATAGCCACCGCTTTGATGGCCATGTTGAGCGGCGCCGGGCTGCGGGTGCAGCCTTACAAAGTCGGCCCCGACTATATAGACCCCGGATTTCACCGGGTGGCCACCGGCCGGATTTCCCGGAATCTGGACGCTTTTTTCCTGGGTGAGGCCGGGGTTGAAGAAATTTTCACTCGCTCGGCCCATGACGCTGATATCAGCGTCATAGAAGGGGTTATGGGCTTTTACGACGGCATCGGTTCCGGGGACGCGGGCAGTTCGGCCCGGGTGGCCGAACTATTGCGGTGCCCGGTACTGTTGGTGGTGGACGCTCGTTCCATGGCGGCCAGCGCCGCCGCGGTGGTGTGGGGGTTTGCCAACCTGCCCGGGGGCGTGCCCCTGGCCGGGGTTATTTTAAACCGGGTGGCCGGCCCGCGTCACCTGGCGCTGCTGAAGGAAGCCATAGAGAGCAGAACCGGGGTCCCGGTGGTGGGCGGGGTGCCGCGGGAGTCGGAAATGGAAATGCCCGAGAGGCACCTGGGGTTGGTGCCCAGCGAAGAAACCGGGGCGGTGCGGCGGCTGGTGGAAAAACTGGCCGGCCGGGTGGCCCCGCACCTTTCCCTGGAAAAAATGGTCGGCCTGGCCGGGAGTGCCCCGGCCATTGGGGCCCGGGAGTATATATTCGCAGTGGAACCCGGGGAGCCGGTCCGTCTGGGGCTGGTCAGGGACCGGGCCTTTAATTTTTATTACCAGGACGGGCTGGATTTGCTGCAAGCCCTGGGGGCGGAAATGGTTTATTGCAGCGCCGTGGAAGACCGGGCGCTGCCGCCCGACCTGGACGGTTTGTACATAGGCGGCGGATTCCCCGAAATGTTTCTGCCGGAGGTTTCCGGGAACCGCTCTTTCATTGAAAGCATAAGGCGCCGGGCGGATATGGGAATGCCCCTTTTTGCCGAGTGCGGCGGCCTGATGTATTTATGCCGGGGCATCAGCGACTTCCAGGGCCGGGAATGGCCCGGGGCGGCAATTCTGCCGGCGCGCTGCCGCATGGAAAATAAAAGGGTAGCCCTTGGTTACGTGACGGCCACGGCTTTGCGCGACAATGTGCTGGTGCCGGCGGGAACGGCATTGCGGGGGCACGAGTTCCATTATTCCAGCGTGTCCGGGGAACTGGTCCCGGCTTATTGCCTGGACAAACCCGGCCGGGACGAAGGGCGCCGGGACGGTCACGCCGCCGGTAATGTGCTGGCCACTTACCTGCACATTCATTTTGCCGGCGCGCCGGGGGCGGCCCGGGGCTTTCTGCGGTCCTGCGCCGCGTTCAGGCGTTTAAGGATGGCGTAGGCGTCCCCCGCGGTGTAACGCGGGAGGCTGCATATAATATATTGATGACCCTAAGTGGCGTATTACGCTTTAGCGCCAAGGAGGAATATATAATATAATGATGCACTCTGAATACAAACACGGGGGCGACATATTCGGGGCGGTCAGGAGCACCGGCGGTTCCATTGACCAAATACACGACTTCAGCGCCAATATAAATCCACTGGGTCCCTCCCCTGCGGCGCTGCAGGCCATCAATAATAGCCTGCACTTAATCCGCCATTACCCCGATCCCCGCTGCAGTGAGCTGCGCCGGGCGCTGGCGGGTTACCTGGGCGTGCCGCCGGAGAATATGCTGCCGGGAAACGGAGCGTCGGAGTTGATTTATCTGCTGGCCCGGGTCCTGGGCTGCCGGCGGGTAGCGGTGCCCAGTCCCACTTTTATCGAGTACGCCGAAGCGGTTACCGCAGCCGGAGGCTCTGTGCGGGTAGTTCCCCTGGACGAGGAAAAAGCTTTCGCCCTGCCGGCGGTCGCCCTGAAAAAGGAACTGGGGCAATCGGACGCCGTATTTATTTGTAACCCCAACAACCCCACCGGTAGAGTGGAAAAGAGAGCGGTTATCCAGTCCATCGTGGAATACGCGGCCCGGGAAAATAAAACCGTGGTGGTTGACGAAGCCTTTATGGATTTCGTGGCCCATGCCGGCCAGTGCACGGTGCTGCCGTTGGTGGAAAAACACCCTCACCTGGTGGTGCTTTATTCACTGACCAAGTTTTTCGGTATACCGGGCTTGCGGCTGGGTATGCTGATTGGGTCCGTACCTCTGATTAAAAAACTGGAGGCCGGCAAGGATCCCTGGAGTGTCAATACCCTAGCCCAGGCAGCTGGTACCGCGGCCCTTAACGACAAGGAATACATGGAGGAAACCAGACGCCTGGTCGCCCGGGAACGTGAGTTTCTATTCCGGGCCGTGTCGCTTATTCCGGGCCTGACCGCTTTCCACGGTGAAGCCAACTACCTGTTGATAAAAATTGAGTCCGACGGCATAAACTCGCCCCGGCTGGCCGTTGAAACAGCCCGGCGTGGGGTGCTGGTCAGGGACTGCTCCAATTTTGGCGGGCTGGGTGACCGGTACGTCAGGGTGGCCGTCCGGTCGCGCCGGGAGAACGTGGTGTTGCTTGACGTTCTTAAAGGAATCATGGGAGGGGTTTGACATGGGCTGTCGCGTATACTTGATCAGACACGGAGAAACGGTGTGGAACAGAGAATCCCGCTTTCAGGGCCGGTCGGATATTCCGCTCAGCCCCACAGGAGTGGAACAGGCCGGGGCCCTTGGCAAGCGCCTTAAAAATCATTGTTTTACGGGCTTTTTCTCCAGCAGTCTGTCCCGGGCCAGGGATACAGCCGGAATAATAGCCTTGCCGCACCAAAAAACGGTGCAAGTCGTTCCGGGACTGGAGGAAATAGATTTCGGCCACTGGGAGGGTCTGACCGCCCGGGAAATCCGTGAGCGCTTTGGCGACGAATTAAAAGCCTGGTGGGCCAACCCGTTGCATACCAGGATTCCCGGCGGTGAAACCCTGGCCGAGCTGGCCGAGCGCGCTTGCGCGGCGCTCAAGGGCATCGTGGAAGGTAACCCGGACGGGCAGGTGGCGGTGGTGGCCCACGGGGGCACCATCAGGACCATTGTCGGCACGGTGATCGGGTTGGACCTCAACCAGTATTGGCGTTTGCGGCAGGAAAACGCTTCGCTGACGGTGATGGAGTTTTACGGTTGGGAAAAGGGCGTTTTGATGCTATACAATGACGTCAGCCACCTGGCCCCGGGGCTAATACCCGGCGCCCTGTCCAAAGGGGGACGCATGAACGTACCCGAAGTTTGAAAAAAGCGGCCTGTCTCTTGGGGCGTCGGTTATTAAGCTCCGGTGCGGCTCATATACTTGGACATGGATTCTCTTGTCCGAGGAGGCTGCACTTATGGAAACCTTCACCCAAAAGACGGTGCTTATTTTTTTTACCGCCCTGGGCATCATGCTGGGCGCCGCCGTGGTGGGCTCCCTGGCCGCGGTGTTGTTTGGCGGACCGCCGGTGGGCACCATGTTGAAATTGGCCCGGGAAATAAAAATATGGGCCATCGTGGCGGCCATAGGCGGAACCTTTTCCACCTTTGAAGTGCTGGAATCGGGGCTGTTCCAGGGTGAGGTGCGGGCGGTAATTAAACAGTTGGTTTACATTATCAGCGCCCTGGCCGGCGCCCAGTTCGGTCATTACCTGCTGCTCACCATTTCAGGTGAGAACCGGTGAAACGCCTGCTGCCCAAGCTGGCGATATTTATCGTGGGCGTCATCGCCGGCGCTTCGGCAACCGCTGTTTTCATCGGCGACAGGGTGGATGTGCTGTACCTGGAAAACCGGGTGTTAAAATCGCAATTGACGGCGGCTGAAAAAGACATTCAACAACTGCGCCAACAGAAACGAAATCCCGCCGGGGTAGTGTCTAAAATAAGCAGCCGGGTAAGTTTTTCCCAGGATTGTGATTTTACCGAATATGAAAAAAGCACCGTGGAAATGACCGTGGAAAAAAAACTGCGGGAATGGTTGAAACTGGTGGTGGGTCAGGAACTGGACACGGTGAATTACCAGTTGGTGCCCCGGATTGTAGACAACAGGGAAATCGAGGTGGAAGAAAAAAAAATCAGGCTCAAAGTGGAGTTGGTGGTAATCTCGGAAAATGTGACAGTGTACCTGGAAGTGCGCCCCGTCAAAAAACAGTCCTGATTGCCGACTCATAATAATGATATGAACGCCCGGGCACTATAAATCAAAAAGGAGTGTTCGGACGTGGAAGAGTATATTCGTTCGCGGGTTCCCTGGAGCACCGAACCCAGCCTTAAATTCAAGTCCACCGAGGTGGGCGTCGACCATGACGACCTGATTGAAGGAATAAAACAAGGCAAGAACGACGCTGAAATGGCCGAAGAATTCGACGTGACCGAGCAGCTGATTTCCCACCTGCGCGACCACTTCATGCGCCACGGTTTGGGCTCCATCATGGGTCAGGACTGACATGAACGGCAGGCGATAAATTATGTCCTTTACCTTGCCCGGTATGCTATAATTAACAAATATACTTCGCCATTACTATAACCGAGGGGAGTGAGGGGACATATTCCCGGAGAAGTTCAACAAAACGGGATTAACCTTTGATGATGTGCTACTGGTGCCGGCGGCGTCGGAAATTTTGCCCCGCGACGTGGATACAAGCACCCGGTTGACCAAAAAAATTGCTTTGAATATACCCCTGATGAGCGCCGGCATGGATACCGTTACCGAATCCAGGATGGCCGTTGCCATGGCCAGGGAAGGCGGCATCGGCGTCATTCACAAAAACATGCCCATTGAACGCCAGGCCATGGAAGTGGACCGGGTGAAACGATCGGAACACGGAGTTATATCCGACCCCATCTACTTGTCGGCAGGCAACTTCGTCTACGAAGCCCTGGAGTTGATGGAACGTTACCGGATTTCCGGCGTGCCGGTGGTGGAAAACGGCAAACTGGTGGGTATATTGACCAACAGGGACCTGCGTTTTGAAAAGGACCTGAACAAAACAGTGGGCGAAGCCATGACCAAAATCAATCTGGTCACGGCCCCGGTGGGGACAACCCTGGAACAGGCCAAGGAAATATTACAGCGGTACAAGGTGGAAAAACTGCCTATCGTGGATGACGACTTCAACCTGTGCGGCTTGATTACCATTAAAGACATTGAAAAGTCCCGCCAGTATCCCCTGTCGGCCAGGGACGAGGGGGGCCGGCTGCTGGTGGCGGCCGCCGTCGGTGTTTCCGCCGATACCATGGAACGGGTGGAAGCGTTGGCGGCGGCCAAAGTGGACGCCGTCGTTATTGATACGGCCCACGGCCATTCCCGGGGCGTTATCAGCACCGTGGAAAGAGTAAAAAACAAATATCCCCGGTTACAGGTTGTAGCGGGTAACGTTGGAACCGCCGCAGGGACCAAAGACTTGATCAGCGCCGGCGCCGATGCTGTCAAAGTTGGCATCGGTCCGGGCTCCATCTGCACCACCAGGGTGGTGGCCGGGGCGGGCATACCTCAGATTACGGCGGTTTTCGACTGTGCTCAGGAGGCGGCCAAACATGACATACCCATCATCGCCGACGGGGGGGTCAAGTATTCCGGGGATGTTGTCAAGGCCATTGCCGCCGGCGGCGACGTGGTCATGCTGGGCAGTTTGCTGGCCGGCTGCGAAGAAAGTCCCGGTGAAACGGAAATTTACCAGGGCCGCACATACAAGGTATACCGCGGTATGGGTTCCCTGGGGGCGATGAAGAAAGGCAGTAAGGACCGGTACTTCCAGGAAAACCAGAACAAACTGGTTCCCGAGGGGGTGGAGGGCCGGGTCCCGTACGGAGGCACCCTGGCCGACACGGTATATCAACTGATTGGCGGTTTACGGGCCGGGATGGGTTACTGCGGCACCGTTACCATTCATAAGCTGAAAACCCAAACCAGTTTTATCCGCATCACGCCTTCGGGCCTGCGGGAAAGCCACCCCCACGACGTGGTGATAACCAAGGAGGCTCCCAACTACAGCTTGCGTTAAAAGAATGAAACCAGCCCGTAAAGCCGGCCACAATACAAGGCCGGCTTTTTTTATACTCTTAGGAAAGTATACCCGGCCATATTAATGGCCGGATTCAAGGATAAGAGTATTAAAAAGCGCACGCAGAGGGAACTGAACAAGTGCGCTTTTTAATCATATCTCCGAAAGCCACTAAGGAAAAAAATAACAAAAAATTATAAAAATGGGAAGGATTTGGGCCAAAGGAAATGAAGTTATATATATAAGCAAAATATGGCAATAAATTATTTTAGAGGTGGTGGGATTGGTTGAGCGGCAAGTTGAATTCCCTGACGGATGTGCTCAAAAAGACGCTGTTTTTCTTTGAGACACTTTCGGCGCCGGAATTGGTTCCATACGTGCACCGGCAAATGTTGGCCGAATATACCCCGGGGCAGGTGGAAGAAAGAATTCGCCATTGTTTGACGCAGCACAAGTGTTTCAGTAACGAGGACCGGCATAATTGGACTTTGAACCTGGAAGGCCGGAGGGAAAACGACAAGTATTACAACCTGTTGTTGAAAAAGCAAAAACCTCTCAGCCTGAACGAA
The DNA here is from genome assembly GCA_022360435.1 of Bacillota bacterium. Taxonomy (GTDB): domain Bacteria; phylum Bacillota; class Desulfotomaculia; order Desulfotomaculales; family Desulfallaceae; genus BRH-c8a. The sequence goes on from JAKSCU010000010.1 coordinate 9,965, forward strand.
ATGACCAATAACGGTTCCGTCAAGAAAAAACGCAAACCGGTTTCCGAGACTGCCGGTTTGATTAACGACGGAAGGTTTGTCCAACTGGAAAACGGTTATTGGGGTCTTACCGAATGGGAGGTGGAATCCGGCAACTATTCGCTGCGGCATCTGGTGATTAAAGCGCTCAAGCTGCATCCCACCGGATTGTCCCCGGCCCAGCTCCGGGATGTGGTGGGAAACTGGAGAAACACGAAAATTGCTGAAATCAAAGGGATGCTAAGTAAGTTTCCTTATTTTGAGGAAATCGGCGACGGGGTTTGGTGCTACAACGCTGAAACCCGTATTATTCACGACCGCATATTAAAACGATACCTGGAGGCGCTAAAAAGGCAGGGGGCTCGCTGGCACAGCGACCGTGAACGGTGGAGCCGCCGCAGCGAGGGCTTGAAAAAACAACTGGAGGAGGTAACGGCCGCCCGGCGCGAAGCTGCCGCCGCCCTGGCCCTGCGCAAGGATGACATCAACCGTTACGACCAAATGGTTACCCAGATGGCTGAAAAGGATCTGTTGCTGGCCCTGCGCAAAAAAGAAATATACCGTTACAAGGAGCACCTGCAAAAACTGGATTCCAAAGCCAACAGCATATTGTACCAATGCCGGTTGTGGGTCAAACGGGCCAGGGACAACGAGGCCGAAAACAACAACTTCAGGGAAAGCCTGCAAAGGAACCAGCAAAGCCTGGAGACGCTTTTCAGCAAACTGCAGCAATACAAGGAGCGGGACAGGGAAAGCAAGACCGGGTTGATGGAATTGAAAGAGCAGCACGCCGAACGGGTGGCCGAACTGCAGACAACAATAGTGAACCTCAGGCAAAAGCTGGAGAGAAACCAGGATGCCAGGGGCCAGGAGGAGGAAATATGGCGGGATGAAATCAATACCCTCAGCACCGACCTGAAGCACTCCATGTCCGAAGGGGAAAGATTGAACAGGGTGCTGCGGCTGGCTCAACAGGAATTGGCGGAAATGAAAAATGAATATGCGGCGCTGGAAATGCAGTTGACCCACCCCCTGGTGCGGTTGGTTGTCCGGCTGGTGGAAATATTCAGCCGCAGCCCGCGCCAGGTTCTGTAAAGGGTACCGCAAGGTACCCTTTAGTATTTCGCCATATTGTGATATATTTGGAGGGTGAATTTAATGCCTAGGGGACAATCCCAATGGCCGCACGGTTTATATCATTGACCGCGAAAATCCAGGAGGTGCGGAACAAATTGCCGGCAAAAGAGAACAGCGCCACCATATTGCAAAACAGGGTTTTGGTGGAAGCAGAACTGGACCCCGTAAGTCAAAAACAATATGTTGTTCTTGAACCACCCGGCCTGTCGAATAACCAGGCGGATATAGACCGATTGCTGGAAAGTCTGTCCAATCGCTATCCCGGCCTGACGGTGCCTTTGCCGTTGATGAACCAAATCGGTGACATACTGCGCCGGTCCGGTTGGCGGGTCACGGCCACCGTGTCCATGTTCGAGGAAAACTGGCGTCTTGTTGACGTGGAAGAAGGCGATACCACCGGGAAGCAATACGGTCTGGCCGTGGACCTGGGCACCACCACCGTGGTGGGTTACCTGGTGGACCTG
>JAKSCU010000189.1 GCA_022360435.1 Bacillota bacterium
AAAGCGGCGTGGCCCTCGTTGATATGCCACACCGTGGGCTGCAGGCCCATGGCTCTAATTGCCCGCACACCGCCGATGCCCAACAGTATTTCCTGGCTGATCCTGGTGTCCTGGTTGCCTCCGTAAAGCTGGGCTGTAAGTGCCCGGTCCTCCCGGCTGTTGTCCGCCACATCGGCGTCCAGGAAAAAAATGCTGCACCGGCCAACCTTCATCCGCCATATTCTGGCGTAGACAGCCCGTCCCGGGAGTTCCACGGGGATAACCAGTTCCTTGCCGTCCTTGTTCAAAACCGGCGTCACGGGCATTTCGCGAAAATTATTGAAGGGGTGGTGTTCCTCTTGGTGGCCTTCCCGGTTGATTAACTGGGTAAAATAACCGTACTTGTACAGCAGGCCGATGCCGACAAAGGGCAGCCCCAGGTCGCTGGCCGCCTTGCAATGGTCACCGGCCAATAGGCCCAAGCCCCCGGAGTAAATGGGATAAGACTCATGCAGCCCGAACTCGGCCGAAAAATAGGCGATTAAATGGTGGTCCTCCTTTTTACCCTGCTCCCGATACCAGGTTTTGTCGCTCATGTACTGGTCGAATTCTCCCATCACCCGGTTATAGCGACGCAGGAATGAGCCGTCCCCCGCCACCCTGCGCAAATCATCCTCCTTAACTCGGAGCAAAAACAGCACCGGGTTGTGGTAAACATCCTCCCAGAGGGCCGGGTTAATGGACCGGTACAACTCCATGGCGGCATCGTTCCAACTGAACCACAGGTTGTAAGCCAGTTCTCTCAACCGGCTGATGGAATCCGGCAAGCGCGGAATTACCGAAACGGTTCGATAAGCGTACATCAGATCACAGTCCGCCTCCTTAAAATGAATATTCCGCCTGATTTTCACAATTTCCACTTCATTATAATATTTATGTGGCCGCGGTTCCAAGACTAAATAAATAATTAATACTATTGTTATAAATTTTAATAGATACTTAACTAACAAAGGTTTCTATATTTTTGATATAATGAACATGAATGCAAAATGAAAGGGGGTATCAAATCCCGTGTCCGGCGCTATAGACCGGATGGAATTGCCACAGTGGTACGATGAAAACACCCTGGTTATGCTGGCGGTAAGTCCTGATACCGTCTTCCTGTACTGGGAATTCGCCTTCGGGCAGGTAAAATCCCTGCGGGAAAGGCAGTTGATGCTGCACTTGTACCAACTGCCGCCCAATTCGGGATACGACAACCAAAGCCCCCGGCTTGTGCAAAATGTGGAACTGCCCCCCCTGACAAACAACTGGTACTTCAACAAGCTGGAACCGGCCCGCCGCTACCGAGCGGAAATAGGCTGGTCGGGCAACGACCGCTTTTACAGCCTGATGAAGTCCAACACCGTACAGGTTCCGCCCGCCGCCCCATCCCCGGCAGCCGGGGAAATACAATGGCAATCCACCGGCGTTTCAACCACCGAACAGACAACCGCCACAAAACCAACCATTTCGCAAACAGTTCATGAGATGTTTGACTCCATGTCCTTTTACATGGGCATAAAAAAAGACCAAACCGGCCACAACTCAAACAGGGAGTGATAACAGTGTCCACGGGTTACCTGGCGCTGGTGCTCCACGGGCACCTGCCTTACGTCCACCACCCCGAGCAAAACGAGGCCCTGGAGGAACGATGGCTGTTTGAAGCCCTTACGGAGTGCTACCTGCCGTTGATAGACATTTTCCAAACCCTGTCCCGGGACGGGATAAATTACCGCATTACCCTTTCCCTGTCTCCAACCTTGATTGCCATGCTGACCAGCCGGTTGCTCCAGGAACGTTACCTGGAACATCTGGAAAAATGCCTGCAACTGGCCGGGCTGGAGCAAGAGCGCCTGGCCGGCGACCCGGAATTCGGGCACTTGGCCGGTTATTACCCGCACAAACTTGCCCAAGCGCGGCAGATTTACGAAAAATGTGGATATAACCCGCTGCGGCCACTAAAGCAGCTTCAGGAACAGGGCTGCCTGGAGATTATCACCACCTGCGCCACCCACGGCTACCTGCCCCTGATCAAAAGCCGGGCCGGCTGGCGAGCCCAGGTAAAACCGGCGCTGGACCTTTATGAACACCACTTTCATCGCCCCCCCGCCGGTATATGGCTGCCCGAATGCGGTTATGCCCCGGGAGTGGACGAGGTACTGGCCGAATATAATATCAAATACTTTTTTGTGGACAGGCACGGTATAGCCAACAGCCGCCCGGCACCCCGTTACGGCATATTTGCGCCGTTATCCACCCGCGCCGGGGTGGCCGCCTTCGGACGGGATCCCGAATCGTCCCGCCAGGTGTGGGACAGGCACGGCGGCTACCCCGGCGATCCCTTGTACCGGGAATTTTATCGTGACATCGGCTATGACCTGGGCATGGAATATATCGGTCCCTTCCTGCCCGGTGACGGCCTCCGCGTGGATACCGGTTTCAAGTATCACCGGATCACCGGCGGTGATGGGACCCACAAGGAGCCTTACCTGCCGGACGCCGCTCTGAAACGGGCCGCCGAAGACGCCGGGGATTTTCACCGCCGGCGGCTGGAACAACTGGATCGCGCGGCCCGGGAGATGGACCGCCGTCCGGTGGTTATGGCCCCCTACGACGCCGAACTTTTCGGCCACTGGTGGTACGAGGGCCCGGCCTGGCTGGACTTCCTATGCCGGGAGACCGCGGCGGCCGGGGCGCTGCGCATGATCACCCCCTCGGATTACCTGACGGAATTCCCGGCAAACCAGGCCGTGGACCTGCCCATGTCCAGCTGGGGCGCCGGCGGCTACAACCAGTATTGGCTAAATCCTTCAACCGATTGGATATACCTGCACCTGCACCGGGCCGAAGAAATGATGTCGGAGCAGGCCGACGCCCACCCCGCCGCCGGGGGCCTCGAAGAAAGGTGCCTGAACCAGGCGGCCCGTGAATTACTGCTGGCCCAGAGCAGCGACTGGCCCTTTATCATGCACGCCGGCACGGCGGTGGACTATGCCGTCAGGCGGTTCAACAACCACATCGGTCGTTTCAATACCCTGATGCGGATGTTGGAAAACGGCGCCGTGGACGAGCCAACGCTATCGGCCATCGAGACCCGTTCCAGGTTCTGACCGGACATGAACTACCGCATTTTCCGCAGCGACCCGGATTCGGCCCGGCCCGCCAAGGAACAGCCGGCATACCGGGTGCTGGTCCTTTCCTGGGAGTACCCGCCCAAAACCGTGGGCGGGCTGGCCAGGCACGTGCACGACCTTTCGGTGGCGCTGGCCGGGGCGGGGGACCAGATGCACGTAATTACCTGCCCGGCGGCGGGAAAAGGTGTTTATGCCCTGGAAGAAGGTGTGCACGTGCACCGAATCCATCCCGACCGGCTGACCGCCGACAACTTTATGGACTGGGTAAAACAATTAAACACAGGTATGGAGGAACTGGCCGGCCAATTGTTGGACGGCGGGCAAAAGTTTGACCTGGTGCACGCCCACGACTGGCTTGTGGGATCCTCGGCCGTGGACATCAGCCGGCGCTATCACCTGCCCCTGGCGGTCACCATCCACGCCACCGAACACGGTCGAAACCGGGGACTGCACAGCGACCTGCAAAGGCATATCCACCACCTGGAGGGGGAACTGACCCGCAGGGCCACCCTGATTATCGGCTGCAGCCGTTACATGGGTGACGAAATTAACAGGCTTTTCAGCCAGCCCGCCAACAAAATCAGAATCATTCCCAATGGTGTGGAACCAAAAAATATAACCGCGGGGATCGATACCGGGCCGCCGCGGCAGGAGAATGATAAAACCATCGTGTTCCTGGGCCGGCTGGTGCCGGAAAAGGGAGTGCACGTGCTGATTGCGGCGCTGCCGGCTATTATCGAAAATGTGGGACCGGTGCGGCTGCTGGTGGCCGGCAAAGGCCCGTACCAGCAGGAACTGGAGAGCCTGGCCCACCGCTACGGCGTAGCCGACCTGGTAGAATTCAAGGGCTTCGTGGACGACGCCGGTCGCAACAGAATGTTGAACCAGGCCACGGTGGCAGTATTTTCCAGCCTTTACGAACCCTTCGGCATCGTGGCCCTGGAGGCCATGGCCGCCGGTGTGCCGGTGGTGGCCTCGGACACCGGGGGCCTCAGCGACGTCATCGAACACGGCGTGGACGGGTACCTGTCCACGCCCGGCGACACCCACATGCTGGCGCACTATGTGTCGGAGATAATCAACAGCCCCGAACTGGCCCAACACTTCACCCGCCGGGCCAGGCGCAACGTGCTGGTCAAGTTCAGCTGGAAAAAAATTGCCGCCGCCACCCGGGAAGTTTACGGCGAGGCGGTGAAAAAATTCCACTCCGAAAAGTTACGTCAAACCGGCAGCTAGCTTCTCTCTGAAAAAGCCCGGTTATAGCAAGACAAGGGACGGTTCTTTGTCTTACCTGTCCCAGTCGGTGTCTACTGAATAATAAACTTTCAAAGGAGTTTAACGCCAAACCCCTAACCAAAAGTTTGCTAATATTAGTTGGGGACATTCCTCCCCAGGAGGTATGCCCCCTTTCCCGTAAAGGGAACTTTTTTATTTTTTCCCACGTCACAGTAGAAAAGACACGAAAGGATGACAGCATTGCCCGTGACAAGAATGACGCCTGTTTTCCTGGCAGTTTTGCTGGGCATCACCTTGTTGGCCGGCTGCTCCACCGGTGACGGCACAAAAGAAAAACCAGCCGGCGGACAGCCGGTGAATAAGGGACCGGAACAGCCCGCTGATAATGATCACCCAAATGAAACAATAACCATGCAGATATATTTTGCCCGGGACAACCAAGGTAAACTCGAACTTGTACCGGTAACCCGGGAAGCCGTCCCGGCGGGCGAAGGCTCTGCCGGGGTTGTCCGAAAAGCGCTGGAATTGCTGCAGACCGGGCCCACCGAGGACGAAAAAGAAAAGGGGCTGCACAATAACCTACCGGACGCCGAGTTGCTGGACTTGCATGTACAGCGGCCCCATGTCGCTTTGGATTTCAGCCGGGAGTTTGAACAGGTTGGCGGCACATACCGCGTAACCGCCATGGTCGACCAACTGGCTTATACAATGTCGGCCATTCCCGGCATAAAATCAGTGGACTTGCTGGTGGAGGGCCAGCGGGTCGGAACCGGCGAACGCCCGTTTACCGGTGAAGGGTTGCTTTTCGGTTACCTAACCATTGATCCCGCCGGCGAAACCGCCGCTTCCCTGGGGCCGGCGGACACACTGGACCTCTTCATAGCGGCGATACCGGATGTTGATAAAATGTGGTCGCTGATGGGACCCCAGGCCCGGGAAATATATAAGGAACCGGGCGGCATCGAGTACACCGCCTTCCACGAAGGCCTGGGCAATTGGAAAGATTATCAGGTAACCGAAGAAAAAATTGAAAACGACATCGCCGTGGTCACCATTAATGGCGACCAGGTGCTTGAGGGTGTTGAACAGCCCGACGCCACTTATACCGCTTACATGGTGCGGGAAGAAGGTCGCTGGAAATGGGATTTCCCGCCGACCAATTAAAACCGGCAAAATTTTTTTAAAATAGAAATCCTCTTTTCCTGACGGAAAAGAGGATTTCTTCTTCAAGCCCGTAATGACCTACGCTACAACCACTATGAGTATCTACGTAGCCTAAGACAACCTTTCGGCTGCCATAGACCATTACGACACCCATAATGATCTTCGCTCGACTATTATGGATACCTTATGAGCCTGCAACAATCTTTCGACTGCTGCAAACCCAACTAATTTAACAAACGACATACCGGATCCATGTCTTACTGTTAAATTATATCGATACCCATAATAATCTTAGCTCGACCGGTAAACATCCCTTGCGACCATACTGCAATCGTTCGGACTGCAGTACAGCCTGCCGGAACACTTACCGATCTGCCCTCCGGCCAATACAGAGCCTTTTTGACCCTGTATTAACCTTCGGCCGACTGCTACAGAGCCTTTCGACCCTGTAACAATCTTGGCTCGGCCATTACGAACCTTGCGTTAATATAGTGCCCGAAAAAAATAATATTACAAGCGGTAATATGTGGTATTTAACAGTTCTATCCTAAATAGTTCTTATGCCAACAAACCGCCTGTCCGGATTAAAATGGAAACAAAAAGCGCCCTGTTAAAGGCGCTTATTCCTCCATCTGCTTGGCCAGGAACGAAGCTGCCGTTTCCGCTAATTTTTTTTCCAGGTCACCCATGCGGGCATCTTCGCTGGTTGTGATAATAACTGCGCCAATGGCGTCCCCGTTGGCTATAATTGGGGAAACCACGCTGTTTTTGAACTGCACCCGGTCGTCGGTGGAAATACTGTGCTCACTTTCCAGGACCATGGTTTGGCGGTTGTTAATGGCCTCCTCAAGGGCGGTGCCGATGGGTTTTTTTAACAAATCTTTTTTAAACCCGCCGGAAACGGCGATAATCTCATCCCTGTCAGCGATACAAACCACATGTCCCAACGCTTCGTACAAAGAATCGGCGTATTCCTTGGCAAACTCACCCAGCTCATTGATGGGAGAGTATTTCTTTAAAATAACCTCTCCCTCCCTGTCAACATATATCTCCAGGGGTTCGCCTTCACGGATCCGCATTGTTCGCCTGATTTCTTTGGGAATGACAACCCGGCCCAGATCGTCAATCCTTCTGACGATTCCCGTGGCTTTCATGTTGTAACCTCCTTAGTTTGGCTCTTGCTTTAGTATTATCCTAATTTTGACCAAACCATTACAGGAAAACCATTACAAGATACACGTAAATTATAGCAATTTTTTTGTTAATTTATGTTAAACCCTTAATTATCAACACTTACAGGTCATACAGACATTAAATCAACCTTTTTTTATGCTTTAAAATATTAAATAGCAAATATTAACATTATAATAGGATTGATTTATGGCCCGAAATTTCTCAAAATTATAAAAACTTTTTCCTA
>JAKSCU010000603.1 GCA_022360435.1 Bacillota bacterium
CATTAATAAAACCATGCACATGCACGGGAGTCCCTCCGAGGTGATGGAAAGATTATTTAGCGGGAATTTGTACAGATGCGAATTCGACGCGCTGATAGGCTGCGAAAGCCGGGAGGAAAGCCGATGACGGATATGCTTGCTTACGAGTTTATGCAGCGGGCCCTGTTGGCGGGAATTATCATCGGTGTGCTGTGTTCCTTTGTTTCTTTTTTTGTAGTGCTCAAAAGGTTGTCGTTCGTGGGGGTGGGTATTTCCCATTCGGCCCTCGGTGGAGTGGCCCTGGGTCTTTATCTCGGGTTAGAACCCGTTTTGACCGGCGGGCTGTTTGCGGTGGCGGTTGCCTGGGCCATCGGCTTTGTCAGCCGGCACGGCCAGATTCAGGAAGATGTCTCCATAGGCATATTTTTTTCCGCCGCCATGGCTTTCGGCATAGTGGTGATGGGGTTCACCAAGGGATACTACGCCGATCTGCTCAGCTTCCTGTTTGGCAATATACTGGCGGTTACAACAACCGACCTGTGGGTTTTGACCGGCGTCGGAGGGGTTGTCCTCATCCTGCTGGGATTATTTTTTAAGGAACTGCTGTTGACATGTTTTGACGAAGAATCGGCCCGGGTGGGCGGTGTGCCGGTGGACCAATTGTATTATCTTTTGCTGACGTGTATAGCTGTAACGGTAGTTATAGCCGTAAAGGTTGTGGGTATAATATTGGCCTCGGCCCTGCTGGTAATCCCCGCCGCCGCGGCCCACGAGATCACCGGCAATTTCCGCCGGATGCTCTTGGTTTCCGTAATCCTTGGCGTCCTGGCCACCACCGGCGGTCTCAGCCTGTCCTATCAATTCGACCTGGCTTCGGGCGCCACCATCGTTCTCCTGGCCAGTTTGATTTTCCTGGGGGTGCTGACATTTTCGCCCCGCAGGAAACTGTTTCAGCAATTAAAAAACATGCTTTCCAAAACCAAAGGGCAACCCGAAAAAACCGCCGGCCAAGTGTCCAAAAGCGTCCCTTGACACTGACAAATTAGTCGCGGTCACCCTGTCATGGCAAAAAAATTTACATTTTTCCCGTTAACACTTTACCCCCCTGATGAATAATTATATACCAGAATATATTACCAGGGGGTGTACTTAATGGGTTATGGAGGAACATTTTTTGACGGCAGTTTCATTCTGTTCCTGGTCCTGATCCTGCTTGTGTTTGGTATGGGATTCTTTAAGTTCCCGTTTTACAGTAAGTAAATCAAACAGCTTCTAAATGTTTCCCTTTGTGCCAAACAGAGCAAAATAATCGTATCATAGCCGCGATTATCTCCACAAGGAGTGTTAAATCGGGGCTATGTTTTTTTAAGCGGTTAACCGATTTTCTCAATGTTGATGGCAAAATCCGGACAGATATACAGACACTTCAGGCAACCCACACAGTGGTCGGAACTTTGCACCCCGGCCGGCTTGTAACCTTGAGAATTAAAAGAATCGCTAATGGTAAAAATGTCCAGGGCGCACGCTTCTTTACAGTAACCGCAGCCCTTGCAAATTTTATCGTTGACCGCAACATTGAAATCCCTGGCGTCACAGGCCAGGCAGCGCCCGGCCTCTTTAATCGCCATATCCCGGTCAAAACCCGGCTCCACCAGGCTGAAGCCGTCCACCCGCTTCATTGACGGTATGTTTTCAACCTGCGGCCGGTATGTCCCCCGGGGAACCTCCTCCGGCACCTCCAGCCGGCCTTCCCCGTCACATGCATCTTCTATTTCTCCCGTTCCGCCCAGGAATCTGTCGATGGATTTGCCGACCAACCTCCCCTGGGCTATGGCTTCCACGATGGCGGATGGGCCGGTGACGGCGTCCCCCGCCGCGAATAGCCCTTTTGTCGGCGTTTCCAATTCCGGCCCCACCTTAATGGTGCCGTTGGCGTTTAATTCCAAATTAAACGAACCTGCGTCCACGGTTTGCCCCACCGCCATGATTACGGTGTCACAGACAACTTCAAATTCGCTTCCCTCCACCGGCAGCGGAGCCGGCCGGTGGCTGTCGTCGGCGGCGTCAAGGGTTGTTTTAACGCATGTGACCGAATCCGGGTTGACTTTGACCGGCACGGCCAAAATTTTAATCTCAACGCCTTCTTCCAGGGCTGCTTTTATCTCGGCGGGGTGGGCCGGCATCTGGGTTAAAGTGCGCCGGTACAGTAAGGTTACCCGGGAACCGAGGCGGATTACACTCCTGGCCGCGTCAACGGCGGTGTTGCCGCCGCCAACCACCACCACGCTCCGACCCACAACCGGAGGATTGCCGCTGTTGACTGCCTTTAAAAACGCGACGCCTTCCAGCACCCTGTCGCTTTTTTCGCCTTCTATGCCCATTTTCAGACTTTTCCAGGCCCCCACTGTTATCAGCACGGCGTCAAAACCATCCGCCATCAGGGTTTCCGGGTATTCAACACCGGCATTGGTGACAATCTCCACACCATGCCCGGTAATAAACGAAATGTCGCGGTTGAGTATTTCGCTGGGTAAGCGATAACCGGGTATTCCGTAACGCAGCATGCCGCCCGGCTCGGGCAGGGCTTCAAAAACCCGCACCCGGTGACCCTTGGCGGCCAGGCAAAACGCCGCCGTCA
>JAKSCU010000034.1 GCA_022360435.1 Bacillota bacterium
ACTGCTTAACAACCTGTTCATTATGAATAATAGGTCCCATAGTATATATCTGGTTGTCGGTAGTTTTCAGTTGTTCATATACTGTGTTAACTGCTTTGTTAACTCCAAAGCAAAAACCTGCGGTTTCTGCAATAAGGATTTTCAATTTATTTTCCCTCCAGGAGAGAATACACTCTACTCATTATATCTTTGCTTATCCCAGTAAGTTCTTCCTTATTATACTTTTTGTTTTCATCAATATCAAGGTGAAAGGGCTTACCAAAAATAACCCTAACTGTGCTGAAGGGCCTATATGAAGCTTCAATAGCCACCGGAACTATAGGCGCTCTGGATTTCAATGCAAAAAGAGCCGCACCGGGCCTTATTTTCACATTTTTTGCTTTCCTCCGACCTGTTCTGGTGCCTTCCGGGAAAATGCCCACAACATTACCTTCCTCCAGGTGTCGGTATACCTGCCTGATTGACTTCATATCCCCCCTGCCTCTTTTGACGGGAAATGCACCCAATCCACGTATTAAAATGCCTACTACAGGTATTTTAAACAGCTCCTCCTTGGCCATCCAGAAAATCCATCTTTTTATTCTGTAGCCGATAAAAAACATGTCGAGCTCTCCCGTGTGATTGGCACACAGCAAAACCGGTCCGCTATCCGGCATATTATCGGTATTATATAATTTTACCCTATAAAAAAAAAAAAAAAAAATGTTTGTTATGAATTTAGCAATTCTCCTGAACACAGTCATATTTCCTATTTTTCCTTTACAATAGATAATATCGTGTCAGCCACCTGCTGAATATTCATGCGGGTGGTATCAATTTCAACAGCGTCTTCGGCTTTGCACAGCGGGGCAAGCTCCCTGCTGCTGTCGTTTTTATCCCTGTATTCTATGTCCTCTTTTACCTTTTCATAGGTGATTTCCTTGACACCTTTTTCTACCTGCTCCCTGTATCTTCTCTTCGCCCTCTCCTCCACCGATGCCGTCAAAAAGAACTTGAAATCGGCATTTGGCAGTACAT
>JAKSCU010000009.1 GCA_022360435.1 Bacillota bacterium
CTCGCCCGGGGGAACCATAGGCATGACATTTTCCTCCCGCTCGATGACAAAATCAATCATCACCGGCCCCGGTATCCGCAGCGCCTCCTCCAGCACCGGCCGGACCTCGGATTTGCCGGTTACGCGCAGGCCCTTGGCGCCATAAGCCTCGGCCAGCTTGACAAAATCCGGGTTATCCAGCTCGGTGTAAGAGTACCGCCGGTTATAAAACAGCTCCTGCCACTGGCGAACCATGCCCAGGTAACCGTTGTTCAAAACGGCGATTTTCACCGGTAAATTATAATTAACCGCCGTTTGCATCTCTTGGATGTTCATCTGGATGCTGCCGTCCCCGGCAATGTCAATGACGGTTTCACCGGGGCAGGCCACCTGCGCGCCGATGGCCGCCGGCAGGCCGAACCCCATGGTGCCCAGCCCTCCGGAAGATATGAATGTGCGGGGGCGGGTATACGTGTAATAATGGGTCGCCCACATCTGGTGCTGACCCACTTCGGTGGTAATCCGGGCCTTGCCGCCGGTGACGTTGTATATCTCCCGGATTACTTCCTGGGGCTTCACCCGGCTGTTTTCCACAAATTCAATGGGATATTCCTTTTTCCAGCTCAAGATAGTGTCCCGCCAGCGGGCGGCCACCCGCGGTTGCAGCGCCTCCAGCAGCTTTTGCATGGTGCGGCGGACATCCCCCACCACCGGTATGTCCACGCCCACATTCTTCCCTATTTCCGCCGGGTCTATATCAATGTGAATCACCGTGGCCTTGGGAGCGAATTCCTCCAGCTTGCCGGTGACCCGGTCGTCGAACCGCACCCCCACCCCGATGAGCAAATCGCATTCGCATATGGCGAAATTGGCGTACTTGCTCCCGTGCATGCCCAGCATGCCGATGGAAAGCGGGTGGTCGCCGGGAAAACCGCCCACCCCCATCAGGGTGGTGGCCACCGGCGCCAGCAGTGTTTCCGACAAGCGCAGCAATTCCACATGCGCGGCGGCGCTGACAATACCGCCGCCGGCATAAATAACGGGCCGCTCGCATTCCTCAATGGCCCTGACGGCCCTGGCCACCTGGGCCGGGTCGGGTTCCAACCTCGGGCTGTAGCCCGGCAACTCCACCGGGCCGGGGTCCTCGTATTCCGCCCCGCCCGAGGAAACATCCCTGGGTATGTCGATCAGCACCGGGCCGGGGCGGCCGGTATTGGCAATGTAAAAGGCTTCGCGCACAGTCTTGGCCAGTTCCCGGACATCCTTGACAATATAGTTGTGCTTGGTCACAGGCAGCGTAATGCCGGTTATGTCGGCCTCCTGGAAAGAGTCCCGGCCCAGCATGGAAGTAGGCACCTGGCCGGTGATGGCCACCATGGGCACCGAATCCATGTATGCGTTGGTGATGCCGGTAACCAGGTTGGTGGCCCCGGGGCCCGACGTGGCCAGGCAAACCCCCGGTCTGCCCGAGGCCCGGGCGTAGCCGTCGGCGGCGTGGGCCGCCCCCTGCTCGTGCCGGGTTAAAATGTGCCTGATGTCGGCGTCGTACAACGCGTCGTATATGGGAAGCACCTGGCCGCCGGGATAGCCGAAAATAGTGTCCACACCCTCGGCCCGGAGAGATTCAATCAGTATTTGCGCCCCGGTTTTTTTCATTTTTCCCTCACCTCCGCCAATGACATTGGTTATTATTTACATCAACTTGCAGCAATGATGCCCGGCACAACTTGCAACACCGTTATTTGAAGACGGCGCCGGTGCCGGCCGAGGTGACCAGCCCGGTGTAGCGGGCCAGGTAGCCGGTTTTGACCTTGGGCTCGGGTTTTTGCCATTGTTTGAGACGCGCGGCCAGTTCTTCCTCGCCGAGGAGCACGTTCAGCCGGTAAGCCGAAATATCGATCTCGATGATGTCGCCGTCCCGCAGGGCGGCCACGGGCCCGCCCTCGGCGGCCTCGGGGGTGATATGCCCGATGGAGGCGCCCCGGGTGGCGCCGCTAAAGCGACCGTCGGTAATCAGGGCCACGTCCTTATCCAGCCCCAGGCCCATCAATGTGGCGGTGGGGGTGAGCATTTCGCGCATCCCCGGCCCGCCCTTGGGGCCCTCGTAGCGGATGACGATAACGTCGCCCTTTTGGATTTGACCGCCGTTGATGGCCTGCACGGCCTCCTCCTCGGAGTTGTATACCCGGGCCGGGCCGGTGTGCTTGAGCATCTCCGGCGCCACCCCGGCTTTTTTGACCACCGCGCCGCCCGGGGCCAGGTTGCCGTACAGGACGGCGATACCGCCGGTGGGACTGTAAGGCTCGTCAACGCCGCGAATGACGTCACGGCGCTTGACGGTGGCGCCGGCCACGTTTTGGCCCTGGGTTTGGCCCGTCACTGTGACGGCGCTGCCGTCCACCAGCCCGTGATCGGCCAGTTCCCTCAGCACGGCGGACACGCCGCCGGCTTCGTCCAGGTCCTGCATAAAATGCGGACCCATGGGGCTGAGCTTGCACAGGTTGGGCGTTTTTTCGCTGACCCGGTTGATACGCTCCAGATCCATTTCCACTCCGGCCTCATTGGCGATGGCGAGCAGGTGCAGCACCGTGTTGGTGGAGCAGCCCAGGGCCATGTCCAGGGCCAGGCCGTTGGCGAAGGCTTTGGGGGTCATTATGTCCGAGGGGCGCAGGTTTTCCCGCACCAGGTCCACCACCCGCATGCCGCTTTCCTTGGCCAGGCGGCGGCGGGCCGCCGATACCGCGGGCACCGAGCCGTTGCCGGGCATGGCTATGCCCAGGGCCTCGGTGAGGCAGTTCATGGAATTGGCGGTAAACATGCCGGCGCAGGAGCCGCAGCCCGGACAGACGGATTCTTCAAATTGGGCCAGTTCGGTCTCGGTCATTTTGCCGGCCCGCACCGCCCCCACGGCCTCGAAAATGTTGCTGAGGGAGAGGCTCCGACCGTCATGCCGGCCGGCCAGCATGGGCCCGCCGCTGACCACGACGGTGGGGATATTCAATCTCGCCGCCGCCATAAGCATGCCGGGCACTATTTTATCACAGGCCGTGACCAGCACCAGTCCGTCGAAGGGGTGGGCCATGGTCATTATTTCCACCGAGTCGGCAATCAGCTCGCGGCTGGGCAGAGAGTATTTCATCCCGGCGTGGTTCATGGCGATGCCGTCGCACACCGCGATGGTGGGAAACTCCATGGGCGTGCCGC
>JAKSCU010000216.1 GCA_022360435.1 Bacillota bacterium
CCTTACCTTCTGGATTTCCTTCAATTCGGTGAGGGAGTTTACAATTGAATAAATAGTCATTTTTTCAGCTTCCTTACCTCCCGGGTGGTTATCTACAAACTCCTTGGTCAAATCCACG
This sequence comes from Bacillota bacterium, assembly GCA_022360435.1. Lineage (GTDB taxonomy): Bacteria > Bacillota > Desulfotomaculia > Desulfotomaculales > Desulfallaceae > BRH-c8a. The sequence continues at coordinate 119 of JAKSCU010000216.1, forward strand.
GTAGCTATTCCTGCATTTATGTTTATGGGAGAGCGCAGTTTGGTACTTTTAGGTATGGTAGCCTTCATACCCGCATTGGACATGGGCCCTTTTATCAATTCCTTTACAATTGAAGAGGCCAGGCTGTTTACACTTTTCTTTGCCTCGCTCATAGGAATGTACCTTATTTCCGCCAGTAATTTTGAATTATCTTCATTTGCAAAATACAAACGTACGGGAACCTTGTCTGAAAGTTTTCTAGCCTCATCCTCATTCATAACTATACTGCTCACCGGACGAAGTTCATCATTTTCAGTATCCTTCAATCCCAGCTTTTCCAGCGCACCACATCCTGAAATCATTGTTATCATCATAATGCAAGCAGTGATTACACAAATTGTCTTACGCATTACCCGGCCACCTCACATCTCTTTTAATTTCGCCTTAAAGTTATAGATTCTGGTTTATTCTTATACGATATAAATATGCCGGTACCACTTTCAGTATTCTCTTTAGGGCCAAATTTTTAATAAAATGTAGAAAAGCCTATATTTTAGAACAATTTAACGGTAAAATTCTTGCCAATTTTCTTGTAAGATCAATTGCAACAATTTCACTATTAATTTAAAGACCTGTCAGCTTGTGGAGCCTTACATAGTCGGGTATCTGTTCAAAGAAAAACAGATGGGTGGAACATTTACAGTCACTTGAACCAAATCCGGGCATCGGAACAGAAGCTCCGGGATAGGAACCGAAAATTTCAGCCCATTTATGCTCATACCTGGTGCTGCAGTATACATACCATACCTGGATGACATCTGCGGCCTGCCGCAGATAGTCTATATGCCAGTGCGGCTTTGTCCCCCCTGTCAGATGGTGGTTTAACCTGCCCCTTACCCCTCCGGGACCAAAAGCACTGCCTATATACACATAATTTCCCGGCTGCACGGTCATAAGCCCAAGCTTGCCTATTTGAAGGCTCACACTCTTTTTTGCCTGTAAAATCAAAACATATGTACCGTGTTCATTCTCCGGGGTTGTCGTAAGAAGTTCTGTGTGTCTAATAATCCTCATGGGAAGTCCTCTTTATTTTTCAAGGAATACCTTCCTTATAGTGTTTACATTTATATTC
>JAKSCU010000008.1 GCA_022360435.1 Bacillota bacterium
ACTCATAATTTATAATTCACAAAATCTCTTATAATAATTCCTCATTTTCTGATACATATGAAGCAATCACGGTAATTAGCTGCCGGAAGATTCATTGTAACATACGTATATTGTATCTCAAACCCTAACATTTTTATCAACTATGCTAATAGTGACACAGGCTGCACTAGGATTTCCATGTTTGGGTTTTCCGGCAGAGCCGGAATTAATTATATGCTTGCCATTAATATAAAGTTTCTGTTAATTCTTTGTAAAATAATCAGTTTTCACTTAAGAGTTTCAAGAATTTTAGCTATCTGCTTGGGCTTTAAAACCTTTCCAAAGGAAACAACCTTCTCGTCAATCACCAGTGCCGGAGTTGACATTACTCCATAGGCCATGATGTCCTTAAAATCCGTCACTTTGACAATTTCCGCTTCCAAACCTGCTTCCTTAAGTGCCGCTTCAGTATTTTCCCTCAAGGCAGAACAGTTTTTACATCCAGAACCTAAAATCTTAATTACCATAGCACATCTCTCCCTAAAGCCATATTATTATTTTAACAGCCCGAGTGGAACATATAAAGGACTGTCGCATCAAAAAGCTCTTTTTGCATCTATTTCTTAAATTAATAGATATCCAAGAGCGTTAAAAACAAAACCAATGACAATGATTCCCAGGGTAACAATGCCTGCAAATACAGCCAGCAGCTTTGTTTTTACTACCTTCTTCAGCATAATCATAGATGGGAGCGAAAGCGCAGTCACTGCCATCATAAAGGATAACGCAGTTCCAATTCCCACGCCCTTTAAAACCAGCGCTTCAGCAATGGGAAGTGTTCCGAAGATATCGGCATACATGAAAACACCAACAATAGTTGCCAATAAAACGGAATAACATTTGTCCTGACCAAGTACTGCTGTTATTACAGGCTCAGGGACCCAGTTGTGAATGGCAGCACCTATTCCGACACCCATCAAAATGTACATCCAAACCTTTTTTATTATATTCAGAACTTGCTCCTTAGCAAAATCAATTCTATCGTAGGTAGTCAGTTTTTCCTGCTCGACTTCAAGCACCTTATTGGCAAAGACAAATGGTTCCACATATTTTTCAAGCTTCGATTTGCTAATTACAGTTCCTCCCATAACTGCAAGCACAATCCCTACAAGCACATACGCTATAGCAATTTTCCAATTGAATATGCTTGCAAGCAGGATAACAGACGCCAAATCCACCAGTGGTGACGATATCAAAAATGAAAATGTAACACCAATAGGAAGCCCTGCACTCGTAAAACCAATAAATAGCGGTATGGAAGAGCACGAACAAAATGGTGTAACGGTACCGAGCAGAGCTCCTAAAATATTTGCAGATATTCCATTGTACCGACCTAATATCTTTCTGGTTCTTTCAGGAGGAAAAAAGCTTTGTACATATGAAATTACAAAAATCAGTACTGAAAGCAGTATAAATATTTTTATTACATCATAAACAAAGAAATGGATACTTCCACCCAACCTGTCCCGGGTACTTAAGCCAAATGCCTTTTCTACCAAAAGCCTTGTCAGACCGGACAGCCATTCCATTTTAAGCAATTCACTGTTTAACCATTCCAAAACAAACAAAAAC
>JAKSCU010000024.1 GCA_022360435.1 Bacillota bacterium
CAAAGGTGGTCATCCTTGAGAGCCTGGATTTTTCCTGGCGCCGGTCGGACATGGACCGTGCCACAAAGATGTGGCAGGCTGGCGTACCGATACCGGAAATGGCCGCCGATCTAAAGAGGGAGTCTGATGAGGTGCTACTACTGGTGATCCACCTGGCCAGGGCCGGGCGGATTCGTGGGCGGAAAGGCGGGTTGTTGGGATGACACGCATCAGCGAGGCCCGGGCCCGGGAACTGGGCATCCTGCCCCCAAAAAAAGGGAGCAAAATTATGCCAAAAAATATGCCAACAGTCCAGTGGGATGCCCGGCTGATACCCGGGGGCGTGTGGCTACAGATACCGCAGGTGCCGCCCAGCCTGAATGTGTGGTCGAAGTGGCACTGGGCAAAGCAGCAGATGCACAAGCAGGAACTTACCGATGCCATTAGTGGGCTGGTGATGGCCATGCGGCTGCCCAGGTACCGGCTGGCCAAGGTGCAGGTGATTATCTGCTTCCCGGTGCGGAGGGTGCGCGATCCGAGTGACAACTACAACCAAAAGTTTCTCATGGATGCGCTGGTAGCTGGCGGCATTCTGGAGGACGACCGGGGCGAGTGGGTCCAGGTGATGGTGCCGAAGCTGGAAGTTGACCGGGAGAGGCCAAGGACGGAGGTGTTTGTGTGGAAAAACAATTAATACCCGGGCAGATAAAGAAAGTTTTAATAGCTCTGGAGGGTATTCGCACTAACATAGTTATGGACGAATACTCGCTTCAGGAGATGATAGCTCAAAAACTTACACAGGCCGGGATTCCCTTCTCCAAGGAACACCGTCTTGGTCCACGCAACCGTATTGATTTTTTGACGGCCGGCGGCGTCGGCATTGAGGTTAAAAAAGGCAAGCCATACAAGCGTCAGGTAATTGGTCAGTTGAATCGATATGCTGAAAATCCTGAAATTACAGTAATAGTTTTGGTAGTAGAACGGAACCTGGATATACCGAAGGAAATAAACGGGAAACCATGCTTTTCCTTTGGTTTGAACAAGCTTTGGGGGATAGCCTTATGATACCGGTAATACCGTCTTATCTTAATCCACCTGAAAATGTGCAACGCTATTACGGCACATTAAAATACAAAGGCAGCAAATGGGTAATTGATGGTGAACCGTGCGTTGTTGAGATAGCTAAGCGGTTGTTTCCAGGGTGCATGAGCAGGATACGAGGAATGGCTATATTTCCGGCAACTAAGCGAACGAATGGTGATCTCAACTGGCTCATGCTTCGGTATCCACTGAAGGTGGAGGACCAGCCTAAATGGGAGCAAGCCCTACAGGAAACAGTGGAACATGTTCAAAAGCGCGAAGAAATTCTTAGACGGCCGCAAAAAACTATCCCGGGTGCCGATTTTAACGGAGAGCTTAAGCCGTTCCAACAAGAAGGTCTTGCGCACCTGATGCACAACCGGCGCACGTTATTGGCAGACGAAATGGGTCTCGGGAAAACTGTCCAGGCACTGGCTTTTCTATCAGAAACAAAAGCATACCCAGCTTTAATTGTGGTACCGCCGCACTTGATAAGAAACTGGGAAAGGGAGATACACCGATTTATCAATGTACCACTATTCCCTGGGCAGATGCTCAATCTTTTCAATGAGCCTGACAAAGATACCATTCATGTTATCAAGGGACTTAAACCATACAACCTGCCGCCCGCAGCTATTTACATTATTCATTATTTACTATTGCGTGGCTGGAAACGTGAACTACCAGAGTTCGGTTTCAGAGCTGTTATCTTTGATGAAATACAAGAGTTGCGTCATCGCATTACTGAAAAGTATAGTTCTGCTTCCTTGCTGGCCGAAAGTTGTGAAAATGTAATTGGTCTATCTGGCACACCGATATACAACAAGGGCGGGGAAATATGGAATGTGCTAAATATACTTGAGTTCCACTGCCTGGGGGACTACGAAAGCTTCTCCCGGGAGTGGTGCTACGGGTATGGGTCTGACACTGTTGTTGACCCCGAACTGCTGGGTGACTACCTGAAGCGCGAAGGTCTATTACTCCGTAGAACCAAGGCCCAGGTGCTAAAGGAGTTGCCGCCTAAGAGGCGAGTGGTCCAGGAGATTGACTTTGATACTGGTTTGTATGGGGAACTGATTCAAGGGGCGGTCGAAAAAGCTATGGGTTACGATGCCATCCAGGAGTTTACCGAGCGCGGTCGGGTTAAGAGGGAGATTGAAAACGAAACGCGCCAGGCAACCGGTATTGCAAAGGCCAAACATGTGGCCATATTCGTCCGTATGCTGTTGGACGCTGGGGAAAAGGTGTTGTTGTTTGCTTACCACCATGCGGTTCATGACATCTACATGGATAAACTGGCGGATTACGGACCGGTCAAGATAACCGGCAAAGAGACCGGCAAACAAAAAGATAACGCCGTGGAAGCATTTATGAACGGGCAAACAAACCTTTGTTTGATTTCTCTACGGGCTGCGTCTGGTTTAAATCTACAGGCGGCAAACTGTGTAGTCTTTGGCGAGCTTGATTGGTCACCGGCCATTCATTCACAAGGTGAAGATAGGGCACACCGGATTGGTCAGCAGGATTCGGTTTTGTGTTATTACCTTGTCAGTGACAGCGGTACGGATGAATTTATTCAAGAAGCCTTGGGTCTAAAGGTTAGTCAGTTTATCGGGCTCATGGGCGACCAGGCGGAAACCCAAGAGGAGCGGATGATAGCCCAAACAGCGGCCGGGGAGCATATGAACGGTGTAATTGAAAAGCTGAAAGCGACCGGACAACAGAAGAAGGCTGGTCAGAAAAGTGCGTGAGAGACAAATTCGGATACCGAAAGAGAGTGAGTTGGTTTAAACCGGAGGTGGTAATAATGCCGCGGGTAATGAAGCCCAGGCCGCACAGCGTAGTGCTGACCGAACACGCCTGGGAACGCTTCCAGGAGCGCGCTGGGCCATATTCTCGAATGCCGCGCCGGCAATTGAAAAGGTTGTTGCACTCGAAGCTAAACAACCAGCTGGCCAGTGGGGTGTACTTTGACAACACCAGGGCCGCGAAGATTGAGGTTCTTCCCTGGTTGACTGCGGTGCTGGAGGTGACACCAAGCGGGTGGCAGGTGCTCACGATTTTATATGTTGATGAGGAAGTAGCGGGGTAGATAGGACGTAGTTTGTTAATTATGTGAAGGAGGAACTTGTTATGAACAAACAACAATCAAAGGACTTTCAAGAATGCGAAGAGATGAGTTCTTGCGGGAAAACCAAGGAATGTCTTAGCTGCAGTTGCAATGTGTGTATCGCGAGCGTGCCTAATAAAGCAGAGACTAAAAAAGAAGCAGTAATCAGAGAAGAAGTTCGGTGGTTTACAAGACTTATGGAGGAGCGACTCCAGGCTAATGACCACAAAGGTGGCTGGGAAAATTGCTCGCTTGAGTGGCTAGTTATAAAACTGACTGAAGAAGTAGGAGAGGTTGCAGCGCTAATATGTAAACATGATTTGTGTAGAGAAAAAATCATTAAAGAGGCTGCGGACGTGGCAAATATGGCCATGATGATAGCTGACCAAGCCAGGCTTAGGTGAGTAGTTCAAAGAAGATGTGCAATAGCGGGGGTGTGAAATGAAAACAAGTTACGATATTCTCGGCGAACTGCGCCAGGCAATGGGTGCTTTTGTAGGACAGACATTCACCGAAGAAATGCGCCAGCGCATCCGCGTGAGCGCAGCGGAACTGATGAATACCGCATACGACGAGGGGCGGGTGGCTATGGCACCGCATAGTAGGATTGATGCTCAGTTGGGCCCCCGGGACTGATCGCCCCGGGGACAAGCGGACCTGGCAGCGCCCGGCGGGGACCCAGGGGAGGCGTAGGGCAAAGGGGGGTGTGATGCTGCAGAAGCTGACCGACCAACTGGCGGCCGAGCTCCAGCGGCAAGCAGGGGAGATAGACCGACTCCGATACGGAGAGGTAATTTTCAAGGTGCAAGACGGCCGGTTGGTAAAATGGGACATCAAAAAATCGTATAGGGTGGAGGCTGACTCGAACAAACGAGAGGCCGGGGCGTAAGCTTCGGGCCTCTCTAACTTTTCCAAGGGGGTGGTTTTGATGCAAGACCTGATCAAAGAGTACCGGGAATCTCTGCGGGTACTGCGCTCGGCCAAGGTGGTGCCGATGCACAAGGGGGCAATGGTATCAGATACGCTGTTTGCCATCGAGGTGATGGAGACGGGCCGGATTCCGGGCGCCAAGTGGAAGGTGGCTCGGTGGTCGAAAGAGGACCGTGAGGTTCCCGTTGACCCTCAACTGATGGCCA
>JAKSCU010000207.1 GCA_022360435.1 Bacillota bacterium
AATCATCAACTAAAAGTGAGAAGAAATGTTTGCAGCTCTAGTTCGGTAATTCTCTGTTAAAACAAGGATTTATTATGTTATTTTACTTGGACATTTTTTGGTGAAATATATGGTGTGTTAGTACTGTATTCATAGTAAAAACTAAATAAAACTCGATGATTTATATACTTGCACAAATATGTATAAACAATAAGCTATAGTACTAACTTGCTTTACACAGTTCAAGCTAGTTTAGGTGTTAGAAAGTTAGTTAAATTAATATTGATTATTCCCAAATTCCTTTCTACCTGCCCTCACTACTATAGCAAAAAGAGTTTGTGTAACACCTAGTTGTTCGCCATTAAATCCGTATTCGCTGATATAACGACATAGCGTAGCCAAGTAACCGCGTTCCCTGATGTTATCTGTCAATAATCCTTCACGCCTTATCAAAATTCGTGCAAAAATCTGCGCTCTCCCCCGCTCGGTATCAACTAACCTCTCAGTTATGGCGCGTTTGGGTTTAGAGGAGTGTTTATTACACGCTTGTTGATCGAGACTGATATTGGGTGTTTTGCCGCTAAATCGGTTGGTCATGAATATGCATCCTTTCAAAGTTTAATTGCTGCGTTTCAAGTGGTAAGGGCCTGCCCGGTTCCGCTAATAAATCCCTATATCTTGCCCTATACAATGGTGATTTTTTAGCGGGGAGGAGTCGCTTAAAATGGCAGTGAATCTCGTGGCCATATCTTGCCCCGGTGTCTGAGTTGCCGGGTTTGTTACGGGCTCTGACAGCCCCTGCTAAATGCTGGAGTAGGCGGCTGTCAGTCTTTTGATGGGAGTGATCCACTATCTATCCTTGTCCTCATATGGCGCGATTTGCCCAGCTATGCGCCCAAACTAATATCTTTATACTTACACATTTATGTATGGAAATGCAATTGTAAATGCATTAAAGTGCAATAAATTTAATATAAAGCCATCTATGAATGGTTTTGGATGGGTGGCGCGCCCAAGTCCGCGCACATTCATGGGCTGGTGCGGGGTGATATAATGGTCGACAATAAGACCGAAAAATTAGCCAGGGATATCGCAGAAAGTATGTCAATGAGCCAAAGCGCATTTGATTTTGCCATAGGGGGGTTAAAGCTCGCAGCAAGTACCAAACAAGCCACTAAGCTAGTGTTGGTTGATGGCCTGGACCGCTCAGCGGCCCGCGAGCAAACAGGTGTGACTCGCGATACGTTGAATAAGGCGCTGGTGCGTATTAATGAGAACTTGGAGGCGCTGCTGGAAGCTGAGGAACTGGTTTATAGTCATCGCATTCTGTTGCCTAAAATGGATGAGGGATTGGCTGATGCTGAGGCCGTTATTATTGGTTCCCGAATGGGGAAAAAGAAAAGTCGAAGGAAAGTGGAGTGACTGTTATTAGTCAATAGAGGCCCGGCCCCTGTGCCGGGTTTTTTGTGCAGGTGGTTTTGCCGGTAGCCGCCGCCTCGATATGATCAGACCAAAATGCCATCATCACTTTGCGGCGTTGTAAATAGTCGGCGCGATTATAAGCCCGGCGCACTTCGTTGGAGTCTTGATGGGCCAGCGCCGCTTCAATGATAAAGGGATCAAACGCATGTTCGTTCAGCGTGGTGCTGGCGATCGAGCGAAGACCGTG
>JAKSCU010000292.1 GCA_022360435.1 Bacillota bacterium
CGTCGCACACTGTGATCAAGCGGCCGTACGCTCAGCCAGGGATCACCCAACGACTTCATCTTCTGCCTCCACTGCTCTTCGTGAACGTCGCGACGTGTTGCATCGCCCGGCTCGTCGTATGGTGCGACGATAATGCGTTTGCCTGAACCCAGTTTGCCGCGCAGGTCTTCGATGAAATCACAGAGTTCCATCGTAGGCGGCTCCCACGCCTTGACTACGACCACCGCTGCGCCGACTTTCATCTCGGGATCATCGAATGCGGCAGCAACGCGGACGATCGTGTCGTTATCCGCTTCAATCGACTGCCCGCCGCCTGCTTCATCCCGCTGCTGCATCGCAAAGCCAAGACTCGCAGCGACATGCTCGGTCAAACCTTGCTCGTTAAGTGGTGTTTGCGACCAGTTGATCACCACCGCGGTACGGCCTTGCGCATGCAGCGGTTCTGCGGCTTTGCGCTCTTGCTCGCCCGTGGTGACTCTCGTTTCGCCGTTCTCCTCACGTGTCAGCGAGCGCGTCTGAATCACCGCATGGTTCAGCCGATCCAGCACCTCCGCCGCACCGGGTGTGTGCAGAAAACTCCACCGAAGCGCCGCATTCAGTCGCCACCCCGTGAAGAACCACGCGACCAAACGCGGCAGCAAGCCATAGGCGATCATCGACGCCAGAAGAAACGGCCACCACCCACCGAGCGCCTGTGGCATCACCCCATCGCGCAGAATCTGCTCCTGCACACGGAAGTAGCGCGTCTTCTCAATCAGTTCAACCGATGGCTGCGCTTCAGGCCAGACCGTTGCCCAAGGCAGCGAAGCGTACGTCGTGATCTCATGCGCCTGCGCATCTTCGATCTGCAGCGTCGTACTCCATGTGAACGCGAGGTCGCTGACCGTAAGCAGGCCAACAAACCATGCCAGCGCTCCGAGCATGAACGCCACGCTGAATGATTGCGACCAGCGCAGCAAGAGCCACTTCTGCACGTAACCATAAATGCGATGCAGCATCCGCCCCTGCCCCATCGCCGCGCCGATTGCTTCGCGATAGCGTTGCGGAAGCAGACGCATGACCAGACCCAGCACACCCGCGTAGAGCAGAATGAGCGTATCCTGCAGCCCCGCAATGCCAGGCAAGCGGCGCGTCAGGCCGGATGGCAACGCAACGAAGACAAAGCCAAGCAGCAGCAACAGCGGCAGCACGACAAAGAGCGCCAGTACGGGGAGAATGTTGATCGGTCGCGCGCCCGTGTAATAAAACGCCCCCACTGCCGCGCCGATGCCGAAGACTAGACCGACCACAAACAAGAGCAACCCCACAACACCCGCCGCCTGCTCCGCGCGCTTCGCACGCTCCTGATCCTCGACGTACGCGACAGCCTCCAGCCAATGCTGCAACTGTCGCCCGGGCTTATGCCGCAGCGCGCGCAGTTCCTGTCCAATCACGCGATCCCGCCGACGAAGCTGATCCTCCGGGATCGTCGCATCGCGCTCAATTCGCAGACTCAGACTGACCAGATCAGAAATTGCCACAAAAAGTTTCCATCATCATGACCGGCTGTCGCCGCATCACGCCGATTCCGTTTCAATCAGCGTCCACGTTTCGTCAGATTGCACCTGCACTGCCATTCCCTGCCCCACAAAGAGCAGGCGCACAGCAATGCGATCCGGCGGCAAACTCAGCATCGACGTCAATGCCGCGCGATAGGTCCGCATTTGTGGAGCGTATCGCGCGATCGTTTCGTCCATCGTTGTTTCATTGACACCGTCGGTCTTGAAATCGATCACGACGGCGGATTGTACGTTACCTTCGGCATTCCGGTGAATCGCCACTCGATCCATCGTTCCGCTTAGCGTGCGCTGCTCGTGGACGACTACAAAGTCCTGCTCGCGCCAGAGCTCGGTAGCGCCGTTGCGGCGAAGTTGCTGCTGAATCGCATCACTTGCGAGCATGGCTCGAAACTCACCAAGCTGTTCCGCGAGCCAATCGTCGTCGGCAGGCTCCATCTTCTCGCGCGCTGCCGCAA
>JAKSCU010000343.1 GCA_022360435.1 Bacillota bacterium
CCGGCTCGGCGGATGGATGAACATACATCGGATCAAAGGTTCCCCAGGGGAAGTAGCCTCGCTCAACCAGGCCCCCAAACACGTTGAGCATATCTAAGCTGTTGGATCGAAACGGGACAAGAAGCGACTCATTGCGCAGCACCTGAAAATCTTCGATGTCCTCAATACCGGCAATCATTCTCTCTTTAATAGCCAACGTGCGGCGCGTAATATCCATATATCCCTCTTCGCCCAAGTAGCTCATTACCGCCCACGCAGCCGCAACGGCCGAACCCGGGCGGCTGCCAACAACGCCGTGGGACTTGTACATACCACTTTGCCAGTTTTCGATGGCAACGCCGGTATTGTGATAATGCTGTAAATCTTCCGATCGGTACAAGACCGTGGAGGCTGGCTTAGCGGCAAAACCATGTTTATGTAAATCCGCCGATATTGAATGTACTGCCTTAAGACGAAAGTCGAAAACCGGTACATCGACATCCAGGCGTTCCATAAACGGTAGCAGAAAACCACCAACGCAGCAGTCGACATGCATCCACAGATTGTGTTGTTCAGCGATTGCGGCAATAGCCGGGATCGGATCCATTAGACCGAGTCCCCAGCAGGGAGCGGAGCCGACGATCATTATCGTGTTGGGCGTGATCGCTTTATTCAATGCGTCTACATCCGCCCTCAGATCGTTGCCCGTAGGTACTCGAACCATCTTGAGTCCGAGGTAATGGGCGGCTTTGTCAAAGGCGGCGTGCCCGGTGCGGGGCATAACAATTTGGTACGGTGCCTTGGCGTTGGGAAGATTTTCGCGGGCCCATTCCCGGGCGGCGTGCACCGCGCAAAAGATACTTTCGCTGCCCCCGACCATCATATTGGCGCGCCCTTTGGTGCCGCCATTGAGCAGGTCTACTGTCCAGCGCAGGATATCATCTTGCATTCGGCCAAGGCCCGGTTCCATTTCAGCGATTACTGCGTTGGTATGGAAGTATTCGTTGTAGGCCGCCTGGCATAGTTCATGGACTTGTTGGCTGCCTTGATGGATACCGGTCATA
>JAKSCU010000476.1 GCA_022360435.1 Bacillota bacterium
GGCGGCCTGCTGGAGATCGGTCATCACAGCCGGTTCATCCATGTGAACCAGATGGCCGTTTTCATATATGACACGACCGTTGACAACGGACAGGGTGACCTCGTCTCCCCGGCCGCTGTAAACCAGGTGGTAAAAACAAATCCGGGGGATGTCTTCTGCTTCGATTAACTTGAAAATATCCGGCAGTTGTTCGTAGTTGTGCCGGTTGATGGTGAAGCGCAGTCCCACCCGCTGACCAATGTCCCGGCAGGCGCGAATACCCGCCAGGGCGGCGTCGAAGGCCCCCCGGCGGCCCCGGAACCGGTCATTGTCGTCGCCGATGCCGTCCAGGCTGACACCGACGTAACTGATGCCCAGGTTTTTGATGTCCCTGGCCACATCCGGCGTAATAAGCGTGCCGTTGGTGGACAGGGTGGCCCGGATGCCGCGGTTGCGGGCGTGCTCCGCCAGTATGAATAAGTCTTCCCGGAGCAGGGGTTCGCCGCCGGATAACAGTATTACCGGCACCTGGAAATCCGCCAGCCCGTCTATGAATCGCCTGGCCTCCCCGGTGGTCATCTGGTCCGGATCGATCCCGTGGTCGGATCCGGCGTAACAATGCCGGCAGCGCAGGTTGCAGGTGCGGGTCATGTTCCAGACCACCACCGGGCCGTGTCCCGCGGTGGTGCCGTGCCGCTGGGCGCCGGAATCCGCCTTGTAGCGCAGCGAGTCGCCGTAGAACCTGGCATCGCAGAGCAGTCTGCTGACGCTGATCATGTCAATTCTCCTTAATGTATGTCAAAATGGCCTTAACGAGACCGTCGATGGTGTATTCCCGGGCCTGAACGTGTACCGGCAGGCCCAGTTCAAGGGCGGTTTGGCCGGTGACGGGTCCAATGCAAGCCACCAGAGCCCGCCCGGTAATTGCGGGTACTTTATGCCCGCCCAAAAGTTCCACAAAATTGCGCACCGTTGATGAGCTGGTAAAGGTAATGAGGTCAATGTCGTCCCGGGCCAGTTGTTCGGCCACCAGCGGCGTGTCGCCCCGCCCGGTCACCGTGCGGTAGGCTGTAACCTCGTCCACCACTGCGCCCAGCTTGACCAGCCCCTCGGGCAGCGCCTGCCTGGCGATGTCGGCCCGGGGCAGCAGCACCCGCTGGCCGGGTTCAATCTTGTCCCGCAGGCCGGCCACTATCTCCTCGGCCCTGTATTCGCCGGGAACGTAATCAACCCGCAGGGCCAGTTCCAGCAGCGCCTTTTGGGTCTGGGGACCGATGGCGCCGATGCGGATGCCGCGCAGGTCTCGGATATCGCGCTCCAGGTGGCGCAGCCGGTTGAAGAAATAACGCACCCCGTTGACGCTGGTGAAAATAATCCAATGATACTTGGCAAGCTGCCCGATGGCGCTGTCCATGGGCGCGTAATCCCCGGGGTCGCTGATACTGATGGTGGGGAACTCCACCGGTTCCCCGCCCAGCCGCTGGATGGAGCGAGACAGTGCGCTGGCCTGCTCCCGGGAGCGGGTAACCAGCACCCGCTTGCCGAACAGCGGCTTGTTTTCGAACCAGCGCAGTCGGTCCCTCAGTTTTACCACCTCGCCCACCACGATGATGGCCGGGTTTTTTAACCCGGCTTGGGCGGCCAGGCCGGCGATATTGTCCAGCGTCCCCACCAGCGTCCGCTGTTGCGGGCGGGTGCCCCAGCGGATCAAGGCCACCGGTGTTTCCGGGGGCCGGCCGTGCTCCATCAGCTTGCTGCTTATGGCGGGCAGGTTGCCCATACCCATCAGGAACACCAAGGTTCCGGCGCCGGTGGCGATTTTGGCCCACTGGATGCCGGAGCCGTCTTTCTCCGGGTCTTCGTTGCCGGTGATGACGGCCAGGGTGGAAGCGTGGTCCCGGTGGGTAACCGGGATGCCGGCGTACGCCGGTACGGCCACGGCCGATGTCACGCCGGGAACAATTTCAAAGGGTATATTTTGCCGGGCCAATTCTTCGGCTTCTTCCCCGCCGCGCCCGAAAACAAAGGGGTCGCCGCCTTTGAGACGGGCCACTATTTGGCCTCGGGATGCCTCTTCCACCAGTAGTTTATTGATTTCCGCCTGCTTCAGGGTATGGCGGTCGGGTTTTTTACCCACGTATATACAGCGGGCATCCGGCCGGCGGTGTGCCAGCAGCCCGGGACCGGCCAGGCGGTCGTATATCACCACGTCGGCCGCCTTGACACATTCCAGCCCTTTCACCGTAATCAAGCCCGGGTCACCGGGTCCGGCCCCGACCAGGTAAACCATGCCTTTATTTTCCCTCATCAATACCAAACTCCCGCCTGGCCCGGCGCAGTATGGCACCCGCGCCCATGTCCAGTAATATTCCCGCCAACTCGTCGCCCAACCCGGCGGCGTCTTCCGCCGGCCCGATTACGGCGTTGCGGACGGCGTTTTTACCGTTCAGGTCCGCCACCACTCCTTCAAGCCGCAGCGTACCGTTTTCCACCCGGCCCAGGGCCCCGATGGGCACCTGGCAGCCGCCTTCCAGACGTTTCATAAAGGCTCTTTCGGCCTCCACGGCCCTGCGGGACGGGTCGTGGTTCAGCGCGGCCACCAGCATCCGGGTTTCCCGGTCGCGGTGGCGTATTTCAATGCCCAGTGAACCCTGGCCCACCGCCGGCAGACAAATTTCGCAAGGGATCAACTGGGTGATCATATCCTCGCAGCCCATGCGTTTAATGCCGGCGTAGGCCAGGATGATGGCGTCAAGTTCCAGTTCTTTCAGTTTGCGCAGCCGCGTGGTCAGGTTGCCCCGGATATCCACCATCTGCAGGTCGGGCCGGTACATCAAAAGCTGGGCCCGGCGGCGCAGGCTGCTGGTGCCCACCCGGGCGCCCTTGGGCAGGCCGTCCAGGGTGGTCGGGTTCCGGGCAATCAACACGTCGGCCGGTTGTTCCCGCAGGCATATCGCCCCAATGGCCAGCCCCGCCGGCAGCGTGGTGGGCAGGTCCTTCATGCTGTGCACCGCCAGATCGATGGCGCCTGCCAGCAGGGCCGCCTCCAATTCTTTAGTGAACAGCCCCTTGTCGCCGATTTTGGCCAGGGCCACGTCCAGTATGTGGTCGCCCTTGGTTTTCATGCCCGTGATGCTTATACCGCGCTCCGGGTATGCCCGGCGCAGCGCTCCGGCCACCCACCGGGCCTGCCACATGGCCAGATCGCTGTCCCGCGTACCGATAATTAAATCCTTTGGCATGTCGGCCTCCAAATATGGTGCGATAAAACTGTTAGCACCCTCATGGCAAGGATGCCCAATCTGTGCTGAAAAATTTCGGGCGGGTCTGTCTTATAATATTCGGGGAATACTTATTCAAACGCACTTTATTTGTTAAATAAGTCGATAACGGTTATCGTTGCCCCAGCGCCCGGGCCGGCATCTCCCGGTTCGGGGCCGGCTCAGCCGCCTGCGCCCGGTCCCCCCCGTCCTCCTCCAGGCGGAACAGAGCTTTGACGGCCTCGTTATAAAGATACCCCTTTTCGGTAAGAGCGTACTCCTTTAACTGCGTCACCGGGGTGTGCAGCAATTGATTGACGACGGAGTTGACCAGGGAGCCGATCACTTTGGCATCGTGGTCGGGCAAATCGCCCAGCCGGTTTAGCGCCCGGGCCAGTTCCTTTTGCTTGATTTCTTCGCCCAGCTTTTTCAAGGCCGTGATGGTGGGGATGACAAACTGGGCGCCCTGCCAGCGGGCGAACTCGTCCACCTCTGCTTCGATGATGCCCTCGGCCTGGATGGCCGCCCTTTTTCTTTCCATTAAATTGTTGTCCACCACGTTCTGCAGCGCGTCTATATCATACAGCTTTACGCCCGGCAACAGACGCACGTCGGGTTCGATGTCCCTGGGCACGGCAATGTCGATCATCATTATCCTTTTACCCGGGTAAGTCCGCAGGACGCCCAGCACTTCGGCGGCATGGATTACGTAGTGGGTGGCGGCGGTACAACTGATCACGATGTCGGCGGCTCCCAGGTGACGGTACAGGTCGTCAAATTTAACCGCTTGTCCGCCGAACTGGCCGGCCAGTTCCACGGCCCGCCGGAAGGAACGGTTGGAAACGATGACCCCGGAAACGCCGTTGGCCACCAGGTGCCTGGCGGTCAACTCGCTCATTTTGCCGGCGCCGATGACCAGCACCGACCGGCCGGTAAGGTCCCCGAAAATTTGCCGGGCCATTTCCACCGCCGCATAGCTGATGGAAACGGCATGGTGGTCGATGCCCGTTTCGGTGCGGGCCCGCTTTCCCGCCTCAATAGCCTGTTTGAAAAGGGCGTTGATTACCTTATCGGTGGCCGGGTGTCGGTGTGCGTGCCGGTAGGCCGTTCTGACCTGACCCAGGATCTGGGTCTCACCCAGCAGCATGGAGTCCAGCCCGGACGCCACGCGGAACAGATGTCGCACCGTCTTGTTCCGCGCCAGCACGTAAGTGTATTTCCTGATTATCACCGGGTCAACGCCTGATTTGTGCTGCAGCAATTTGAGCACGGCGTCGGCGCCGGCGTCAACATCCGCCACATGGGCGTATATTTCGGTGCGGTTACAGGTGGAAACGATTACACAGCCGTGGATGGCCGGGCTTTCCAGCAAACAGGTGAAAGCCCGGGGCAGCGATTGTTCCGAGAAGGCCAGTTTTTCCCGGATGGCCACCGGAGCAGTTTTATGATTGACACCCACTACCAGGACACACATTTCTCACCCGCTCCTTTGCGCGTTCGGTTTCTCCCTGCTTGAGCATATCCAAAGTAACCTGGTCCACCAGGTTGTTCAAAACATCCCTGCGCCGGCCCGGGTCGCCGATATTTTGCCTGGCCTGCTCCCGTATCCGGCCCAGGAAGTTGACGAAGTCTCCGTATTGGGGTCCGAATTCCTTTTCCAGTTGTTCTCTGATTACTCTGGCCAGTTGGGGGCTGTTGCCGCCGGTGGAGATGGCCAGTTTGAAGGGACCCCGGTGCACCACCGAGGGGACCACGAAACTGCAACGGTCCGGGTCGTCCACCACATTAATCATAATGTTTCTGGCCGCGCAGTCGGCGGCCACGGTGCGGTTGACACTGTCGTCATTGGCGGCGCTGACCACCAGGAAAGCGCCATCCAGGTCGCCGTTGCGATAAAACCCGGCGCGGTGCTGGATCCGCCCGCTGGCGGACATTTTCTGCAAACCCGGGGTTAATTCCGGGCTGACCACGTGAATGTCGGCTTGGCAGCGGGCCAAGGCTTCAACTTTACGCTCGGCCACGTCGCCGCCGCCAACCACCAGGCATTTTTTACCTTCCAGTTTCAGAAAAACAGGGTAGTATTCCAAGCTAGTCAACTCCGGATAACAATCTTATATTAGTATGCCTGCATATTGGCAGGCAGGTTCGTTGCATTTACTGTCAAAAATTCCTGATACCAACAAAATCGGCCACCGTCTGCAGTGTCTTTTTCACCGGCACGTCGGGCAGTGTCGCCAGTTCCCGCTTGGCTTTGACAATGTATTTACGAGCCACTCCGGCCGCATAATCTATGCCGCCGCACTCTCTGATCAGTGTGATGGCCTCATTGATTTCCTCGTTGGTCTTATTGCGGTTGATTGTAATTTCCTGCAGTCTCTCCCGTCCGGGGCTGTTTTTCAGCGCGTAAATGACCGGCAGGGTAATGATCCCCTGCTGCAGGTCGCCGCCGATGGGCTTGCCCAGTTTCACCTGTTCGGCGGTCAGGTCCAGGATGTCGTCGGTTATCTGGAACGCCATGCCGATATGATGGCCGAACCGGTGCAGCGCCTGGTGCAGCGGCTCGGGCGCGCCGCAGGCCACCGCCCCCAACTTGCAGGAAGCGGAAATAAGCAGGGCTGTTTTCCGGTTGATGCGGTAAAAGTAATCCCGGTTAGCCTGGTTTGTATTGAAGGAAGTGGAGATTTGCACAATTTCCCCTTCGCTCATCTTCACGCTGGTTTCGGCCAGCACCTTGGGTATTAGAGGGTCCTGGTATCGCGCAATCAGCACCAGCGACTTGCCCAACAGATAGTCGCCCACGTGGGTGGAGATTCTGTTTCCCCATCGGGCCTTGATGGTGGGCATCCCCCGTCTGGTCATGGATGAGTCCACCACGTCGTCGTGCACCAGGGAGGCCATATGGATCAATTCCAGCGCCACCGCCAGCGGTACCAGCTTATCCATGTCGAAATTGTGGAACTTGCCGCCCAAAATACAAAAGATTGGCCGCAGGCGCTTGCCACCGGCGCTCACCAGGTGGGTGGCCGCCTCGGTCAGCAGCGGGTCGGAAAAGTGGACGGCTTTTTGTAGTTCTTCTTCGACAATGTTTAGTTCATGTTTAATGTCATCAAAAAAATCTATGCTCACCCTTTATCACCGCTTGACTGCCGGTGCTCCCGGTAAAACAACCCTTGAACCGGAACGACCCGGACCCATGATAATTTCGACGGAGTGGCGCATATTTCCTGCCCGCGTCTTAGCCGCTTCCGGCGGCGAATGCTATGCATTGAACGGGATTGCCTTTGTACCGGCCAATTTCGCCGGTGGCAAATCCACTATATTAGATTATTATATTTCGCGTTTAAAAGCAATGGAATTGTATACACACACGGAAAACTTGTTTGCCCGGGGCTAGTTTGGTATAATACATATTGCCTTTTAAAACAGACAATGTTTCCGGGTTGTATTTGGGGGTGGATGGGGCCTGGTGGCTCTCCTGGTCTTCAAAACCAGTCGTGGGGCGGCGATCCCGTCCCGGGTGAGTTCGATTCTCACACACTCCCGCCAGTAAAATCAAAGCTATAATCGAATTTGAATTGATTTGGTTTTTGCAAGGCTATGATTTTGGCACCAAATTTGGCACCAAAATATTTTTTTAAAGTCAAAAAAGCCCGGCACCCGCCGGGCTAATTTTGCCGGTGCCATCATTACGCATGACTTTGACGCTGTACAGGTTACACTCCGGGGCCACGCCGGTCATTTTATCGCGGGCACCAATAGCGCCCAAGCACCAGGTCCCGTGCCCGTTCTTATCCCCCGGACCCTGGCCGGTCATATCCA
>JAKSCU010000014.1 GCA_022360435.1 Bacillota bacterium
AAAATATTGGACTCGTTTACGGGCATCCGCTCCCATCTTTAGACGCATCTTGGGATTGGCTAATAGTGACTGGATATTGCTCGCCGCTTGGTCTATATCATCTGGCGGAGCGATCCACCCCTCGATTGCATTTCGGGCATATGTCCCACTATTGCGCGAAGTTACCACGGGGAGGCCGGACGCCATCGCTTCGACGACTGAACCCGCAGATCCCTCACAGCAACTTGGAAAATAGAATACATCAAACATGGCAAGGTATTGGGCAACTGAGGAGCGGGGCACTGGTCCGATCATCTCGACATTCTCAGGTCGTGCAGCCAGTAGTTTTCTCGAAGCGCGGATTGGTCCAACCATAACAAACCTGATGGGGCAGTCATGTAGTCGGCGGGCAACTTCAAAAAAATGCTTGACTCCTTTTCTAGTACAGACTGTGCCGACAAAGCCTACTACCATCTTTCCATGGCGTTCACTCCGATCGGTGAAGCGCACTTGCTCAGAATCAAATGGATAATGCAGGACACTAATCTGATTATCGTCAATACCCATCTGTAGCAGACCGTCTCGGACATACTCCGACATACAAGTCAGGTGGTCGACTAGCGGCCAAGTCTCCGCTTCCCATTGTTCATAGCTATCTAGGCTTTGTAGCACACTTATTTCGGGCTGCTCACCCGGGTCATATTGGCCGAGGATTTCAGAGCGCTCAATGCGGGCTGGTGCTATGATCTGATCTGCAATGACCTTAATCCCTTGTTCGCGTGCAGCCTTGCAGAGTAGCGGGGGGAGGTCTCGCACGAAGCCCACGATTACGTCGATGTCCTTCAATGCGTTCGATGCCACAATACGTTTTCCGATTTGCTCGGATTGCCTCCGGTGCATTTCAGCCGAAGAGAGAGATTTGTTGCCGAAGAGTTGATTTTTGATCGCTATAACATAAGAAGCTTGGACTTTTTTGTCAGTAATATGTTGCGAAAATCGTGACAGCATTCGCTTGGAAAGCTGTGGTTTCACTATTCTTAGGAGCCTTGCTGAGACTCGTCCGAAAGACCTTGGGGCACTGTACCAATCTGTATAGACAGATTCGAGAAGGCCTGCCTGCTCAATTGCGCGTGGTACAACATAATGTCTTCGTGCGCCATCTTGAAGTACCATTACTCGGCAGTTGTCACTCTTACTCATCCGAAACCTCGCACAGCATAATTGATTGATTTGTATTAGGCATTGCTAAGAAATCTAGATGGCATATATAATTAGCGTACTTTAGAATATGTACTAATGTATTGCATAGTTTGGTGCAGAGGCTAGCTCTTTTATAGAGAGTCTTGATGACTAGTAATTTCATCGTAGTGTTTGGCCCAATTTTTGGCGATTTGATCCCATCCAAAGTTCTCATAAACAAATGTTATTGATCTCTGAGATTTGGCGTTTGTGCACTGTTGTGCAAGTGCTTTTCTTAATGCATCAGTGACGCCTTCAACGTCGGGTGTACTGATGAAGGCGAAGGGCTTGTTCATAAGCGCATCGCTCAGATTGACCGCTGTAGTTGTCACAACAGGTGTACCGCATGCCAGTGCCTCGATTACAACGATGCCAAAATTTTCCTGGTAGCTTGGTAGGATAAATAACATGGCTTCGGCATAAGCAGCATGCTTAACTTCACCTGCGAGCATACCAGGGAATAACACTCGATCTTCAATGCCGTGCTTTACCGTTAATTGTTTGATCAGGGCGAGATAATCTGGCTCGCTTGGGCCCGCGATGACCAAGGTGCAGTTAGGGGGCGCAGCATCAGTGAATGCAGGGATCAGCAGGTTCACCCCCTTTTTGGGATGAATTCTACTGAGGAATAAGATGTAAGGGCGGTCACCAATTTCGGGATGTGCATTCCGAAAGGCGTTCGGCGAAGGTAGTGTTTCGAATTCTGAGAGGTTCAGGCCGTTTGGCTCGATAATCCCGGGGGGCTTTAGGTTTAGCGGTCTAGTGAGGTCATGCTCGGCTTGGGCGGTGAAGTGTAGTGCGGTTGCTCTGTTCAGGTTCTTGCGTAAACGTAGAGCCAGATAAATTTTTTTCCTGTATTTGCTTTGATTCAGTGACCATGGATCGAGCATTCCACAGGGGCGAATTATGTAAGGCTTCTTTTGTTTTTGTGACGCTCGTGCTGCGTGGTGCTGGACATCTTCCCAGAGCGAATGAATATGGGTTACATCGTTTCGAGAGACGGCTTTGTATGCGATTGTTTTGAGTTGCGGGTGATATCCAATCGCTCCACGCACGGGCCCAACACGTGTGACTTTAATATTTTGTTGTTTTAGCCGATTAGCGACAACTAAGGATTCGCCTTCACGGTACGGAGCAAGGATTTCAACCTTCACATTATGATTGTGAAGGGAGGAGGTCAGCCCTTCAATTGCATTAACCGGACCACCATTGATCGGGTCGAGAGTTGGTATAACATGAAGTACTTTTATGCACATTATAATTCATTTATACTAATTGCGCGATAGTTAAGCCAGTATGCATTACCGTTGGTTCAATGATTAGTAGTCCATCAACTTGATGAAT
Source organism: Bacillota bacterium (assembly GCA_022360435.1). GTDB lineage: Bacteria > Bacillota > Desulfotomaculia > Desulfotomaculales > Desulfallaceae > BRH-c8a. Next base: position 2,563 of record JAKSCU010000014.1, read on the forward strand.
GCTCCTGGCTTGATATATCATAGTTTTTGATTTCATATTTGACGTAAACACCGCAAGCAATAATTTTCGTACAGCATATTAGACTATCGAAAAGAAGCTTACCGTAGTTCTCGATCTTTAATCACTTTTGCAGGATTACCGGCAGCGACTTTGCTTGGTGGGATGTTCTTGTACACACTGGAGCGGGCGCCGACTACGGAAAGGGTGCCAACTTCTACCCCAGGACCAATGAAGGCATCCGTTCCGACCCAGCAATCGTCACCGATGATGATGGGGGTGCGGATGAGTTTGAATGTATGGTCTGTGTAGTCATGTGTTCCTGCACACAGGTGTGCATACTGGCTGATAATGGCGCGCTCACCGATGGTGATTTTGCCCAAACAATAAATAATAGCGTTGTCACCGATAGATGCGCCTTCCTTCGCCTCAAGCATCCAGGGAATCTCAATGTGGACGCTGGGTCGTATGACCACATTCTTACCGATCTTGGCGCCGAACAGGCGTAACAAGAGCCTGCGGTACGCGTACCAGTTGTGGAAGCTAAAACGCATAAGTTGCTGGCCGATTAGCATCCACACTGCTCGGGCGACCTTGTCTCGAAAAGGCCACGGGCTTGCCTCGGGCTGCATCTGTTTTGTTCTATTGGGTTCCGGTGGGTTGTTGCTTGATTGCCTGGAGGTCGATTGTGGCTCGCTTTCTGATTTGCCAGCTTCGCTTGGTTTGGTTTGTGGTGACTGCGGGGTGTCGATTTTCTCAGGGCTATAGTGCATCTCATATCGCTTAGCCAATGAAACAAACTCGTACCAGGACATAAGTCGAGAAAGCACATAACCTGGATAGCCATCCAGGAAACCCAGTTTGATGACGAAAGAGTAGAGAAATCGCATAGTAGGGCGGAAGGGCAGGTGCCTGACTTTGTGTTTGATCCACCTTCGACGTTCGGTCGATCCCTTGGTCAGCGAGGCGTGGAGTTCGCCAGCGACACCGGCGAGCATCGCGTGGGCCTCCCAATTTGAGTAGCGGTTGTGTTTCTCGATCCAGACTTCCAAGTTTGGATAGGCGTAGTGATCGAAGTCATTGGCGAGGTAGCCGGGTTGAGAGCCGTTTCGGAGAACGACATGTTCGTGGACCTCGTTATCGCCCGAGCCTGTATCCCCCAGGTCGCCGATGCGTTCGTAACGACCAATCTTGTGCTTGAAGAGTCGGATGTTGTAGCTGGGGTAGTAGCCACAGTGCTTGATCCATCGGCCCATGAAGATGAATCGTCGGTTGATGTAGAAGCCGTCACCGCCGCCGGCTTGTTGGTTGGGTCTACTAGGGAACCGGCCGAGCACCACATCCTCGATTTCCCTGGCAAGTTCGGGCGTCATGCGCTCATCGGCGTCCATGATCAAGACCCATTCATTCTTCCAAGGAACATTCTCAAGGGCCCAATTCTTCTTCTTTGGCCAGCCCGCTTCGGAATAGTGGAATTGCACCACCTCCGCACCCATGTTCTCCGCAAGTTTGACGGTGTCGTCGGTAGATTGGCTATCGATAACGACGATCTGATCGGCAAAGGATAGCGCGTCTAAGCAGCCGACGATGTTGGCTGACTCATTCTTGACAGGGACAAGAACCGACACGGGCACGCTCTGGTCTGCCGGCCAGTCTCCGGCTTGTTTTGTAGTCTGATTCTGCATTACGTCATCAACGGTAGCGTCGTTTTGATTCACAAGGGCTATCGTCGAAGAGATAGAACCCACACAGTCTCTCGAACAACTCGCCATGATATCAAGACAGCATGAACCAAAAATCAGGCCGGGGACGACTGGGCTGACCAAATCGCTGAGCCTTTCGTCTTAATCATGTGGTAAATGTCAGATTATATGGATCATGCGCTTTATGCTGATGAACTGCTTTGCAAGGGTTTTCAACTATTCTGCTGCCGGCTTGGCGGGACTACCAACTACAGTTAAGCCATCGGGGATGTCTTTCAGGACCGTTGCTCCTGCTCCGACGACGACATGATTGCCTAGGGTGATGCCTTGAATAATCGTTGCGCCAGTACCGATGTGACAGCCCTGACCGATGCTGACGCCGCCGCAGACGGTGACGCCGGGTGCGATGTGGGTGTGTTCACCGATGGTTGTGTCGTGGTCGATGATCGCGCCGGTGTTGATCAGTGCGTTAGCATAAACCTGAGCACCGGCTTGAATCGTCGCAGAGGCCATGATCTGAGTTGACGGCTGAATGAAGGCTTCGTAAGCGATAATGGCAGACTCATGCCATAACGTCGCGAAGTGGTATCCCTTGGCTAGCATCTTCTCGTAGACGCTTTGACGCGACTTGGGGCGATCGGCCGAGCCGATGGCGTTGATAAGTTCGATTGCATCCGCCTCGTATTTGGAGACCATCTCAAGGTGGCCGATGATGTTTGGCCCGGAGCGAGCGATTCGTTGGCCGTGTAACGCAGAATTATCATCGAGGACCGCGAGGGTTTTTCGCCTTTGCATGTTCAATATGCTAAGTAGCACTCGCGCATGCCCGCCGGCCCCAAGAATCACGATGGGTTTGGCTTGGATTGATGCATTGGCGTTTTGACCTGGTGTCATGGCGATTTCTATGCAGTCACGATGTGTTTGTAATGCCTAGGTAGTCCGCGTGTCGCGCCACGAGTGTCGATGATGAGATGCGCGTTTTCAGCAATCACCTGCCAGTCATAGGCCGAGTGGTTGGTCGCGATGAGAACGCAGTCGTAGGTCTTAAGAGTGTCAGGCGACAGATCGATACTTGTCATCTTCAGATCGTACCTGCGCATTTTGTGGGTATTGGGCACGTGCGGGTCGTTGTAATCGACCTTGGCGCCGTGCTTGC
>JAKSCU010000350.1 GCA_022360435.1 Bacillota bacterium
CGGCGGGGAAAGATATACCATGGTTGCTTTTTTTAGCGGGGGTGTGGGATATGACCGTTAAGCTGTCGAGGCGGTTGGCGGCCGTGGCCCGTCATGTGCCGCCCGGATCGGTGGTGGCGGATATCGGCGCCGACCATGCTCTGTTGCCGTTGTACCTGGTTGGCGGGGGAATAGTTTCCCGGGCGGTGGCCGTGGAGGCCGGTTGCGGGCCTTATGATGCCGCCGTGGCTGCCGTGCGCCGCAGCGGGTTGGGAAAAAGCATCGAAGTGCGCCTGGGAGACGGACTACAGGTGCTTGCGCCGGGTGAAGTCGGCGTGGCGGTGCTGGCCGGGATGGGGGGGGAGACCATATGCCGCATTTTGGCCGCCGGGCGCTCGGTACTGGAGCAAATGGACCGGCTGATTGTACAGCCCATGCGGGACGTTCCCCTGGTGCGCCGGTGGCTGGCCGACAACGGGTGGCGGCTGCGGGAGGAGGAAGTGGTTCAAGAGGAGGGGCATTATTATATAGTTATGGCGGCCATTCCGGGCAAGGAAAAAATAGATGATATTTTATTGGAGCTTGGACCCCGGTTGTTGGAAAAGCGGGATCCCGTCCTGTTTAATTTTCTGCAGCACAGGCGAAACCAAATTGCGGCCGTCCTGAAGGATTTGGGGAAGTCCCGTGATAAACGGACCGATATAAAGGGGGAGCGGTTGAAAAAAGAGGCTGAAAAAATCCGGGAGGTGTTGGATAATTGGCCGTAAAGGCAAAGGATATAACGGGCCGGCTGGAAAAAATGGCTCCGCCGGGTCTGGCCGAGGATTGGGACAACAGCGGGTGGCAGGTGGGCGACCCGGATGCCGGGGTGAGCAGGGTTTTGTTGGCCCTGGACGTGACCCCGGAGGTGGTGGAGGAGGCTGAGAAGTCGGGCGCGCAGTTGATTGTCAGCCATCACCCGGTTTACTTAAAAGGCGTGCAGTCCATTCGCCGCGACCATCCGGCGGGGTCACTGGTCTACCGCCTGATCCGGGCCGGGATAAGTGTTTATTCGGCCCATACCAATCTGGACAACGCCGGGGGCGGGGTCAGCGACGCACTGGCCCGAGCGCTGGACTTGCGGGAAATACAGGTGCTGCACCCGGCCAATTATGGACGGCTATTAAAGCTGGTGGTTTTCGTGCCGGTTGATTACGCCGGGGCGGTAAGGGAAGCCCTGGGCCGGGCCGGGGCGGGGTGGATCGGCAATTACAGCCACTGTACCTTTAACCTGCGGGGTACGGGCACTTTCCGGCCCCGGGAGGGGGCCAATCCCTTCACCGGCGCGGTGGGCGAATTGGAGCAAGTGGAGGAGATACGCCTGGAAACGGTTGTCAGGAGGGAAGAAACCCGGCGGGTGCTTGAGGCCATGCGGGAGGCGCACCCGTACGAAGAGGTGGCCTATGATTTGTATCCGCTGGAAAACATGGTAACGGAGCAAGGGTTGGGCCGGGTGGGGCGGCTGGCCGAAGCTTTGCCTTTGTCCCAACTGGCAGGCAAAATAAAGGATGTGCTGGAAGCGGCGGGGGTTCGTTACGGCGGTGATTCCGACGCCGTTGTGAGCAGGGTGGCGGTATGCGGGGGCTCCGGCGGTGATTTGTGGCCCCTGGCCCTGCGCCAGGGGGCCGGGGTGCTGGTTACCGGTGACGTGCGCCACCACGCCGCCAGGGACATGCTGGCGGCGGGGATTAATTTCGTGGACGCCGGGCATTTCGCCACCGAACGGTTGGTGCTGCCGGTGCTGCGGGACAGGTTGGCAGCGGCGCTTGCCGCTGCCGGGACGCCGGTTGAAGTAGCGGTTTCCCGGGTGGAGGCGGAACCCTGGCGCGCGGTTTAGGAGCCGGTCAGGGCCGGCATTTCAACTTCCGTCACTGGTTATGAGGCCATTCCGGTAGCAGCGGAGGTTGGCTTCCAGCAGGGCCGGGGGCAGGTTTTCGGCTATGGCCTTTTCGGCGTCCTGGGGACCGACCAGGCCGAAAAGGGCCGTAATTATTCCCAGCGACAGGATGGCCACACCTTTTTCGTTGCCCAGTTCCCGGGCGGTTCTGGCCAGCGGGAAACCGTACAGCCTTTGCCCCGGCGACAGGGGCAGGGTGTCGCTGTCGAATATGATGTGGCCGCCCTCGGCCAGTTGAGGGGCGTTTTTGTGGTATGCTTCGGCGGTTAAAGCCAAAAGCAGGTTGGGTTTTTCAATTAACGGGAATGCGATCTTCCTGCTGCCAATTACGATCCCCGACGCGCTGTATCCGCCCCGGGCCTGGGCGCCGTAACTCTGGCTGTGGGCAGCGTTCAATCCCCGATGTAGGGCCGCCTCGGCCAGGATTTTGCCGGCCAGGCCCAGTCCCTGTCCTCCCGAGCCACTGAGCAATATTTGCCATTCTTTCATTGTGACACCATCCTCCGGTGGTAGCGGGTCAAGAAATCCGGATTGTCCCGCTGGACAAGCACACCGCGCCAAAAATAGTGCGGTTGCTCTTCTTTTTCCATTCCGTTATAGCGGTCAATGGATACCGCCCTTTTCTTCAGCCAATCCACCATGTCCACGGCGCCGCCAAGCTTGTTGTACCGACCGTAGTACGTGGGACAGGGGGTCATTATTTCCACCAGGGAAAATCCCTTGGTGCGCAGCGCGGCCAGGATAAATTTTTGCGCTTCGTGAATGTGGTAAACCGTGCTCCTGGCCACGTAATCGGCGCCGGCTTCCGCCGCCAGCCGGCACAGATCCAGGGCGTCGCCGGCCTTGCCCAGGCGTGATGTGCTGGTATAGCTTGCTTCCGGGGTGGAGGAGGAATACTGGCCGCCGGTCATGCCGTAGTTCAGGTTGTTGGCCACGATGGCGGTCAAGCTGATGTTGCGGCGGGCGGCGTGGATCAGGTGGCTCAACCCGATGGCGCCGCAGTCTCCGTCCCCCATCAGGCACACCACGGTAAGCTCCGGGTTGGACAGGTGAATGCCGGTGGCAAAGGCCAGGGTGCGCCCGTGGGTGCCCTGAAAACGGTGCAAGTTAACGTAGTCGCCGGCCCGGCCGGAGCATCCAATACCTGAAGCCAGTACGGTTTTTTCCCGGGGTATTTTAAGTTCGGCCAGACTAAGGAGCATCTGTTTTAAAATCAGGCCGTGACCGCAGCCTGGGCACCAAAGGTGGGGCAGTTTTTCCCCGGCCAGGTACTGGTTGATGTCGCTTAATGCGCTCAAAACGTACACCTCCAAATTTGCAGCGCTGAAAATTCCCGCCAAGGTTGGGCGTCAAAAAGCCGGGCCGGAAATAAAAGGAAGGTTGGTCAAGTTTAGTGCCGGCTGTTAATAAAGGCAATAATTTCACCCGGTACGATCACGCGGGTATCGGTGCGGTTAAGTCCCAGGGCCAGGTTGATGCCGCTGGCCTTGACCTCTCTGAGAAGTTGGCCCTTGTTCATTTCCACCACCACCACTCTGGAGGCTCGGGCGCAGGTTTCGACAACGACCTTTTCCGGAAAAGGCCAAATGGTTCTTAACCTGAGCACTCCCACCGACAAGCCCTGCTGTCCGGCCCGCCGGGCCGCTGATAGCGCGGAACGGGCTGAAATACCGTAGGAGATCAGCACCGTGTCGGGGTTCTCCGGCCCGGTGTATTCAGGGGCCGGCAGTTGGTCTGTATAATTTTCTATTTTATTGATTAGCCGGTTCACCAGTTCTTCAGCCACATTGGGGTCGGCGGAAGAATAACCCGCCTGATCGTGTACCAACCCGGTAACCCGCAATATGTGCCTGTCGCCGTAATTGGGCATAACGGGAACCAGGTTTTCTCCGGGAGCATAGGGCCGGTAACCTTCCGCCGGGCCGGCGGGTTTTTTCCGGCGCACGGTTTTAACCCGGGCGGGCAGGCGCACGGTTTCCCGCAGATGGGCGATGGTGGCGTCGGTGAGCACGATTACCGGTGTGCGGTAACGTTCCGCCAGGTTGAAGGCCTCCACCGTCAGGTCGAAACATTCCTGGACCGAAGCCGGCGCCAGGGCGATAATGCTGTGGTCCCCGTGGGTGCCCCACCGGGCGGTCATGACATCGCTCTGGCCCGGCATGGTGGCGATGCCTGTGCTGGGCCCGAACCGCTGCACGTTGATAATCACACAGGGCACTTCGGCCATCACCGCGAAACCGATGTTTTCGTGCATCAGGGAGAGGCCCGGCCCGCTGGTGGCTGTAAATGCTTTCATGCCGCCCAAACTGGCGCCGATAACGGCGGCGATGCTGGCCAGTTCGTCCTCCATTTGCACGTAAACGCCGCCCTCTTTGGGCAGGAGGTCAGAACACATTTCCGCTATTTCGGTGGCCGGGCTGATGGGGTAACCGGCAAAAAACCGCGCCCCCGCGGCAAGGCCGCCCAGCGTGCAGGCTTCATTGCCCTGTAGAAATCGCTTCTCCATAGTTGTTATTCACCCCCAGGGCAAAGTCGGGACAGCGGTGGAAGCACAAGTAGCACTGTTTGCATTTTTCCGGGTCCTTTAGGTACGGGTAACCTTCTTTGTTATAATCAATAACTCTTTGGGGACAGTAATATCCGCATAGGCCGCATTTCTTACAGCGACCGGTGTTGAACTTGATTATGGATTCAGCGTTGGGTGACACGTTGAAACCTCCTGCCCGATACCTATGCGAACGGGTCGGCGAAATTGTATTTCGGAAAGCTATTCTGCTTTTGTTGACCAATATCCTTTAAAATATTGGTTTTCTGCCTGGTGTAAAAGACTGGTTAAATCGTAAATATATATAATGCCTAAAGGTTTGCGGTGACCTTGCGCCGCCGCAAAACAGAGTGAGCCGGCCAACCTTTTTATATTTTTGGGCAGGGCAATTGTCGCTTGATGCCGAAAATGTAAAAAGGTGATTGATAATGGAAGACCATATTGCCAGGCTGTCAGAACGGAAACCAGGTATCATGGGCAGGGAGCATTACTTGGTATCGGCGGTGCTGTTGCCCCTGATTGAAGGTGCCGGCGGTCCGGAGTTGTTGTTTGAGGTTCGCTCCAGGCTGCTGGAAAGGCAACCTGGAGAAATATGTTTCCCCGGGGGCAGGGTTGAAGACGGTGAAACGGGCAATCCGGCGGATGCCGCGGTGCGTGAAACCGCCGAGGAATTGGGGCTGAATAAAAAGGATATTGAAGTGATCGCTCCTTTGGATTTCCTGGTTAGTCCCATGGGTAATATTATATACCCTTACGTGGGTCGTGTGCGTGCTCCCGGCCTTATGGCGCCCAACCGGGAAGAGGTTGATGAAATTTTTACGGTGCCGCTTTCTTTTCTGACGGCATACCGGCCGCAAGTCAGTATTGTGGACGTGGCCATCCGTTACAACAATGACTTTCCCGTGCATCGGGTACCGAAAATTTACCGGGGTGACGTTTGGCAAAAGCGCTGGTCCCACCCCACTTACATTTACGAATACCGGGGCTATTTCATCTGGGGTATGACGGCCAGCATTCTGCATCACTTTCTATTAGCTGTTTCCCCCTAAAAAGCCCCTTACCAACCCTCTCAGTAGACACTCCGAAAGATAAAAGAAAAAACAGTGCGTGGTGGAAAAGAAGCGCCAAGATATCGGAATTGCAAGGTTGTAACGTGAAATGCCCCCGGCTGGATTAACCGGGGGCTACGTCATGCGCATATTGGGGAGTAATGCAAAACTACTTCTCTATATCGACCTTGTCAAAGAAAGTGAAGCCCAGCATGGACTTATCCAGGCCCTTGACGTAAGGTTTAATCATGCAGTTTTCGGTGTAATAAAGAATGGGGATCATGATGGTGTCTTCCAGAAACAACTTTTCACCTTCATGCAGCAAGGCCATCCGCTGGGTCTCGTCGGTGGCCAGCCGGGCTTTTTTGACGATCTCGTCAAAGTCCTTGTTGCTCCACTGGGTGTTGTTATTGCCGTTATTGGTGGTAAACGGGTTGATGAAAGTCATGGCGTCCATGTAGTCACCCACCCAGCCGTGCCTGGCTATCTGGAAATCACCGTTTTGCCTGGTATCAAGAAAAACCGTCCATTCCTGGTTTTGCAGGGTTACGTTGGTTATACCCAGGTTTTGTTTCCACATCTCCAGGGCGGCCTCGGCGATTCTCTGATGTTCTTCGCTGGTGTTGAATTTCAGTGTCACGTCCGGGAATCCCTCTCCACCGGGGTAGCCGGCCTCGGCCAGCAATCTGCCGGCTTCTTCGGGCTGCGCTTTGGTGGGGAAGAAATCCCCGCCCACTGCGCGGAAATCTTTACCCGCCGCGGTGTCGGGCACACCGGGCGGCACGAAGGCGGTGGCCGGCACGCCGGACTTGCGCACTTTGTTGGCCAGGTCTTCCCTGTCCAGAGCCAGGGCAAAGGCTTTTCTTACTTTGGCGTTGTCAAAGGGCGGCTCGGTTACGTTGAAGCAATAGTAATATGTGCCAAGCTGCGTAACCATTTGGAATTCGCCGCTATTTTTCAAATGATCGATTTCGCTGAAGGGAACAGAGTCGATAACATCAAGTTCCCCGGCTTCATATCCGGCCAGCATGGTGCTGGCTTCGGCGATGAAGGTCTTGATTACGGCATCCAGTTTGATCCGGTCCCGGTCCCAGTAGTTTTCGTTGGGTACAAACTTCATGTGGTCCTTGCTCCGCCACTCCGCCAACTTGAAAGGACCGTTGCCGATGTAGGTTTCGGGCTTCAGCGCCCACTGGTTCCCGTTGGTTTCGATAATGTCCCGCCGCACCGGGAACAGGGTCGGAAAGGCGGTGAGGTCTAGGAAGTATGGGGTGGGAGCGCTGAGTGCCACTTCCA
>JAKSCU010000379.1 GCA_022360435.1 Bacillota bacterium
ACGGCGATGGCCAGGCCGGCTTCCTGAAACATCTCCAGATCCCCGGCGCTGTCTCCCACCGCCACGGTTTCCCGGGGGGACGCGCCCGCCAAGCGCATACATTCCCGTAGGTGATGGCCCTTGGTGTTCCCGGGGGGATGGGTGGAAACGTGGACAATTATGTCCCCGGTGAGCTTTCCCTCCCGGTGGACCAGTTCGTTTGCCAGGCGTGTTTTAAAGCCAAGGCTGCCGGTCAGCCGGTCGGCCAACAGTTTTAGTCCGGTGGACAGCAGCACCAGATGGGCGCCCGATTCGAGCATCCGGTCCAACAGTTTTGGGGCGCTGCCGTCCAACGGTATTTCGTCCAGTATCGCATAAACCTGTGCCAGGGGCATGTCCCGCCACATGGCGGCGTCCAGGCGGCAGAACTCTTCGTAACTTATATCCCCGGCCAGGAAAAGTTCCTGGTATTTTTGCGCCTGTCCTTCCCAGATGCCCAGGCGGCGGTGCAGATACTCCCAGGAACTGCGTTCGCCGGTAATGGTGCCGTCCATGTCAAAGGCCGCCAGCTTTAGATGTGGTTTTGCAGCCATATCTTCCTCCATGTCCCCCGTTGGTTGCTTATGCCGGGGCAAAAAGTGTCGATACACGCAATTATAACATATTGGGCGGCCTGTTTTATACTCTTAAGAAAGTCTATTAATGGCCGGATTCAAGGATAAGAGTATCAAAAAGCGCACGCGGAGGGAACCGAATGAGTGCGCTTTTTTAAGTAACAGCTTGATTTTTTGCAACCCCTTGAAAAGGAATAAAGATTGGCGCATAGAAGTATAGGAGTATTTAGAAAAACGAATTTACTGCGAGGAGAGAATACAAATGTCCACAAAGAAAACCAAAAAGATTGCCATTCTCGGCGGTCCGGGTACGGGCAAAACCACTCTTTGCAAGCAATTGGACGTTGACTACAGCATGGCCGGCTATGTTTCCGATGTTTGCCAGGAGTTTGCCCGCTCTTATATTGCCCGTTATGGTGTCCCGGGCAATATTTTTGAACAGTTTTTGCTTTACGAGGGGCAAAAGCGCCGGGAGGAAGAGCTGGCATACTGCGATATTATTTTCTGCGATAACGCCACCACTTTAAACTATGTGTACGGGCTGATGAGCTGCGATTTTAAAAACCCCAAGGAAGTATACGCCCTGATGAAGCTTTATGAATGGGCCATGAATGATTTGCCGGACTACGAGGTGTTTTACGTACCCCGGGAATTTGCCTGCGAAAAGGACGGTATTCGCTATCAGGACGAGGAATTTGCCCAGGTGGTGGACCAGAAAATCAAGAATTTCCTCGATATTATGAATGTGCCTTACAAAGTGATTACCGGAGATATTCAAGCCAGGGTGGAAAATGTCAAGCGGTATATCGGGTTTGAACCCGGAAATTGCCGCATTTTAACAAATAGTAATGTGACAACCGTCAAAGACGGTGTTACGGGCGCCTAGTTAATTATCTCTTAAACCGAAGTAATTTAAGGGTTGGCGGGGTAACAACGATGCCAGGGGAGGAATGTAAATGAAACTTTTGTCTCCGGTGCAAATAGGCGGTATGGAAATAAAAAACCGGGTGGTCATGCCGGCCATGCACCTGGGTTATTGTAATAATGGCGCGGTGACCGACAAGCTGATTGAGTTTTACAGGGAACGGGCCCGGGGCGGGGTTGGACTGATCATAGCCGGTGGCTGCGCCATTGATGAACATGGCTACGGCAGCATGATTATGATCAATGATGACAACTACATACCCGGGCTATCCAAGCTAACTGCGGCGGTGCATGGCGAGGGCGGGAAAATTGCCGCTCAATTGTTTCAGCCCGGCAGATATTCGTATTCTTTTTTGGCCGGCATTCAGCCTCTGGCTCCGTCTCCAATACCATCCAAATTGACGCGACAAAAGCCCAGGGAAATGACCCTGGATGAAATCAAAGGCATGGTGGACAAATTTGTCTCGGCGGCGGTAAGGGCGCAAAAAGCGGGTTTTGATGCCGTGGAGGTTATAGCCAGCGCCGGTTATCTGATTTCGCAGTTTCTTTCGCCCATTACAAATCTGCGGGATGACGAATACGGCGGTGATTTTAAGCGGCGTATGCGGTTCGGTGTCGAGGTGGCGGCCTGTATTCGGAAGGCTGTGGGTCCGGGTTACCCGGTGATTTTCCGGGTGGGTGGCAGCGATTTTATGCCCGGCGGAAATACCAACCGGGAAATTGCCGCTTTTTGCAACCGGTTGGAAGAAGCCGGTGTGGACGCTTTCAACGTCACCGGCGGCTGGCACGAAACCACCGTGCCGCAGATTACCATGGCCGTGCCGCGGGGAGCCCTGACATACCTGGCCCGGGGTGTGCGTGAGGCCGTGCAGGTTCCGGTGGTGGCCTGTAATCGGATTAACGATCCGTTTTTGGCTGAAGAAATATTACAAAACGAAGATGCCGACCTGGTGGGGATGGCGCGAGGCATGATTGCCGACCCCGATCTGGTGGCAAAAACCTCCGCCGGCCGGACCGGGGAGATAAGAAGGTGTATCGGCTGCAATCAGGGCTGCCTGGACGCGGTATTTACCCTTAAACAGGTAAACTGTTTGGTTAATGCCCGGGCGGGGCGGGAGGATGAAGAACCGCCCCGCCCGGCGGAGCGGCCAAAAAATGTTTTGGTGGTCGGGGGCGGTCCCGCCGGCATGGAAGCAGCCAGGGTGGCGGCGGAAAGAGGACACCGGGTCACCTTGTGGGAAAAGAGCGGGCGTCTGGGCGGCCAGTTGAATTTAGCGGCCGTTCCCCCGGGACGGGGCGAATTTGCCGCCTTTGTTGATTACCTGACGGGCGAGTTGCGGCGGTTGGCTGTCAAGGTTGAGTTGAACCGGGAAGCCGGGGAGGAGAACATTAAAACCTTTAATGCCGACGCGGTGGTTATGGCTTCGGGCGCCAGTCCCGCCGGCATGCCGGTGGAAGGAGCCGACGGCTCCAATGTTGTGCAGGCATGGGATATACTTGCGGGCAAGGCTGTTACCGGCAGGCGCGTGGTTGTCGTCGGCGGTGGAGCCGTTGGGTGTGAAACAGCATTGCTGTTGGCCCATAAGGGTACTATTGGGCCGGAAACGCTTCATTTTTTGGCTTTGAACGAGGCCGAGGACTGGGAGCGATTAAAGGAATTGGCCACCCGTGGTGTTAAGGAAGTAACCGTGGTGGAAATGCAAAAATCGGTGGGGAAAGATATAGGCCAATCCTCGCGCTGGGTTATTCTCGGGGAGATGCGCCGGTTTGGCATACGGGCGCTTACAAAGACCAGGTTGTTGAGGATAACCGGCAGCGGCGTGGTGGTGGAAAAGGACGGGGAAGAGCAAGCCTTGGAAGCCGATACCGTGGTGCTGGCGGTGGGATCCTGCCCGGCGGCGGAGTTGGGTGAAAGGATTAAAGCCGAGCTACCGGAGGTATACTTGGTGGGAGACGCAGTCGCGCCCCGCAAGGCGCTGGATGCTGTGCACCAGGGTTATCTGGCGGGTTCGACGGTATAATAAATGGTAAGTATGCGCCCGGCCATTGAAGACATTCCTTCGCAAGGGTGTGTCCCCGTTCAACTAGGGGAATTAAGATTAAAGTATCAAAAAGCGCACGCAAAGGGAACCGAATGAGTGCGCTTTTTTTATTTACATTAGAATGGAATGCTGATAGGTCAGGTTGACAAACATATCGGAGTGGTTTTTGCTTACGTTATTACCAACACGCACCATAAGCATATTGGCCTGGTGTTCCAGAATTTCGGGGTCGTCGGTGTGGCGCCGTTTGAATCCAACAGAGCCGAATAGTCGCTTTAGCATATCCCGGTATTCCCACACATTAAGACCGCTGTTTTTGAGATCCCAATGCCAGTGAAACTCGGTGGTTATTACAATAAATTCTTCAAACACCTGGTTGGTAAAGGCAGCCCCCAGAAGCGCCTTGGCCAGTCCCCTTTTTTGCCATCCCCGGCTTATTTCAATGGCGCCCAACTCCATCAGACGTGGGTGCCTGTTCCAGCGGCTGAATTCATTTGGAAAATGGAACAAGAGGTAGCCAACTATGGCCTGCTCCATACGTGCTGTATAAACCATACCTTCCGGCAATCCGGCGATGTGGACAAGCGCTTCTTTTTGCCGAACGGGGCTTCTGAAGTTGCCAAGACCTTCGTCCATTTCCAGTGATTCCAGGTTGATTTGGGAAACTGGTCCCTCAATTATTACTGTTCCTTTATCGGTTGTCAATTGCTTGGTCATAGCCACCACCACTTCCCATTATATTAAAAAAGATGCTCGAAATCCCTTGCGAACACTTGTTAAAAAATCCGCTGTAAAACAACCGGTTTATAAATATTTTTATAAAAATATTCTGAATTAAGGTCTTTAATCCTGCTAGGCGCAAAGTTTTTTCTTAAATACATGTTAATAATCTAATGTCGGGGCGGCTTGGCGTTAAGTACGGGGGTTCTTGTTCATCGGCCAGGCCACGTCCGCCAATTCTTTTTCCATATAAGCAAGTGCGATAGCAGCAATTTTTGCATGTACACGCCCTCATGAAAATACTTCACCATCCAGTTGTCTGATTTATGACAATAGCCTGTCTGAAAAGGGACAATTAAATTTGAATAACCTTGGTGCGATACTGTAATATAAGCAAAAGAATTTTTTCACATTCAAAGCAAAAAACCAAATAATAATATTTTATGCAAACAAATTCATTATATCACATTATTCGCCCGCTATAAAGATTTGATGCCGATAACCTGTTTTTATTGTCGGATATTGTCGCGGTAATGAAATATAGGATGCATTAAATGTGAATTGTGTGCATGTAAATGATTTGGCAGGGCTTATTCCTTAATGCAATAATTTTGCCGCATGGGAGGGGAGAGTTTTTTCGGCTTGCCGTCGGTAGTGGACATGCAATATTTCCCTGGCCTTTTCACTTAACGGGTGTCCCAGATATTCGCGGTATAGTTTTTTAACGGCGGGGTTTTCATGGGCCAGCCTTATCTTTTTGTTCAGGTCTATACCGTACAGGGCCCGAGCTCTTTTGCGCCGGACTTCCTCACTCCTTTTGTGTCCCCTTTGATCCGTGGATATGGGTTGACCGCCGCCGCCCACGCAGCCCCCGGGGCAGCCCATTATTTCAATGAAATGAAATTTTTCTCCGGCTTTCACCCGTTCCAGCAACCGACGCGCGTTCCTGGTGCCATGGGCTACCGCCAGGCGGATGGATTTGCCGCCCAGGGTTACGGTGGCTGTTTTGACCCCTTTCAAGCCCCGGAAAGCTGCGAATTTGAGGCGGGCCGGGACCTCCGCGCCGTCGGCCAGGGCGGAGGCGGTTCGCGCCGCGGCTTCCATAACGCCGCCGGTGGTGCCGAAAATATTGCCGGCGCCGGTGTTGATGCCCAGGGTTTCGTCGAATTCCTCCTCCGGCAGGGTTTTAAAATTAATTCCGGCTTCCCGAATCATGCGGCCCAGCTCCCGGATGGTAAGTACGTAGTCCACGTCCCTGTTGCCTCGGGTGACCATCTCCGGGCGGACGGCCTCAAACTTTTTAGCCGTGCATGGCATCACCCCGACCACTACCAGCTTGCCGGGATCAAGATTGTTTTTGGCGGCAAAATAGGTTTTTACCAGCGCTCCCAGCATTTCTTGAGGAGATTTGCAGGTGGACAGGTTTGCCACAAATTCGGGGAAAAATCGCTCGCAGTAACGTACCCAACCCGGGCTGCAGGAGGAGATCAGGGGCAGGTCGCCGTTGCCCTTCAGCCGTTCCAGCAATTCATTGGCTTCTTCCACAATGGTCAAGTCGGCGGCAAAAACCGTGGAAAAAACATGGTCAAAACCTATTCGCCGCAGTGCGGCCACCATTTTGCCGGTAACCACGGTTCCCGCGGGCAGCCCGAACAATTCCCCCAGCGATACCTGGGCGGCGGGGGCGGTTTGTACCACCGTAATCCTTTCCGGATCGGCGATGGCCTCCCATACTTCCCGGATATATTCCCTTTCCGCCAGGGCGGCGGTGGGGCAGAGGGACAAACATTGGCCGCAGGCGATGCAGTCGGCTTCGGACATATCCCGCATGAAGGCCGGAGCGATTACGGTATTAAATCCCCGGCGCTGGGCCGAGTAAATATTAACGTCCTGTATCTTTTTACACGCCGCTTCGCAGCGGCGGCACTTGATACACTTGTTGTAATTGCGGACGATAAATGAGTTCTTGTTTTGCACCGGCAGGTTCAGGCGCTCGCCGGTCAGCCTGATACCGCGCACCCCCAGGTCGTCGGCCAGTTTTTGCAACTCGCAGTTGCGGTTTTTGATACAATTAACGCAATCCAGGTCGTGTTCCGAGAGGAGCAATTCCAGCATGCGTTTGCGGGCCCGGCGTACCCGGGGCGTGTTGGTATAAACCCGGATATCCGCCCGCACCGGGTAAACGCAGGAGGCTTGCAGGGACCGGCGCCCGCCGCCTTCAACCTCCACTAGGCAGACGCGGCACGAGCCGGCGGCGTTGATTTCTTGTAAGTAGCACAGGCTTGGCACTTCGATACCGGCCAGACGGGTTGCCTCCAGCAGGTTCGGGGTATCAGCCGGTATGTTCACCCGGCGGTCATTAATCCATATTTTAAATTCGCCGGCAGCCGTACCGGTTTCCCCAATTTGATTGTGAGCCGCCTGTTGCATTGTTTTACCCCCGGTAAAAAAGTCTGTCCAGGTTATTTTTTAACAGGAGGGGGCGTTTAATACACTAGCTTTTTATGGCAATGGGACCAGGTTGCCCCGCCAATCGAACTCCATTTCCCGGGGCCGGCCTGTTACTTCAACCGACTCGTTTTCCCGCAGCTCGGTCAGCAGGGCGGTGGAAACCCGCATGCCGGTTAGTTGCAGGGTGTTTTTGATATGTATTACCCGGGCTTCGTCGGGTCGGGTGATGCCCAGGCTTTGCAGGGCGGTTTCAATGGCGGCGCGGTCGTCCGGCAGCGTTACGGGCAGCATGCCCCGCATGACAAAGGTGCTGGTAACCACATTTTTAATGGTTTTGGGCCAGTCTATTTTTTCCGCCAGACGCCGGGTGGTAAAATCAGCCAGCCCCACGCCGTTGGCGTTGCCGTGGGTTTCATCCGTCAGGTCCAATACAGCCACCCGTTTGATGCTGGGGCGCTCGGGTTCGGGTATCCCCATGATGCGCATGCGGCCGATAACGTTGGAGTCCATACCGGTGCCGCTGTAGTTTTTGCCCATCTTTTCCACTACCAGCAAATCCAGTTGCTCCACAGGCAGCCGGGGGAGAGCTTCCCTGGCCTTGGCCAGCAGTTTTTCTTCTTCGGTGATGAACTGCTCCGGCGCCAAAGCGGTCACCTGCATGGTGTTCTTGTGGGCGTCCTCCAGTATGGCCAGACCCGTCACCACCGGCAGGTTGTCCATAATTAGCCGGGCCGCGGCGGGAATTATTCTGGGCAATTCGGCGGCTCCGGATTTGTGCATGATTCTGGCGCCTTCGGGTCCACCAAGCCCCAAGGCGATCATTTTTTGCAGCCCGCTTTCCGCCGGCCCGTGAAACGCTGTATGCGGTTTGATCCGGTTTACCACCACAAGGGCGTCACATTGTCCGGCTATTTCGCTTACATAAACGGGAAGCCCCTGTTCCAGGGTACCCACTTGCCTGAATTCGGCGCCTGTTTGCACCGGGGCGCCCACATTTTTTTCGGTGATGCCCAAGGCGTTCAGGATTTCACGCTGCCCCCGGGCGGTGCCGCCGCCGTGGCTGCCCATGGCGGCGATACATACCGGTTCGGCGTTTAGGGATTTGATGAAGGAGGCGACTTCCCTAAGGATAGCGGTAATATTGGTAATCCCCCGGCTGCCGGCGGTGATGCCGACTTTTTGGCCGGGCTTGATTTTGTCCGCCGGGCCGGAGCGTTGCAATTCGTTGCGCACCGCACCGGTCACGTCATCCAGGCGCTGCACCGGGAAAGGTTGTTTAATGTCGACCATTTGGGGCAAATGCATTGGATTACCTCCCATACCCTTTGTCTGACGGACGCCATTTTTAGTATAAATTTATCCTTGCAACATACTTTCAGCCAGCAGGTCGGCGGGGTGGACCACCCGTGCCGTGCTGCCAATTTCTCCGAGGACGCGCTGTATTTGCAAGCGGCAGGAGGGACAGCCGGTGGCAATCACACCGGCCCCGGCGGCCACAATGGCTTCGCCTTTTTTTTGGCCTATGGAGCGGGCTATTTTCCGGTGCTCCAATTGGAATGAACCCGAAGCGCCGCAACAGTAGCCGGCGTCACTCATTTCCACCAGTTCCAGCCCGGCCACCCCTTGTAACAGTTCCCGGGGCTGGGCGGTGATGCCCTGGTACCTGATTAGGTGGCAGGGGTCGTGGTAGGTAACCCGGGCCGGGGTTTTCAATCCGCCGGCCCGGAAATTGGCCTGGGTCGTCAGGAATTCGCTGATATCATAAACCGGGAAGGGCGGCTTGAGCCCGGCGGCGGCGTAATCGTATTTCCAGGCCGAACCGCAGGAGGCGCAATCCACCACCAGGGCGTCGATACCGGTTGGAAGGAAACCGGCCAAATTTTTTCGGGCCATGGCCATGAAAGAACCGCGGTCGCCACCGGCCAGAGCCGGCAGGCCGCAGCAACACTGCCTGGGGATAATGACTTCGCAGCCCGCTGCTCGCAACAGCGCCACCACGTTCTTGCCGGTATCGGTAAAAACGTGGTTGCTCATACAGCCTGTGAAATAGCCAACTTTCATACGGGGCTCGCCGGTCGGCATGATTTGCCGGGGCAGGGCGGACCGTAGGGGTAATGGGGCTATGGTTGGCAAAAGCGCTTCCTTTTCCTGCAAGTCCCCGCGCAGTAGTTTGGTTTTGCGTAACAGGCCCTGCAGCCCGCTTTTTTGGTAAAACGCCAGGCCTTTGGCGACCAGGTTGAGACGCCCGCTGCTGGTAAGGAAATGCTGCAGCACATTTTTCTTTATCAATGGCAGGGATAGTTTTTCCACGGCTTGTTCCCGGGCCGCCAGCACCAGGCTGGCGGTGGGTACGCCGTTGGGGCAGTGCGACTCGCATTGCCGGCAGAGCAGGCAGTGGGAAATGATCCGGCGGTAGTGCTCGGTGTATTCCAGGTGTCCCTTTAAAACCGCCTTGTAAAGTTGAACCTTGCCCCGGGCCACCATAGGTTCATCCAAAAGTTCCCGGAAAACGGGACAAACGCTCCGGCACTTGCCGCAGCGCCCGCAGCGGGCGATGTCCCGGGCCAGGTCCGTAACATTACCGTTCATGGCTCGGCTCCTGGAAGATTTTGCCCGGGTTTAAAATTCCCCGCGGGTCCAGGGCGCTTTTAATACGGCGCATCAGTGAAAGCTCGGGTTGGCTGAACTCCATCTTCATGAAGGGAGCCTTCAATACGCCGATGCCGTGTTCCCCGCTCAGGGTGCCGCCCAGCGATATGGCCGTTGTGAATATCTCCTCGGTGGCGGCTTCCACTCGTTTCATTTCTTCCGGGTCGTTTTCGTCGGTGATGATATTGGGGTGCAGGTTACCGTCCCCGGCGTGGCCGAATATAACCAGATTGATTTCGTACTTCTCCCGGATTTGCTGTAACCGCCGGATCATTTCGGGTATTTTGCTGCGCGGCACCGTGGCGTCCTCGGATATTTTGGTGGGTTTGATCTGTACCAGCGCGGATGAAATGGCCTTCCTGGCCCGCCAGATTTGCTCCCGTTCCCCGGGCTCCACCGCCACCACCACATCCTCGGCTCCGGTTTCCCGGCATACCCGGGCCACTATTTGAGCCTCTTCCTTGACTGCGGATTCCGTGCCGTCCACTTCAATGATCAGAACGGCTTCAGCGTCCTGCGGCAGGTCGCCGGGGGAATGCCGGGATACGCACTGGATGGTCAGCCGATCCATTATTTCCATTGTGGCGGGGACAATCCCGGATGTGGAAATGCGGACAATGGATTCCCCGGCTTTGAGCAGGTCGCCGTACACCGCCAACAGGGTTCTGACCGCCTGGGGGCGGGGTATCAGTTTCAGTGTGGCTTCGGTGATAATGCCCAGCGTGCCTTCGCTGCCCACCAGCAGCCTGGTCAAGTCATATCCACTGACGTTTTTAATTGTTTTGCCCCCGGTGCGTACCACTTCCCCGGTGGGGGTCACCAGTTCCAGGCCCAGCACGTAATCCCTGGTAACCCCGTATTTGAGGCCCCTGGGGCCGCCGGCGCCCTCGGCGATGTTGCCGCCGATGGTGCAGACGTCGCTGCTGGCCGGGTCGGGCGGGTAAAAAAGTCCTTTATTTTCCGCGGCCCGGTGCAGTTCGGCGGTGACCACTCCGGGTTGTGCCACCGCCAGCAGGTTTTCCCGGTCAATTTCCAGTATGCGGTGCATATCTGTGAGAACCAGGGCGATGCCGCCCATAACGGGTAGTGAGCCGCCGCTTAATCCGGTGCCCGCTCCCCGGGGGTAAACCGGGATGCCGTTTTGGTTGGCCAGTTTAACTATCGCCGCCACCTGATCCCGAGCCTGGGGTTTTACCACCGCGTCGGGCATGAAACGCTGGAAAGTGGCGTCGTAGCTGTAACAGTACAGGTCTTCTTTGGCTGTGGCGACCTTGTCCGGCCCGACTATACCTTTTAATTGTTTAATAATTTGCTGCATGGTCGGTCCTCCGTTTTGTGTGGCAGGGTCAAGCCTGAGTTTGCCCGCACAACCAATTGACCCATGCTCGGCTCCGCGGGGCTTGATCTTTGCTGATCCCTACTGAAAAACAAACTATTGTATTTTATGGATCAGGTAAATTTAATATCAAAAAGCGCACGCTCCAGGGAACCGAATGAGTGCGCTTTTTTTATTCTTCCAGCCAAATAAAAATAATCCTGCCATAAGAAATGTATTCCTTAAAATTTTAAGTTAGTGGTATCATAGTTTAAAATAACCGAAACGAGGTGTTTTATTTTGTCGGATGTGATGCTGACGGTGGCCCAGTTGATGGCGGTGGCGGCCAAAACCGCACCCAAGTGTCTGGGTCAGGATTACGTGGATATTCAGGTGGTAACCGGGGAAAAGCTGCAAGTGCTGGCGGACGAAATGGAAAAGTTTGGTCGCGAAACAGGCAAAGCGAATTTTGACCGAGACGCCGCCAACGTGAGAAATTCCAAAGCCGTGGTTTTTGTGTCGCTGCGGGAAAATAAGCCGTTGGGACTTGACTGCGGGGCCTGTGGGCAGGAGAAATGTGCCGGGCTGGAAACCCGGGAGGGACCGGAATTTGCGGGACCGTTATGCGCTTGGCGAGTGCTGGACGTGGGTATCGCCCTGGGTTCGGCGGCCAAGATGGCGGGTATATTAAACGTAGACAGTCGGGTAATGTACAGGCCGGCGGCGGTGGCCAGGAAGACCGGCTTGGTCCGGGGCGATATTATTTGCGCCATCCCCATTTCCGCCACCACCAAAAACATCTACTTCGACCGGCCTTAGAGATAAAAAGCGGGGAGTAAGGAAAAGGGACATACCTCCTTTGGAGGTATGTCCCCAGCGTTCTTTTTTATATTGAAAAAAGTTGCCCGTTTTTTACCTTCTCAGGTCTATGAACCTGTTTTTGAGTTTTTCTGAAACCTGGGGCATGGTGGTGTACTCCATTTCGTCAAGGTTCAGCCGGTGCGGTTCGAAGGGGCCCATGCTGCGCATATAGTCGGCGATATAGTTGGCCGTTTCCCTGGCCTTGTCGTATGAGGGATCGCAGAAGAAGTCCTGCGGGCCTTGCAGCATTCCGTCGGCCAGTTGGAATCCCAGCGCTACAACCCGGGGCGGCCCGTCGAAACGGGTGGGATTGCACCGGCTCAGGCTCACCGGCATCAGCGGCCCGGAATGGGAACCGCGCATCCAGCCGGATACCAGGTGCGGTTGGGCAAAAGGTTCCAATACTTCGCCAACCGCCGGGAAGCCGCTCTGGCAGCGCACAATCAGCACCGGGTCGTCCTTGCCGATGTACCGCCCGGCCATCAGGTTCAGCCGCTGGGTACTGCTTGAGGCGCAAATGTCGCCGTTCTCCCGGTGGAACACGCGCTTGATGCAATACCGACCCGGGGCGCCGATGAATACCAGCATGTCGTAAAGGTCCTCCGGACAGGAGAAAATCACTTTGCGGTTCTTGATTAGGTCCCGTACCTCGAAATCAAACCCTTTGTGCATTTTGGGGTCAATTACCAGGCCCGCCGTGTTGAAGGGGTCGGCAAATATCTTGTACAGGGGCAGGTTCCAGGCGCCGGGCTCGGTTTTGTCGGCCATAAAAATGACGATTGGTTCGCTGGCCCGCTCGTCAAACTGCATTTCCGCCACCCCGGGTCCCAGGCCCTTGATGTTGCCGGAAAAGGCGTCGCTCAGCAGGTCCTGGCCGGCGCCGTACAGCTTCATTTTCTTGGCCAGTTCGGTGCCGGCTTGAAAGATATCCCAGGCCAATTGGTGCACTTCGCCGTTGTTTCGTCCGCCCTCGTGGGTCATAATCAGGTTTAAGTCGTCACCTACGTGGGTCACGTGGGAATCCAACAGCAGCCGGTGGCCGCTCAACATGCCCCGGGCTTTTTCCAGGAGGTCCGGGTGGACGCTGGAATGGCCCACAAATCCGCCGATATCCGCTTTGATAACGGTTAGGGTAATATTTTTGCCCATTTCTTCCTCCTTGGCCTGTAATTTTACAATTAGTTATCTTTATTATTCTACGGTTAACTTTCTAGAATATTACGGGCAACCCTTCCTGTAATGCCAAAATTTTTTAAAAAATCAGTTTGGTATACACACTAAAAATTTCTCGGTTTGCAGATTATCTCTTTTACCCTGGTGTCAAAAAAATTGTTGGAGTGGGCCGGGGTGATTACCACGGCGGTGTCGGCCCCTTTGGCCGTGCCGCCGATGGCTATTACTTCCTCCCCGTAGGGGATCAGTCCTGCGTCCAGGGCCATGCCCGCAACCTCCACACACACTTTGACCCCGTGGCCCAGCATGCGCAGCGTTTGGGCCATGATTTCCGAGGGGTAAACTCCACCGAACTTGTTGCGTATGGCCCGGTCCACCCCGGCCAGCAGGTGGGTGGTGAATAGTACCTTGATGCCGTTGCCATCCAGCTCTTTGATGGCCTCTTCGCTCATGCGCCTTGCGCCCGGCCCGTCAAAGCCCACGTGATAACTGACACATATTACGTTACTGCCGCAGTTAATCAGCTTTTTGGCGGTGGCGCCAGTGCTGGAGGCCACCACCAGGTGGTTGATGTGCAATTCTGCCGCTCTCTTCAGGGCTTCCTTGATGGTGTTGTCGGTGTTATCCGGTCCTTTCTTATCCCAGATCAAAAAAACCGCCTCCTTGCCATGTTACCATTATTGTAGCCAATTGTTGGCAAAAAGGCAAGGAAGTAGACTTTATCGGGTAAAAAATCCGGCGGCAGGTATTTATCCCACAAGTTAAATCGGACCACTACATCGGGGAGATTCCTCCGCAGGAGGTGTGTTCCTTTCGAGGGTATACTTTCTAAGGTAAATTAAGAGACAAAAGGGGGTCGATTGCTTTTAAAAAAGCAATCGACCCCCTTTTGCGTGTGGTGGACGAGAGGGGATTTGAACCCCCGACCCCCGCGTTGCGAACGCGGTGCTCTCCCGCTGAGCTACACGCCCCCGTGAACGACTAACACAAATAATATCATATTGCGGCGCTCCAATCAAGCGGGTTAATTACTCTAAAGCGCTTTATTGACGCCGTCTTCCTGACGCACACTTGACTGGTATTCGTAAACAATTAGCGAAATATTATGCATAACCGGCAGCGTTTGGCCATAACCCGGAGTTTCCTTGCTGTTTATCACCAGTATGTAAGGCCGCCGGGGGTGCACTATGTAAGCCGCGTCGTTGTATGTGTGTTCCGGCGGCCAACTGCCGATCTTGTTGGCCACCCTGGCGCCTGCGGGTAGCGGCGCAGGTATGCGGTCCTTGTACCGCGCGTTGAAAAGGTGGTTCAATAGCTGGTTGCTGCCCGGAGCCCGGGAGCGGGAAAATTCCAGTATCCGCCGCATGTAAAGGGCCAGGTCGTACGGGCAGGTTATGTTGGACTGGTTGTTGACAACCCTAGCGCCCAGGGAACGCATGAAATCTTTCACTTTTTGGCGGTCCAGCTTTTCCAGCAGTATGTTGGTGGCGATATTGTCGCTGTGTATAACGGAATACCCGGACAATTGACTGATGCTGTAACGGAAGCCGGGTCCTTCGTCCTTGAGGACGCCCGTTCCGCCTTCCAGGTGTTTTTCTTTAAATAGCAGCGATTCGCTTAGGTCCAGGATGCCCCGGGAGGCTTCCAGGTAGAGGTGCAGGTTCATGGGCAGTTTGAAAGTGCTGGCGGCATGAAACGGGGTCATGGCGTTATATCCGAATTCTTGGCCGGAATTCAGGTCTATAAAGTATAATCCGTAAATGCCGGGTTGCTCGGTTAGATAGACGTATATATTTTTTTGAAGCGGACCGTAATCGGGTAGCGGCGAGGCCGGCTTTCTGGCCGGCTGATCAACCGTCGGGTTGACTGTAAGCAGCAGCACCGCCAGAGTTAACACGAACAAAAATTTTTTTGATAACAAGTTTACCCTCCGGTAAATGCTTTTCCCATTTAACTGTACCATATTGGCAAAACATTTTCTACCAATTATTGCTAATTAAGCAATATTTTTTAGTAAGATATGCCTTGCCATATATATGGCAAGGGCAAAGGAGAAAAGTATTAAAAAACGCACGCCAAGGTAAATGAATGAGTGCGCTTTTTTTAAAAATGCGGGTTTAAACTTACTATTATAATGTTATAAAATAATAATAGGAGTCGGACTATTTTACTATAAATGCCGGCGCTTATGGAGGCAACCCATGATAAACCCTTTTACCATGGTCAACAAGGATGAAGTTGTCCGACGGGTCGCCAGATTGCGGGCCGCGCATCCGGAGTTGTCCGAGCGGGAGCTTTGTGAATTGATTATAGCAAGCAAAGCCAGGCTTTGCGGGGTGAGCGGCACCGTGACCGCGCTGCCCGCGGTGTTTCCCGTGGTGGGTACCGCCATAACGCTGGTTGTCGGGGCCGTTCTGGATATGTTGGTGGTGGGGTACCTGATGGCGGAGATGGTTTTGGAGATGTCGGCGGTGTATGGCCGCAACCTCAACGTGCCGGGAGTATCCATGGAGGCGGTATGGGTGATGGGTTCCGCCGTAGGGGCGGATATGGCCCACAAATCTATGAACAAGGCAGCCATGAAAGGCATGAGCAACCAGGCTTTCCTGCGCCTGGTGCAGGAAATACTGCTGGCCTTGGGTATTCGTACCACCCAGCGCACGGTGCTGAGAGTTATCCCGCTGCTTGGCGCCGTTATTTCCGGTACGGTAAATTATATCATCTGCCGGCGGGTGGGGCGTATAGCAGCCGATTATTACGCCCGCAACGGGTACAATAAATGGGACAATACCATAGACGTGGAAGGAGAGGTGCTGGATTGAAAGGTAAGGCGCGCTGAATCGGTTCCCCGGTGCCGGGGCTACAACCTTTCCAGCTTCACTTTTGCTTCTTCGTCGTCGCCCCACAGTATGGATATTGTTCTGCCCACTGTGGCTAGGTTACCGCTGGTAAAAAAAAATTCCCTGCCGTTTTCTTTGGTTTTTTTCTGTAAATCGTTTTCTTCCAACACTTGGGCCACTCGCCTGGCTACGGGGTTTCCTGGGTCGGGCACCGGTACCGACGGGCCCATGACGGATTTCACCAAGGGGAGCCGGAACGGGTAGTGGGGGCATCCCAACACAACGGTATCCACACCGGAGGAAACCAGAGGGTCCAGGAATCGTTGCACAAGGCGCTCTGTTTCAGGGTCGTCCAGGAGTCCCAGTTCAACCCTCTCCACCAGCCCCGGACAAGGAACGGTGATAACTTCGGTATCGCCGGCAAACCGCCTGATTAGTGAGTGAAACCTTTCACCCGTCAAAGTGACCCCGGTGGCCATTACGCCCACTTTGCCGTTTTTCGTCAGGGCGGCGGCGGGTTTTACGGCGGGTTCCATGCCCACAATGGGTTGCGGATATGTCTGACGCAGAAAATCAATGCCGGCTATGGATGCGGTGTTACACGCGGCTACGATGATCTTGACCTTGAGACCGGTTAGAAAACCGGCCACTTTTTTGATACGCCGGCGGATAAAAGCCGGGTTCTTTGTTCCGTAGGGGCAATGGGCGGAATCAGCGTAGTAGATAATATCTTCGGCGGGAAGCAGCCGCCGGATTTCTTTCATAGCCGATATTCCCCCCACACCGGAGTCGAATACCCCGATGGGATTAGGATTGGGCACCGGAAAATCACCTCAATCGGTTTACATTATGTCAAAACCCAATTTAATTATACAGCACCGGGCAAGCTATTTTTTACCGCCCGATCCGTGGTAAAGCCGGTGGGTCGCCAGCAGTACCAGAACCAGGGCCAGAAAACCCGTTACCTGATGATATTTTGCCGCGCTTGTCAAATCAAGGTAAGCAGCCATTCCAAGAATAACGGTGATAACAGTTACCAGCGCTGTCATAACAGCCAAAACCTTATGCATAGCGTATTCCCCTTTTTTAGGTAATATATATTTGTCGTTTAAAGCCTACTTTCCTTTTAATTTATATGTTGCGGTCAGGGATTACAGCTAAAAAAACACCACTGAGTTTTTATTGGTGGCATATGGAAAAAACGGGGCAATGTTTAATTGACATGGAATTGCTAATAACATATAATTAATATTGCTTTATATTTATGCCGGAGTGGCGGAACTGGCAGACGCACGGGACTTAAAATCCCGCGATTGGGAACAATCGTACCGGTTCAATTCCGGTCTCCGGCACCATTAATATAAGCCCTACGGGGCTTATTTCTATTATAGCGAAACAAGGGCCGTTTATCTGTGGGACCATGCCCGACATTTTGTCGACTGCCTCCCTGTCCGCACTCTCGAAAAACTTTCCGTAAGTGTTCATGGTTCCTCGTACTAAAACGACCGAAATACCTAATGACCAAGGAAGGCTCTACCTTCCTGGTCATGGGAATCCTTATTTACCGCCCTCAATTTTGGGGAGAGTAGTAGATATTTGATTGTGGTCGGAACTAAACGCCCTCAAATTTGAGGAGGTTAAATGTTCAGATTGTACTGTGCAATATTAGCCTGGATGCTGCGCCTTGCGTGATTGGTTGATATGCGCCCCCCTCCGTATGTTTATTTTTACCCGTAGAAGGAATTTGGTAAATTAGGGCGAATTTGGACATAAAGGAGGGGAAAATTTGAGTGGTGCGCTGGTTGCATTAATCGAC
This sequence comes from Bacillota bacterium, assembly GCA_022360435.1. Taxonomy (GTDB): domain Bacteria; phylum Bacillota; class Desulfotomaculia; order Desulfotomaculales; family Desulfallaceae; genus BRH-c8a. The sequence goes on from JAKSCU010000379.1 coordinate 17,385, forward strand.
AAGGCGGATGTGTGGGTTATAAACTCGCTAGCTATCGCTGCTAGCGCGTTAATCGTAAGTTGGCTTTTTTATGCTCTTTTAAGGCTTCGAAAAAGTAACATACCCGAGGATATGGTTTATAAGTTTGCCTCCCTTCAAGAAGCGCATAATGAGTTGCGCCGAGATTATGACAATCTTACGCGCAGATATGGTCAAGCGGCAGTGGTAACCAGAAGCATTAAGAAAACACAGATAGAGGTAAATGGCTTATTTTATCTTTTTATTAACTTTGCAAACATAGAGGGCCATGCATATGATATACTAACACTAATAGTAAATAGGGTTTCAATGGACTTAAAGTATTTTCCGGACGAATTACATAGGTGCGCAATATGGCTTGACAATAATGAGGGGCAGTTGGTGCCATATGCTGTAAGCTCAGGTTTTCCTGAATACTATCAAAAATATCGCACTTTAGAGGTAGGCAAAACCGTTGCAGGTAGATGCTGTCGCATTAGGAAGCCTGTATATGCTGCCATCGCTAAAAACGAAGGAGACTATGAGCCAAATCCAGACTCGCGTCATAATTATAACTCTTTAATATGCGTTCCCATGATGTTGGGCAATGACTGCTTTGGAGTTATGACTGTTGACGGCAGAAATGAAAATGCTTTCACAGAGGAAGATGTAGAAACTGTTGAAGCATATGCTGGAATGGCAACAACGGCTATGGCAGTGGAGGCGCTGTATGGCGTCATTAAAAGGGAGGGTTGTAATGGCTAAGTGTGAGCAGCCACATAAAGAAACAGCATTACATGATAGGGTATTGACACGCAGCGAAGCAGCAAGAATGAGAGAAGAAGCAATAACTCAGTTGTTGAAAAGACTTAACATAGCAATGTGCGCAGAAGATTTACGGAAGATCGGCGAAGCATGGCAGCGCATAACCAAGGACGAAAAAGCGTTACGCGAAATAAGTAGGCAAATGCTTGAACAGCGCCGCAATGGAAAAACCCCCGGCTAACGCTGAGGGTTTTTGTACGTCCAGCATGTGTTCATTTCTAGGGTGAAAGTCCCGAACGGGGGCAGGGCCGGGGGGGCTTGCCGCCCCCATCCTACTCAATTACAGTCGGCTTATGACTACTATATACTATGATGGATTTTGTTGGACTATAGTTGAAGTTACGTTATCTTCTACCTTGACGTTTGTGTTAAATGGGCTAGGTCCGAGCTTGCGAATCCGATGGGACATTTCATTGGCAATTTTGGCGAAGCGTGGGCCATCAGCCGCGGATAAGTTATAAAATTCAAGACGCTCGCTTTCAAATCCTATTTCTTCAAGCAGCTTTTTAACCTGATGCGCACGTTTTTTAGCCCGGTAATTGCCTTTCATAAAATGGCAGTCTCCTTCCAGGCAACCGGCAACGAACACCCCGTCGGCACCATCCTCAAAAGCTTGCAGGATTACCTGATGGTCTATGGTGCCTGAACAAGGCATTTCAACAATGCGGATATCGGGCGAATATTGCAGACGCATTGAGCCCGCCAGGTCTGCTGCTGAATATGCGCAGAAATGACAGCAAAAACCTACTATTCTTGGTTCAAATTCAGCCATTTAATGCACCTCCTTGAATATGGTGATGGTATTAGTCGCGCTAGGTCGGGTAATGGGGGTCTTGAAGCAGGTTGGTCGCTTTTTTGTTTAAGATAAAGGCGACTTTTTTGTCTGTGTCTTTTACTTGATTTACAATTGCTTGCATTTACAGTACCCCGATTCGCTTTCATTTCTGGGGGACATTCCTTGGCAGGATATGTGTTCCATTTCTGCAATACCCTTATTGGGACCAAGTTCCTCAACCTTTTGGGCAACGTTCCTGACCACTTCGGCAAAACGACCGCCCTCGGCTGCCGATATCCAGGAAAAATTGGCGCGTCCTTCGTCCACGCCGATGTACTTCAGCAGGTCTTTAAGCAGGGCGAATTTTCTACGGGCCACCAGATTGCCACTAACATAGTGGCAGTCGCCGGGGTGTCACCCGGAGACCAGCACACCGTCGGCACCTTGACGCAATGCGCTGATAATAAAAAGCGGATTAATACTAGCGGTACAGTTTACACGTATCACCCGGATGTTGGACGGGTACTGGATACGTCCGATACCCGCCAAGTCGGCGCCGGGATAGCTACACCAGTTACACAAAAAGGCTACAATTTTTAATTCGTGTTCCATGTCTTCTTCTCTCCCTCCTCCATCTACACGTTTTGGTCATGGCTGCGAGTTGCTGGTTCGTGCAAAACCCTTGACGTTGATGGCTAAAACGACAGGTTGACGCGCAAGCGCCGCAGGCCTTCAAGATTCCACTCGTCACCGTTAATTCCAGGATTATACACATCTTAATTACAGTATAATATCTGGTGCGTCTGTTGACAACTGACCCACCTTGGTTAGTTACACCTAAAATTGGGTTATTCATGCTTATTAAAAAGGATTTTGCCAAAAAATATAGAATTTTTTAGGAAATAAAATATAGAATTAACAAATATAAAGTAACAACCTCTGCTTTTCTTATCTTGATTAAGCCTATCAATCAACGTTTCTAAGCCATACTGTAACCCGCATCGCAGGCTTTTTTCCACAGCACAGAAGAAAGCAAAAGGCCAATTAAACATATGGAAGTACGCATCTCTTTTTTTTGAGCTGCCCGGTGGATGTTCGTTAGTAGTAGAGGTATGAATTAATAATTAGTCAGGCCGTAAAATGAACTTTGAAGATAACTATGGGTTATTAAAGTTGAGAGCGATAAATAGTCTGTGTTTTTACTATAAGTGTCTTTGTTGCTAAGGTAAGCTTGATAGCTGTCGTATCATTATATAAAACCAACATTGAGGAGAGTTTAAACTTAGGGATTGATGTAGATGATATGCATTTTACTTTTGGAGGATAACCATTATATCAGAGGATTTCTCAAAAAAATGGTGTCCAAAAATCCTTTAGTGGACAGGGTTCTCGACGCTTCGAGCGGCAAAGAAGCTATCAGTCTGGCCAGAAAATACAAACCAAACATTGCAATATTAGATATAGAACTGGCACCTAAAGAAAAGTTGAACGGCATAGAAGTGGCAAAGACCATATATGATTTCAGTTCTGAAACATATTTTATTTTTATCACCGCCTATTTTGAATATGTACTTGAATCTTTCGTTGTCCACCCATATGACTATATTGTTAAGCCGGTGGATAAAGATAAACTCATCGAAAATATAAATAAACTTGTAAGTTTGATAAAAAAAAATAATGGTGTCGGCGGCGCTCCCGAAAGAGTAATGCTCAAAGTTAAAAATGAATTCAATGAGACAGTCATGTTATCTTTAGACAACATTCTGTTTATTGAGAAACAGAACAAATTAAGTTTGGTCTATTCAACTAGAGGAATTAACAAGACATATAAAACTTTGCGCGAACTTGAAGATAAGTTGGGGGAGAATTTTCTCAGAGTCCATAATTCATTCATAGTAAATTTGGATAAAATTAGTAGAATCAGAGACGTTGGTAACCGGTCTTATGAGATAGACTTTAACGGATATGACCAAGTTGCCTTAATGAGCCGGTATAAATTTAAAGAGCACAAGCATAAATTTGCCCCTTTGTAGAAAAGGGGCAAATTTTGTATGACGGTCAGCCGCATCAGATGGGTGCCAACACGGTATTACACTGCACCTGTTTTCAAAACACTAACTATCCTATTAGTTGGTTATCTACACCCTTAAAATGGTTATTTAGAGAAAAAGACTTGTATTTATGTAAGATAATGACTAAAATTAGTGTAAAATTATACAGTAAAGTAAGTTTTTACTGGAATAAAGGTAATTATAATATGTGGTTTGTGTAAGTAGTGAATATTGCTTATCTGGTTGAGCAGGAGATTATACTCAAACCAAGAGATGTGAAACCGAAACGAATAAACCCTATTTGGGAGGGAAAATATGAAGCCTTCCTATCTCAACAATCTTGCAATCAGTGTTGAAAAGCAAGGCCCCACCCGTATTACAAAGGCAAGTTTCCCGCTTCGATACGGTAAGTACTCTGAGATAAAGACATCGGAATACGAATTTCTCTTTAATTTAAATGGTGAAATTAAGTTTATAAGAGGCCTTAATACAAGCTGGCCTCATCCGGCAGAGCAGTTGAAACGGACGGGCGGCAATGATTGGGTGTATTATACCGTCGGTGATCGTAGCGATGACAGTGGTATTATTTCTTGGTTGGGAGAGTACTATTTGCAATGCCTTCCATATCCAAGCAACTCAATCTGGGAAATCAACTACCTCTCAGATCCTAGGATAATGAATGCGTTTGCCGCATGGGCTCAATTGTACGGCAACCTATGTTCATCAACGAAAGACGGTTTATATACAAAAGCTAAGGAGCTGATAGACCGTATCATAGTAAATCATGACGGCGTGCTGCATGAAAGAGCGCGGGTGCTTAATCAGATCATTGGTGCAAACGTGTCGGTTTTGCCTCCAGACACACGTCATATCGACTATGAGATTATCCCGCTTATTATTGCAGACGGATGCATTCATCACTGCAATTTCTGTTGTGTTAAATCGGCAAGTAATTTTCAGCCGCGCTCCAGATTCAATATTATAGAACAAATTGAAAAATTAAAGGATTTTTATGACAAAAACATTGAGAACTATAGCGGACTCTTTTTAGGCAACCATGATGCTCTTGCGGTCGGGGAAGATCTGATTTTCAATTCCGCTTCTGAAGCCTACAGCGCTTTCGAGCTTGGGAGACCTGGGGCAATAACACCTTTACTTTTTTTGTTCGGGAGCGTGCATTCGCTTCTTAAGTCCGGAAATGGATTGTTTGAAAGACTGAATCAGCTCCCTTTTTATACTTACATCAACATCGGAATGGAATCCAATGATACGCCGACTCTGGCACACATTGGAAAACCATTGGATAAATCATATGTTTGTGAAGCTTTCCAAAAGATGCTTGATATCAACGCCACTTATAAAAATATTGAAGTTACCGCCAACTTTCTTGTCGGAACAGGATTGTCTGATGAACATTATCAATCCCTAAAAACGTTACTTCGCGACACATCGGGCGCTTCCCATGGCAAAGGGACGATATACCTTTCACCCTTAAGAGATAGCCCCAAAAAACGCGAATTACTGCCTTTGATCAATGAAATACAGGAACAAAGTAAAATACCTGCTTACATTTATTTAATTCAACGGCTTTAAGTTAGGTTAATGAATTTACATTAGTAAAAAGATAAATTTGTGCTAGCAAGGCAAACCGCAGTCGTGCCTATTCTGTCGTTGGACAAGCCCTGCCCCGGTACCCGAAGCTGTAACTATTGTTGTTTGGATACAATTAAATTAGAATCTCGATAATTTAATTTATTAAATATATATCCATATTTATTTTAAAAAAAATTGCGGAGGTGTTGATTAATGCATCTGCGTATTACATATGATAAGGAATTTGAAGATTTATTTAGGTATTTAAAAAGTAAATATCCCGCAAAATTATTTGATTTAGATGGGATTGGTGAACAACTTGATTTAGCTAAATTTAGTAAAAATTTTTTTAGTAAAAACGTTACAACAGCAGCGGATGCTAGTATTGATGCAAATGCCAATGTTGATGATATTAGCGTAATATCTTATACAAATGAACTTAAAAAACCATTTGAAAAGCTCAATAGTTACTATATGCTTTGGAGAGAAGTTAAAAAACTATATGGTCAGGCTACAGCAAGTGAAGTTGTTGAGATGCAACTTTCTGGGGATATTTACATACATGACTTTCATGGGGTAGGAGCAGGATTGCCATATTGTTATAATTATTCTACATATGACATAATGCTTCAAGGTCTATCAACTGTTAAAAAAATTATATCTAAACCTCCAAAATATTTATATGCTTTTAAAAGTCAAATTGAACAATTTGTTACTATTGCATCTAATAGCACATTGGGAGCAATAGGATTAGCGGATTTGCTGGTTGTTATTAGTATGTATGTTGAGGAAATATTAAAAACAAGATATGATGCTCATTTCAGGTTTGCTACGAAGAAAGATTGTTGGATTTATGTCAAAGAAAATCTTGCTTCAATGTTATACACAATTAATCAACCAATGAGAGGGAATCAAAGTCCTTTTACCAATATTTCGGTTTATGATGATGATTTTTTAGATAGATTGTGTGAGGATTATATAAATCCAAATACGGGTGAAAAACCTAAAAAGGAAATAGCAAAACAAGTTCAAGAATTGTTTTTAGATATTATGAATGAAGAATTATCAAGAACTCCTGTCACATTTCCTATAGTAACTGCTTGTTTTAGTATAAATAAAGACAAAAAAATTCAAGATCTTAATTTTTTAAAAATGATAGCTGCAAAGAATAAAGAATATGGTTTTATTAATATTTATATAGGAAAAAGCTCAACGTTAAGTTCTTGTTGTAGATTGCGTTCGGAAAATGATAATGAATATTTTAATTCCCTTGGTTCAGGTTCAAGTAAAATAGGAAGCTTGGGGGTAGTAAGTATTAATCTGCCTCGATTGTCAATTAAAAATAGGGGTGATAAAGATAATTTTTTTGTTGATTTAGAAAACATGGTTGGCATATGTGCAAAGGTCAATAATTCTAAAAGAAGAATAATTAAAAAAAGAATAGATAATGGCAATCATCCTCTTTATTCTAATGGTTTTATCAATATTGAATCCCAATATAGTACGGTTGGCGTAAATGGTTTTAATGAATCAATTGAAATAATGGGGTATGATATTTTAACGGAAGATGGCATAAAATTTGGAATAGAGATTATTTCGACTATAAACAAAATTAATAAAATCCTTCAAAGTCAATATAAGGTTCCGCATAATTGCGAGCAAGTTCCTGGGGAAAATATGAGTATAACAATGGCAGAAAAAGACAGGTTATTGGGTTATCACAATGAATATAATATCTACTCTAATCAATTTATTCCATTAATAACAAAGGCTGATTTGTTGGATAGAATCAAGTTGCAAGGTAATTTCGACAAGTATTTTAGTGGAGGCTCAATATGTCACTTAAATATAGAGCAAAGAGTAAAAGATAGTAAGTTGATTGAAGAGCTAATTTTATCTTGCGCAGAAATGGGAGTTATTTATTTTGCTATAAATTATAATTTACAACTATGCAGTAAAGGACATATGTCAGTTGGAAGAAAAAAATTATGTGAAATATGCTGTGAACCTATTGTTGATAATTTTACAAGGGTAGTTGGTTTTCTTACAAACACAAAAAATTGGCATCAGGTAAGACGTGAGGAGGATTATCCTAGCAGACAGTGGTATGAAGGTGAGAATTTATGAACATAGCGTCAACTCAATATAGTTTAAAAGATAAATCCTTTGAAATTTATATCAGCGGTTGTAGAGAACACCCGTGCAAGGGGTGTCATAATCCTCTGTTGTGGAATGAGGATTATGGTGAATTGCTAACGCAAAAATACTTAGATGAAATGAAGCTAAAAGTGAAAAAATTTAATAATTTAATTAATAAGATTTCAATTTATGGGGGTGAGCCATTAGAAAAACCTATTGAAGAAGTTATATGGTTATTGAAAGAGTTGAAACAGACCAACAAAGAAATATGGTTGTTTACCAGATTTGAGATTAATGAAATTCAAAATAAAATAAAGAAATATTGCAATTATATAAAAACAGGTAAATATGATGAAGCATTTAAAACAGAAAGCAATATACATTTTGGTATTAAATTGGCTTCTAGTAATCAAAAAATATATAAAATGCATTAATCTTTATTTTCAAATATTTATTTTTATAATGCCAGGTAAGTACTGTTTTATTTAAAGCAACTGTTACCATGAAACCATCAACTATATTTAACAATCTGCTGGAAATTTAACCTTGCTTATTTAACAGAATTCTCAAAAAAGGAGGGTAACAATGTCTATAGTTAGAGATCCAGCGACTTATACAACAGCAACAATGCCTATCTTTAGAGACCCATCGACTTATACAATGTCAACACTGTCTATCGTTAGAGATCCATCGACTCATACAATGGGCAATTCCTTATTTTCATATCTTGACATGAAAATCCATCACTACATAAAAGAGGCACAGTACAAAAAAATCATTGTTGTTGGCAATTATGATCGGCAAAAAGTGATTGCAAATAACGAAAAAGGAGGCAAGGCTTTCAATTGGCAAAGGCCAACAGCCGAGTTGGTCGGTGATGTTCTATATATTCACTGCCCCACAGGACATGATTACGTGCCGCATTATGCTTCAATTATTGGTAGCTATCTAAGCTTGATTGGTAAAGACCATTATTGCGTTTCTTATGTTCCGCCCACAGAAGATGACTGTTGGAGGTTGATAGAATCATCCAACCTAAAAGACTTCTATCCAAGCGAGTTCATCGTCTATGGCTACGGTGTGCCTCAAATATCGCGCGCCGACAAATGGGAAGGGACCGGACCCTTCAAGTGGACGCGAGTTAGAATACGAAACACCGATGTAACCTTTCTGGGCTGCGAATTTTGTGTCTGGGGCGACATCTCTGGCAGGCTGGTTAAATATCCGGCCCAAGTAAAGAAAATTAAGCGTTTTGTCTACGTTGGCAAGTTAGGAAGTACCAATCCCACCTATGTTCCGAATCAATACCTTGCTTCAGGGAACACCAGCTTGCTTAATGGAACATATGTGCGATGGGATGGTGTTTTTGACTCAATTCCTTTGGATCGCATCGTGAAGAAAGGGGTTCACCTCACCATGCCCAATGTCTTAATGGAAACAAAGGAATGGCTTGCGAGACATAGAGAATATGACTTCCTAGATCCTGAAATTGGTCACATGGGATACGCAGCGTTTAAGACATCCATTGAGTATGGATACATGCACATCATATCGGATAATTTGGCAAAGAAGTATCCGGAAGATTTATCCAATGAGAGAATTGGTACCGTCCTTGTGAAGAGAAAAGCGTTATTGGACAAAATCAGAGGCATAATCGAAATGGTCTGTTAAAACATTGCTTATAATTTTCATGGTCTAGTTTCTTGGGTCCACAAGTTTTGCGGAGTGGTAAATAGATACGCAATTACGACTATAAAGTACCTATGGTGGTGAACAAAATGAGGCACGAATTAAAAGCTGAGCAAACATTGGGTTTAGTGAGTGTTGATGGTGCCGATTTGCGTTATGTCGTGGAAGGGAGTGGTGTTGTTTGTTTGGTATTGGGTTCCTCAATTTATTATCCTAGAACATTTTCGCAGGAATTGAGACGACACTTCAAATTTATTTTCGTTGATTCGAGACATTTCGCGCCATCAACCAAATCACCGGATTTCGACAAAATTACTATCGATAGCTACTCACGGGATATCGAAGATGTTCGTCAAGCTTTGGGTCTAGGAAAAATAGCTGTTTTGGGGCACTCGATACACGGCACTTTGGCCCTGGAGTATGCCAGGAGATACCCAAACAATGTATCTCATGTGATTGTAATTAGCGCATTGCCAGTTGAAATCAACGAGTTAATAGTTCCCTCAGAGATACATTGGGAGTCCAACGCATCCCAAGAAAGAGAACGATGCCTGCAAGACAACTGGGAACGATTGGGGTTTGATATGCTCAGTAAGATGCCACCAGATGAGGCAATGATTAAATCCTATGAACGGGATAGACCGAAGTACTGGTATAATCCGCTGTACGATGATTCGTGGTTGTGGAATGGAATAAAATTCAATGTTGAGATAAGCGAACATCTTTGGAGCAGGATGTTTAACGGTTATGATATTAGTCGGGAACCGGGGCGTGTAACAGCCCCCATATTCTTCGCATTAGGCCGGCATGACTATATCGTCCCCTATACAATATGGGACCAAAGAAAAGAGATATTTCCCAATCTATCGTACCATCTCTTTGATAAAAGCGGTCACACGCCTCAACTTGAAGAAGCGCAGCTTTTTGCTCAAAAGCTCGTTGAATGGATTAATAGTAATTAGTCCAGTAATTGCCAACAATTTAGTCCAATAATAACCTGGATCAATGGGAGGTAAGCATAATGCAATCTATAACCGTAAAAATTCCATCAATGTTGACGCGTTTATGCAATAGCCAAAAATCGGTTGTTGTCAGCGGAAACACCGTGCGAGAAGCGATTAATGATCTTGAAAGACAGTATCCCGGATTTGAGGCTCAACTATATACGCCCGAAGGAGAACTCCACATATATGTAAATATATTTGTGGGAAATCAAAACT
>JAKSCU010000007.1 GCA_022360435.1 Bacillota bacterium
ATAGATGATGTTGTCGTTCTTCAGGCAGTTTGCCGAACGGACCGACAGCTCCAGCTCCTCGACCTTGCGCAGCAGGTTCTTGTTGAACGGCAGGTCGTCGCGGCGGTCGGTTTCGATGGCCGCCTCGGGCTCCTCGAAGTTGATGAAGCGCTGCAACTGGTCCTGAAGGATGCGGGCGGCCAGGGCCACCGCGTCGTCGGGCGTGACCGAGCCGTTGGTGGTCACCTCCAGCGACAGCTTGTCGTAGTCGGTCACCTGTCCGACACGGGCGTCGTCGACCTTGTAGGTGACCTTGCGCACCGGCGAGAAGACGGCGTCGACCTGAATCAGGCCGATCGGCGGATCCTCGGGCCGGTTCTGGGTGGCCGGCACATAGCCCTTGCCGGTATCGACGGTCAGTTCCATCGACAGGCTGGCGTCCTCGGCCAGGGTGCAGATCACCAGGTTGGGGTTCATGATCTCGATATCATGGCCGGTTTCGATCATGCCGGCGGTGACTTCGCCGGGACCGTCGGCCTTGAGAATCATGCGGCGCGGCCCCTCGCCGCCCATGCGCAACGCAACCGACTTGATGTTGAGCACGATGTCGGTGACGTCTTCGCGCACGCCGGCGATCGACGAAAACTCGTGCAGAACACCGTCGATCTGAACGGACGTGATGGCGGCGCCCTGAAGCGACGACAAAAGCACGCGCCGGAGGGCGTTTCCAAGGGTCAAACCAAATCCGCGTTCCAGCGGTTCGGCCACGAGAGTCGCGGTGATTTCCGGGTTATTTCCCGGCAATACGTCGATCTTCGTGGGTTTAATCAATTCCTGCCAATTCTTTTGAATCACGGGCGAGACCTCATGCTGGGCATGTGAGCCGAAGGCTCCGAACCGTCGGAGCCTCTTCCGCCGGCACTCCGGCCGCTCAAAAAAGCCGAAGTGCGGAAAGTGCCATTCCGCGGCCGGATATCAAACGCGGCGGCGTTTACGCGGCCGGCAGCCGTTGTGCGGAATAGGCGTTACGTCGCGGATCGCGGTGATGGTGAAACCGATCGCCTGCAGCGCGCGCAGGGCGGATTCCCGGCCCGAACCCGGGCCTTTCACCTCGATCTCGAGAGTTTTCATACCGTGATCCATGGCCTTGCGACCGGCATCTTCGGCGGCAATCTGCGCGGCGTAGGGAGTCGACTTCCGCGATCCGCGGAATCCCTGGCTGCCCGCCGAAGACCAGGAGATCGCGTTGCCCTGGACATCGGTAATGGTGATCATCGTGTTGTTGAAGGTCGCGTTGACGTGGGCAACCCCCGAAGCAATGTTTTTTCGCTCGCGGCGACGCGGGCGTTGTGATGTTGGTTTGGCCATAACCAATCGGTTCCTTTACTTGGTCGCCTTCTTCTTGCCGGCGATCGGACGTGCCGGGCCCTTGCGGGTGCGGGCGTTGGTGTGAGTTCGTTGACCGCGGACCGGAAGGCCACGGCGATGCCGCAGCCCGCGATAGCAGCCGAGATCCATGAGACGCTTGATGTTCATGGAGGTCTCGCGCCGCAAATCGCCCTCGACCGTGTAGTCGCCGTCGATGGCTTCGCGAATGCGCACGGTCTCGTCGTCCGTCAATTCGTTGACACGGCGTTCCAAGGGGATGCCGACCTTTTCGCAGATCTCCCGCGCCTTGGTCCGACCAATGCCGTGGATGTAGGTCAGGGCGATCACGACCCGCTTCTGGGTCGGAATGTTCACGCCAGCGATACGTGCCAAAGTGAGTACTCCTTACACTTTGTTTTCAAACGTTTAAGGGATTCGCCGCGAAATCGGAGCGCGCGATTATAGGGGGTACGGCCCCCAAGTCAACACGCCCTCAGCCGCCGAGAACCTCCTTCAACTGCTCCGTTACCTCGTCGATGCCGGCCATGCCGTCAACCGACCGGTTGACGGCGCGATCCCCGTAATGGGCGATGATCGGCGCCGTCTGCTTGTGATAGGCCTCGAGCCGCGAGCGCACGGTGACTTCGTTGTCGTCGGCGCGGCGGGTGAATTCGGTGCCGCCGCACTTGTCGCACACGCCTTCCTTGGCGGGCTTCTCGAACTTGTCGTGATATCCCTTCCCGCAGGTCGCGCAGGTGTAGCGGCCGGTGATGCGCTCCACCAGCAGCTCGTCGTCCACGTCCAGCAGGACCACATGGTCGAGGGTCATCCCCTTGCCCTTCAGCATCACGTCCAGGGCCTCGGCCTGGCCGGTGGTGCGGGGGAAGCCGTCGAGAATGAACCCGTTCTTGCAATCGTCGGCATCGATCCGGCCGGCGATCATGTCGATGATCAGATCGTCGGGCACCAGCTTGCC
>JAKSCU010000006.1 GCA_022360435.1 Bacillota bacterium
TCAACATTATATGAAAAGGAAGATTGGTTGCCGTGATGAATCTCGATCATGACAATAATGACAAGGGCAAACCCGTTGAACGCAAAATAAAAAGGATATACCGGTCCTGGGACAAGTTTATTAATAATTTTGAAATTGAGCCCTATGTGATCCGGCCCCTTCTTGCCAATTCTTGGCACCGCTGTTTGAGGATGAAGGTGGACCCTTATGCTCCCTTGGGTGAATTGTGTTTTTTAAGTTCCCGGCAAGTAAAAAAAAGGATTAAACGCCGCAAAATATTGATTGACGCCGCAATTCCATTCATGTCCCAATTATATAGCTTTGTAAAGGGCACTGATTCAATGGTGTGCCTGGCCGATGACCACGGCATGATCCTTGACGTGCTGCGGGATCCGGTCATTCAGCACCGGACCAAACACTTATGCCAAAATGTGGGTTCCGAATGGGGGGAAGCCATTGCCGGGACTAATTCCATCGGGACCACGCTTTTTGAAAAAAAACCGGTCCAGATAACCGCCAGCGAACATTATTGCCAAATAATGCATGATTTCACCAGTTCCGCCGCTCCCATATTCAGCCCGGAAAATGAACTCTTGGGCGTATTATGCATTATAGGCCTGTACCACAATGTCCACCCCCATACTTTGGGCATGGTGGTTGCGGCGGCCAAGGCCATTGAGAACCATTTAATCAATCAAAAGACTGCATATGAACTGTTAATCGCCTACAATAAGGTTACCACCGCCATTGAAACCATGAATGAAGGGCTTATTGCCATTGAAGCAAACCAAAAGATAACCCAATTAAACTCGGTGGGGGCTAAAATATTACAGGTTGACGACAAGGATTGTATCGGCGAATACGCATCCAATGTCTTCGGACCGGAATTTCCCCTGTTGCATGTAATAAACACCGGGCGGGAATTTATCGATAAAGAGTTTTATATAGAGACGGCCATGGGCGGGACCCGTTTCACTTCCACGGCCAAGCCCATAAAAGATGAGTTCGGCAATATAACCGGCATGATCGCCACATTAAAGGAAATAGACACGGTGCACAAGCTGGTTCATAAAATGGTGGGCGCCCGGGCCACCATGGTGTTTGACGATATCGTCGGCAACGACCCGCAGTTGCACGCGCTGATCAAGCGCGCCAAAAGGGTGGCCAGAAGCAGTTCAACAATTTTGCTGTTGGGGGAGAGCGGCACCGGAAAAGAGATTTTTGCCCAGGCTATCCATAATGCCAGCGGCCGCAGCAAAGGGCCTTTTATTGTCATTAATTGCGGCGCCATTCCCCGGGAACTGGTGGAAAGCGAGCTGTTCGGTTATGAGGACGGGGCCTTTACCGGCGCCGCCAGGGGTGGCCGGCCGGGAAAATTTGAATTGGCCAGCGGGGGAACCATATTTTTGGATGAAATCGGCGATATGCCCCTGGATATTCAAACCAGCCTGTTAAGGGTTTTGCAGGAAAGGCAGGTGACCAGGATCGGGGGGCAGAAAGCCATCCAAATCAATACCAGGGTGATTGCCTCAACCAACAAGAATCTGGCCGAAGAAGTGGATAAAGGCAACTTCAGGTTGGATTTATATTACCGGTTAAATGTAATAACCTTCAACCTGCCCGGCCTGCGGGAACGCCCCAAGGACGTGCCGTACCTGACGCAATATTTTGTTGAAAAAATCAGCCGTCGTCTGGGCCAGGCGTCCCCCACCATCACGCCCGAGTTTTACGGCTGCCTGACCGAATACAGTTGGCCCGGCAATGTCCGGGAACTGGAGAATGTAATTGAACAGGCGCTGCATTTGGTGGAGACGGATATTTTGGTCCCGGAGCATCTCCCGTCCCGGATATATACCCCCAGGCTCAAAGGAGCGAAGGGGGCTGAAAAAGCCGATAAATTAAAAAATGCCGAGGCCAAGGTGATTAAAAGCACCTTGCTTTCCTGCGGCTGGAATATTTCCAGGTCCGCCGCCATTTTGGGCATCAGCCGGAATACGCTTTACCGGAAGATTGAAAAGTTCAATTTGACACCTGAAAACAGCCCGGTAAAAGGGGTTGTTGAAAGGAGCAAGCTTGATGACGGTTAAAGATTATGCCAAAATCTTTGTTCGTTATGACCTGGTTACCGAAAGTCCTTACTATTCAATTAAAAGGGTGGCGGGTGAGGATAAAGCCATCCAAAAGGTTGTGGAAAGCGTTATTCTCGGCGATACGGAAAACATAGATGCGGTGGTAAACGCCGCGTTGCGTAAACATGACCCGGTGGAGATGATTTACAACGGGCTGTTGAAGGGAATGAAAGAAGTAAGCAGGCTGTGGGATGAGGGTGTTTATTATCTGCCGCAAACTTTGCTGGCTTCGGATACAATGCTGGCCGGACTGCAGATTTGTGAAAACAAGCTGGGCTGTCCGGTCCGCAAACGGGGGGTTGCCGTTACGCACACAGCCGAAGGCGACATCCACGACCTGGGTCAAAAAATTGTCAATGTTTTGCTCAGGGCCAGCGGTTTTGAAGTTATCGACCTGGGCAAAGATGTGCCGGTGGAGGAAGTAATTCGCGCCGTGAAAAAACACAAGCCCGACATACTATGCGGCACTGCGCACCTGAGCACCACCATGGGGGTATTCAAACAAATTGCCAATTTCATGAAACAAGAGGGGATCGCCATTCTCTTTGCCTGCGGCGGTGGCGGCGGCGTCACCATGTCTTTTATAACCAGCTTTGATTTTGGTGTTTACGGAAAGGATGCCTCGCTGGCGCCTAAAATGGCCGAGGATGCCAACAGGGGTGTCGGCTGGGAAGCCATCAGAAGGAAATATAACGAATAAAGACCGGGCATCAAAAAAGCATGGTACACTGTGACAAAATATAACACCCGACTAAAAACCTGGATAAGGTTATTTTTTTTACTTTGGGAAAATATTCTTCCGGCCATATCTATGGCGGATTCAAGGTAAAAAGTAGCAAAAGGCGCCCGCAGGGGGAAACCGAACGGACCCGCTTTTTAATGCTTGACAAACAGTTAAATTGGGACAAGTTGCAAAACGCAACAATTGCTGTTTAATTGTTATTTGCCCAAGGCCAAAATGCCCGGTTGGTTGGAATTAATTTTATCCCTTAAAACCTGTAACAATAAGAGTTTTTAAACTTTACAAAATATGCTTCGCCCTTTTTTGGCACTGATTTTGCTCCATTACAACCAACAGGAGGTTGTTAAAAAGATTGTTTAATAA
>JAKSCU010000410.1 GCA_022360435.1 Bacillota bacterium
GCCGGAGATTCTCGTCGGCCATGGGCCCGAGGATGACGCCGATCACCAGCGGCGCGATCGGATATTCCATTTCGGTCAGGAAGTAGGCGACGATTCCCACCGGCACCATCAGGTAAAGGTTGGTGATCTGCAGGCCCAACGCATAAGACCCGATGACGCACAGCACGCCGATGATCGGCATGAACAGCGCCGGCGGAATGCGCAGAACCTTGACCACCTGCTTGGCCAGCACCATGCCGCTGACCCACATGGCGAAGGCGGCCAGCAGCAGGATCGCGGTGAAGCCCATGATGAAGCCGGGATGCTCGAACTCGATCATCGGGCCCGGCGTCACGTCGTGCAGCATGAGCGCGCCCAGCAACATGGCCGCCGGCGGACTTCCGGGAATGCCGAGGGTCAGCAAAGGAATCAATGCGCCGCCGATGCAGGCATTGTTGGCGCATTCGGTCGACACCACCGCCTTCACCTCGCCTTTGCCGAAGGTCTCGGGATGGCGCGACGTGTTCTTGGCAATGCCGTAGGACACCCATCCCGCGATATCCTCGCCGATACCGGGGATGGAGCCGATGAACACGCCCAGGCCGGACGACCGGAAAATGTGGTGCAGGTTGCGTGCGATGGTGCCGAATTCCGGCAGGATGCGTTCGAACTCGGCCGGTTTGCCGACTGCGAGGCGGCGGCGCAGGACCTTGATGATCTGGGGTATGCCGAAGGCTCCGATCAGCACCGGCACCACCTCGATACCGGCCTGCAGGGCCGGAAAGTCCTGGGTATAGCGCGGGAAGGTCTGCAGGGGTTCCTGTCCGATGCAGGCCAGCCACAAGCCGATGAGACCGGCGATCCAACCCTTGTAGACCAGATCACGGCTGGTCAGGGTGCCGCTGATGGTGATACCGAACATGGCCAGCCAGAATTTCTCGAAGCTGGTGAATTCAAGGGCCAGATCGATGATCATGGGCGCGATCAGGATCAGGCAGAGCAGGCCGAAGACGGTGCCGATCAGCGATGCCGTCGTGGTCATGCCCAGCGCCCGGCCGCCTTCTCCTTTTTGCGCCAAGGGATAGCCGTCGACGGCGGTCGCGGCGGCCGCCGCCGTGCCCGGGATGTTCAGCAGGATGGCGGAATAGGACCCGCCGTAGACCGCGCCGACATAGATGGCCAACAGGGCAATGAAGGCGGTGTTGTGGTCGATACCGTAGGTCAGGGTGGTCAGCAGGGCCACGCCCA
>JAKSCU010000005.1 GCA_022360435.1 Bacillota bacterium
CCCGGGAGCGGATTTAGCGGAGGGTTTACTTGTGCAGCTGACAACGCGTACCCGGGGCGGCACTCCGCGCCCCGACTATTGGGGCATCGACAGCGAATACGGCCGCTTGACCGATGTGCTGGTCGGTCCCATAGACAACTATAGCTGGCAACCCGGCAATGCGATTGCCCGGCGCAGTGCAAGATTGGGACGCACCTTCGACAAAAGCGTAGTGCTTGCTCAATACGCGGAAATGATCAGTGCTTATCAAAGTGCCGGTGTGCGAGTGCACCAATTGCCCGCGGAACACGGGTTACCCTATCAGGTCTATGCCCGAGACAGTTCGGTGATGACCCCTTGGGGCGCCATTATCATGCAATTGCAAAAGGATTACCGGCGCGGCGAGTATGCCGCGGTGCTGCGTTTTTACCTCGATAATGCTATTCCTATCTACGACATGGTCACCGCCGGCAATGTCGAGGGCGGTGACTTTATGGTATTGAAGCCGGGCGTCGCTATTTGCGGCTACTCCGGAGAGCGCTCGATAAAACCCGCCGTTATGCAGCTCAAAAGCTGGTTTGAAGCCGAGGGTTGGGAGCTTTATGCCTACGCATTCGACGCGCACTTTCTGCACCTTGATGTGCAAATGGGCATGATCAGTGAAGACCTGGCCGTGGTCTGCGTCGAGGCGGTGGATCCCGCGTTAATTGAGTGGTTGCAATCCAAAGGTATTCGCATACTGCCTATCAGCTACGGTGAGGCGATGGGCATGGGTACTAATATCGTGGCACTGGGCGCCGATCGGGTATTGATACCGGCCGCAGGCAAAAAGCTGATTGCACGCTGTCGGGCGGAAGGTCTGGAAGTGTTTGACCCGGATGTATCGATGATCGCGCAGGGCGGCGGCTCGGTGCACTGCATGTGTCAGGCGTTGAGGAGGGACCCGGTATGATTACAGAGCTCTCCGGCAACCGCGACAATCTGCGCATTGACGGTAAGCGTTTGTGGGGCAGCCTGATGGAGATGGCCAAAATAGGTGCGACGCAACGCGGCGGTTGCAACCGCCAGGCCCTGACCCGCGAAGACCAGCGTGGCCGGGACCTGTTCGTGAGCTGGTGTCAAAGCGCTGGCTGCAGTGTTAGCGTCGACCAAATGGGCAATATTTTTGCCAGACGTGCCGGGCGCGATAATGATCTGCCGCCGGTTATCACCGGCAGTCATCTCGATACCCAGCCCACCGGCGGCAAGTTTGATGGTGTCTATGGTGTGCTTGCGGGCCTCGAGGTGATACGTACCCTGAACGATAATAATGTGTTGACTAAAGCGCCGCTGGAAGTGGTGGTGTGGACCAATGAAGAGGGCGCCCGTTTCGCGCCGGCGATGGTTGGCTCCGGTGTCTGGAGCGGTGCAATGGTGCAGCAACAGGTCTACGCCGCAAAGGATAAAGCCGGAAACAGCTTTGGCGAAGAACTTGAACGCATCGGTTACAAGGGGACTCTGCCGGCCCGCGCAAAGCCGGTGGCAGCGGCCTTCGAAGCGCATATCGAGCAGGGCCCCATACTCGAAGCGGAAAA
>JAKSCU010000003.1 GCA_022360435.1 Bacillota bacterium
AGTAAGTCCCAAATGATTAAAGGGGGGGTTGACTGTTGTTTAAAGGAATGAACCCGATTTTCTGGGTGGGCTTGGCGATTATGTACGGTTTAACATTCACGTTTATGATTATTGAGATGGCCAATCCAGGATTCACCTACAATGCAAAAATTGCGGGCGTGCCGGCTATTTTCTTTTATCTTTTAATTTTCATGAACCTTGTTGTGAATGTGGTTATTGCCTGGGCCTGGTTTTACTTTCCGGAGCAGGAAGACAAACGCAGGGAGCAAATGGCTGAAGAAAGCGGGGTGAGCGCTGGTGGGAGTTAGTCCTATTGTTGTAATAGCGGCATTGCTTTATTTTGCCGTGGTATTTGGCATCGGTTGGTATACCCGGAAGGCCTCGGTTAGCGCCACCGATTATATGGTGGGCGGACGCAAGGTAGGCCCGGTGGTAAACGGCGCCGCCCTGGCTTCCACATATCTGAGTCCGGCCAGTTTCCTGGGGTTGCCCGCTTTCGTATTCCTTCTCGGTTATCCATTTTGGTGGGCCATGTGCGGCATCATCGCCGGTATGCCTCTGGCTTCGATGCTTACCGCGGCCCCGCTGCGCAAATACGCGCCGGTTTCATTTACCGATTATTATGCCGACCGCTACGAGGACCAGAAGGCCATGCGCATCTTGGTCGGACTGCCCACCCTATTTGCCGGCATGGCTTACGTGATACTGGCCCTGGTGGGTACCGGCTTGTTCATGATGGCCATCCTGCACGTCCCGTACATGTGGGCGGTGCTGTTGGCCACCTTGGCGGTTATGTTTTACGTGTATCTGGGCGGTATGGTGGCCACCACCTGGTCCAACGCTTTCCAGGGATTAATGATGTGTATAGCGGCCGTGGTTTGCGCCATCGCTATTTTGATGCATTACAACGGCTTGGTTGGGTTGAGCGAGGCCATATACGCCAACAACCCTAATTTCTGGATGTCTCCCCATAACCCCGAGGGATTTTCGCATCCGCTGATGGCCACCTGGACCGGCATGATTGGGTTTTATTTTGTGTGGCACTTCGGTTTTGCGGCCATGCCCTACACGGTGGTCCGTTTCTTCACCTCCATGGACGTCAAGGCCGCCCGTCGCTCGGTGTTTTGGGCCGTGGTGTTCGGCGGCACCATGTACTGGGGCCTGATGATCGTTGGCGCCGCGGCCAGGGTGCTTATTGAGACCCTGCACCCGTTGATGAAAATGGAAGGGGTCACCAACGCGGTTACGCTATTGGCTAAAATTAAGGAGATATACGCGGTGGGCGGCGTGGCTGTCACGGACTATTCCATGATCGCCGCCGTGGAGGCGTTGAACAGCCCGGCCCTGCTGGGCATCCTGGTGGCCGGTGGTTTGGCCATCGCCATGTCCACGGCCGCCGGCTGGGTGATGGTGCTTAACGTGCTTATCGGCCGGGACTGGATGGGCAACGTGTTTGGCAACAAGTGGGCCATTGAGAACCCGGTTAAGTCGCTGCGTCTGTGGTCCATCATTATCCTCGCCGTGGGCGCCCTGCTGTCCCTCAACCCTGTGGCGCTGGTGCTGGACCTGTCCGGTTGGGCATTCGTCACCATTATCGCCACGGTGGGGGCGCCGCTGATCCTGGGGCTGTGGTGGCGCAGGGCCACCAGAGTCGCCACTTATGCCACAATTATCGTTTTCTTCCCACTTTCGTTGTATTCCTGGTTATACGCCAAGTATGTTCTGGACAGTCCGCATTGGTTTTTCCTCAGCCAAACCGACAATCTTATCGCCACGGGTCACCAGGTGTACTGGATCCCGCTGTCGTTCCTGTTCTTTATTGTTGTCTCTCTGTTGACCAAGCCGCCCGCCGAGGAAACCGTCAAGAAATACTGCGACGATCTGCACTAAGGAAAAAGCGATTAGCGGTTCCCGTCGCCGGGCACACAACTTAACCCCGGGGAAATATCCCCGGGGTTAAACGTTGGTTTTGCCAA
Organism: Bacillota bacterium; assembly: GCA_022360435.1. Lineage (GTDB taxonomy): Bacteria > Bacillota > Desulfotomaculia > Desulfotomaculales > Desulfallaceae > BRH-c8a. The sequence continues at coordinate 1,977 of JAKSCU010000003.1, forward strand.
TATCAACCGATATCAACCGACTCGTAGCCGGAGTTTTTTAGCAGGCCGGGCGACAAAAAAACAACCGGAAACCTTTTCCCGGCTGGTTTTTTACTTGGTGGGGCTAGCTGGTTTCGAACCAGCGGCCTCTTGAATGTGAGTCAAGCGCTCTCCCGCTGAGCTATAGCCCCACTTTCAAATTAATGATTAGCATTAATTTTACACACTTTTTTATGAGCGTTACTTAGTATATCATATAGAAGCCCCCGGTGCAAGCGGGGAAGCAAGAGAACCGTTCCCTTGCTTCCCCTTCATTTGTTTATTCCATGAACAGTGTGTACAGTCGATACAGCATCACCGCGGCCTGGGCGCGGTTGGCGTTTTCCAGCGGGGCGAATTGATTGTCGCCCATGCCTTTGATGAGTCCTTCCCGGGTGGCCAGGGCCACGGGCCGGGCCGCCCACGGGGCGATGTTGTCCCGGTCGGCGAAGGCTTGCAGTTGGGCCGGGTCCGCTGGTTTGTAACCTTTGTTCTCCAACACGGCGGCGATTATGACCGCCATTTCCTGGCGGGTGATGGGTTTTTCCAGGTCAAATCGGTCCAGGGGCTGGCCTTTGAGCAGGCCGTTTTCCCAGGCCGCCGTCACCGGGACGTGGTACCATTTGTCTTGGTTGATGTTTTTAAAGGGCGGTCGTGCGGCGCCGGCTGCTTCAAATTTGAGCATCCGGGCGGCCAGGGCGATAAATTCGGCCCGGCTTATGCTGGCCCCGGGGTCGAATTGGGTGTTGGTGCGCCCGGCGATTATGCCTTTACCGGCCATTATGGCCACGATGTCTTTAGCCCACCGGTGTTCCTCCAGGTCGGTAAATTGTTTGGTTGATTGTTTGGCGAAGTATTGGCTAAAGTGGCTTGTGATAAATTTTACGGTTCCGGTTGCGGGGTTGTATTGCCCGCCCACCGGTTTCACGCTCCCGTCTTCTTTCAGGAGGAAGACGGTGATTTGGGCCGGGTCGTCATTTTCTTTCAGCGTATAGGGTATGCTTACTTCCACCGGCTTGGCAAAGGAGTTTGCCACTTCCCTGCCTATTTGGGCGGTAAGGTCCACCACCTGGCTGTTGGCCGGTATCTGCGGCCTGGCGCCGGCGGGTAGCTTGGCGTTGCTTACTTTTCTGGCGCTCAGTACGATGTGTTGGCCTTGGGCTTTTTCCCCGAAGGTGTCGGGCGTCAGTTTAAACGAAGCTACGTGGGTTTTTATTTCCACTTTGCTTATACCCTTTGCTGCCATACCGTCCAGAGTCCCCGCCGGCAGGCCGGTTTCCACCGCGGTGGCGCCGGTGCCGGGAATTTCCAGTACTATTTTCCTTTCCAGTGTCCTGGTGGCGGGCAGGTTGTTGTCCGCCAGTTTTTGCTCCATGGCCTGTGCCTTTTGGGTTGTTTTTTCCGCTCGGGCGGTCAGCCTGGCCGGGTCCGCTGTTGCCGTGGTTTTGTTGCCGACCGTTTGTGTGTCCCCGGCGCTCAATTTTTCAGTGCCGGCTTTGGCGACTACTTTTTCCGCCACTTGGACGGCTTTTTTGATTAGTTCGGCGGCTGTTTCTTTTCCCGTGATAGCCGCGACATTACCAGTGGATTCCAGTATTTTGTTTGCCACCGCGTCTATTTTTGCTTGGTCTTGCATCCTGTTTAATGCCTGCAACGCCGTATCCACCACTTTTTGGGTGCTGTCGGCCACTTCTTTTTTGCCTTCACCGGACTGCATCTTTCCGGCGATATTTTCCAGTGTTTTGGCTATTTTAGTTATATTGTCGGCTATTTTGTGCAGCCCCGCCGGGGAGTTCACTTTGCTCAATCCCTGGCCGATTATGTCGGCGGCTTTGCCTGCGTTACCCGCCGCCTGCTTGGCTTCGTCCTCTGTTTTTAAGTCCCCGGCCAGGTTGTCAAGGGCTTTGGCCATTTCATCCACGGCTTCCAATACCTCTTCTTCGCCGGCTTGGGGGTTGTTTATCGTATCTCCGTATTGCTTAAAGGGATCTTCTATGTCGGCGGGATCTTCCCAGCCACTGGTAGAAAACCAAAAATAGATTTCATCCCCGTCTTTAATTGCTTCGGCTTGTACTCCGGTTGCGCCACGCCCGTTTTTGGTATACATCCACCCCGATGATGCCGTATAATCAAACTCCCTGTTTCCGTCTATCATGGCGAAGTACAGCCCCCAGCCATAGTCCTGGAAATCATATTTTATTCTGTTTTCTTCTAACGCTTTGACCATGGCGTGGGCCACCACGGGGCGGGTAAACTTGTCCGCGTACCAATCATTGGAGGGATCTGCCGATGATCCGGTGCCGTCATTTAGATACGGCTCCAGATCAAATATGCCGGTTTTTACTCGGTAATTTTTTAAAACAGTTTTGTCTTTATAACCCTTTACAGTCACATATACCGTTATTTCCTCGCCGGGTGCCGCACCGCTGTCCGACTCTTTGGACACCGTCATCAATACGGGTTCCGGTCTGATTAGTTTGGCGGAGGCCGGCTGGCATATTACCTCATAGGATCCTTCTTTTGCGGCGGTGAAGGTTATCTTGCCCTCGGCATCCGTAATTTTTTCAGCGCCGTCGAAAACAACAGGCTCGCTCGGCGCGGGTGAAGCCGAGGTACCGTCAAGCGCTTTCAGGGTGATGGTAAACTCCTCGCCCACCTTTACCCTGTCCTGGGAAACGGTCAACCTGGTTATGACCGGGTCCCAAATTTGAGCATCCACCAACACGATTTCGTCACCCTTGTGTATTGGCGCGTCGGGAACAGTCATTCCGGCCCGGTTGTTCACAATGTACTGCCAGCCGCTTTCCCCGGCTATGGATTCAATTATATCTCCGGACATCTCGTAAGAAACACCTTTTTGATTCAAGGCGTCCTTGACAGCGCGTGAAAGAGTTGTTTCACCGTGCAGTATATCCACTTCGGTACCGGGAAGCAGCGTATATTCCGCTCCCTCCACCCGCACCGCGACGGAGGCTTTATATGCCTCTAGAATTCTAAAATCCCGCTGCCTGGGTATGCCGTTGCTGACGACTGTGGCCGCGTAATCACCGGAATTCATTTCAAATTCAAAGGAATAATCGCCTTTTTTATCGGACCTGGCCTGGTCGGCGTATCTTTTATCACCGTCACTTTCCCTGGTGACCAGCAACGAGACAAAGGTCTCCGGCGTGGTGGCGCCCGTGACGATTACCACATTGCCTTCGGTGCGCACGTCTGCGGTAAATTTTTCCAGGGTACCGGCCCAGGGTGCGTAACAACAAAGGATTGCCAGCAGTAATATCACAGGCAGGGTCCATTTCCCTATCGACCGCATTGTTTTCCCTCCCGTCCTGTTATGGGCTCACTGGCGCGATTAACCGAGGGTGGCCGTGGAGCGCACTGGCTGCGTGTATCCCCGCCCAAAACCGTCGGTTTTTTCCCACTAATCGATAATCGCCTCTTGTAAAGGTCTACCCTTGAGCCAGTCGTTCCAGACCATTATCTTGGTCACATATTCCCCTTCATCCGGGATATGGAAGCCGCCGCCGATGACGTGGGTTTCCCCAGGCGCAAAATCTTTGGCTATATATGATTTGTGTATTATTTTGCGGTTACTTTCATCGTACAGCACCATACTGATTACCGCCGACTTTTTTGTATCCGATACATTTTTAACCCTGACGGCCAGGTTTTTGTCGGGGCCGGAAACAACGTCGGAACTGTCGGCTTTGGCAATTTCAAAGTCCTGTGCCACAACCGCCAACCTGGCCTGGTCCTTTATGCCGTCGTCGTCTTTCAGGGTGGCGATAATGTTGACGGTTCCCTCTTTGCGCGTATGCACCGTGCCCCTGTTATCAATCTGCGCCACCGCCTGGTCGCTGACGGTCCAAATAACCGATTCCACGGGCAGGGATATGCCGTTCTGGTTTTTTATACTCAAACTGATGCCCCGGCTTATTTCCATTTCCAGACTTTGGGGATCGATTTCAAGCGCCGATATTTCCCTCGGCTCGTCACCGGCGGGCTGAATTTTATAAAAAATGGTTGATTTCCCTTTATCAAAAAAACCGTCTAGGGCGGCTAGGGCCTGCAAGCCCTGGACGGTGGCAAAACGGGGTTCGGGGGCGCTGATGTGCTTGAACATCCCGTTTTGCGTGTGGTAGCTGAGCAGCGCCGTCACCGCGTTGCCGTTTTTCTTGGTAAACTGCGGCCCCTGGGGATCTATCCCCCAGGCGGTGACACCCATGATGGCCTGGGAGAGGGAGGTGCTGTTGATAGTGCCCCAGGAGGCGAATTTGCCGTCATTCAACTGGTTTTCACTGAGCCACAGGATGGCCTTTTCCCCCGCCGCTTTAACGGCGGGCCTGTCCTTGTAGGGGGCCAGGGCGTAAAGGGCCATGCCGGTCATGTCCACGTCGGGCGTATTGCCGCCGCCGAAGGCCCAGCCGACCCCGCTGCGGTTTTTAAGGATATAATCAATAAAATCTTCCCTGGTGTTTTTGGCGCCGGCGGGCACCACGGCGCCGGCCCCGTCCAGGGCGATGAGCCCCCAGATGGCCGCGTTTATTCCCTGGCTCAAATTATCCCAGTCGGCAATGGTGTTTATAAAATCTATTCCCGCGAAATCGGTGGGGTCCCCGCCCGCCGAAACAATGGCCAGGGCGGTGCGCTCATAGTCCGTCAGCAGGCTTCCCACGCCACTGTCGTTTATCCTCGCAGATAGCTTTTGCAAATAAGTCTGTCCCTGGCTGGTAAATTTCAACACATCTTCTCCCGCCGCGTTGAGGGCGAACGCCTCCCAATCGCCAGGCACTTCCTTGCCGGTATAGTAACCGATAGTCAGGCCTATGGCGGTTTTTATATCCTGGCGGTTGACTTTGGGGATCTCGTGCCCCTTGACCGTAACCGTGACCTCGGCCCGCAACTCCGGCCGGCTCTGGTTCCGGGCCCTGATTACTGCTTGACCCGGCTTTTGGCCCGTCAGTTCTCCCGTCGGACTGACGGTTGCCACGGGTAGGGCGTCGCTGGTCCACTCCACGGTTTCCCCTTTAACCACCTTGCCCCCCGGGGCTGTGAATGTGGCCTGCAGGGCCATCTGCCGCCCCGTTAAAACCTGGGGCGCCGCCGGGGTAATTTGCAGGCTGACGCCGGCGAGTCCCGGCAGCACCTCGACCCGGGCGGCAGCTGTTAAATCGGCATTATCCGGGTGGGAAACGGTAATTTCCGCCTCCCCCGGCGCCACAGCCTTCACCTGGCCGCCGGCATCGACATCGGCCACGCCGGCATTGCTGCTGGCCCACCGCAGGCCCCGGGTGTCCATGGTATGGCCGTATGTGTCCAGCAAGCTCGCCTCTGGATTGTGCCGGCCGCCGGGCAGCATGGCCAATTCCCGGTGGGCCAAAACCAGTTGGCCGGGTTCCACGCTTATGGCGGTGTCGGTTAATTTAAGCAGTTTGTTGTGGCCGTCCATCGCCGCCACACAGTAAAGCTCACCCCGGGTACCGGGTTCGGACACGGTTACGATATGGGCGGCCCCGCCGAGGAAGCTCCAAATTTCCTCCCCGTCCGGGGTCAGGGCATGAAGATTGCCCCCCACGGGCGCGTAGACGGTGCCGTCCGGGCCTGTAACCGGACTTTGCCTGGCTAAGTGGTTCCAACCCAGCACGTCGTCCGGGAGATAATGCCATTTTTCTGCGCCGGTGGCGGCATCCAGGGCGTACAGCCCGTCATTTTCACAGGTATAGTACAGGTTGTCCCCCCGGACAACCGGAGCGCTTAAATGCCGGTTTACATCCCTGACCCACTTGTCGTGGCCGTTCCCGGGGTCTAAGGCGTAAAGTCGGTTTTTGGCCAAGTCGGGGGCACCCTTGAAATTGGTCGTCACCAGGTACAGGGTTCCGTCCGCCCCCGCGGCCATGCGCTTTTCGAATTTTGTTCCGCCGGGAATGTTCTGCATATACACATACCGGGTATGGTCCCCCGCGTCTTGTTGCATATTTCTTTCCCATAGGACGGTGCCGGTGTCGTCGTCGGGGTTTACCGCCACCGCCGTCACCCACGTGTCGGAACCCACGTACACGGTGCCGTCCGCCGGGCTTATGACCGGGGTGTTGCAGCCCCAGGCCCCCTTAAATGGCAGTTTCCACCTTTTCTCGCCGCTATTTTTATTTAGGGCATACAGATATCCATTCTTGTTCGCCACGTACAGGGTATCCCCGGCCAGGGCCGGGGAAGTGCCCGGAGCCGGCTCGCCATTCATGGTGAATGTCCAGATGATGTTACCGCCCGGTCCTATGGCATAGACATTTTTGTTGCCCGAACTGATATAGCAGTTGCCCGCCCGGTCCAGCGCCGGGCCCAGCCCTCCTATTTGCATGGCCGCGCCCTTTTGCCCCAGGTCGACCTTCCATTTCAACGTCCGGTCGGGGCGCACGCAGTACAGGTGCCCGTCTTGGCAGGTGGCGTACACATTCCCCTCCCGGTCAACGGCGGGGATGTCGTCAATGCGTAACTTTTCATACATGTCCCAACCGAAACTCCTGGTCCAGTCCAGGGTGGCCCCGGGCTGCCCCGTCGCCGCGGCGGGGGGCGGCGGGAGCAGTCCCAGCGCCAGGCACAAGGCCAGGGCGGATATAAGCAAGGCTTTCATTTTAATAAACATGGTTTTCCCTCCCTTACCGCTGTTTTACGGCTTGACCGGTAGTATCACCTGGCGGAGCGGTTTTTTGTCCGGGGCGGCGCCGTCCAGCACCTGGACATGGACCCGGTAACTGCCCCGGTCCGGGATGTTGACGCCGCCGGTGTAAGTGTCCTCATCACCCGCCGCCAGCCTGTCCGCAAAAGAAGCGTAGCTTACAATCCGGTTTAATTGTTCATCATAAAGGCTTATGAGCAGCAAAATGTCCTGGCCCGCCGTCTGGTTGTTGGTTACTGTCAACTTCAGGTCCCGCAGGCTGTCGGGACGTAGGTTTTCACCCCCGCCGACGTTGAGGTTGAGCCCCGCCGAAGCCGTTTGGTTAAGGCCTTTTAGGGCCATGAGACCCATTTCGCCCACCGTCACGCCAACCACGCCGTCCTGGTTTACCGTGATGGATTGGGGAAACTGCCTGCCGAACTGGTCTTTTATGCGCGCGCTCCACAGGAGGCCGCCGGTCTGCCCGTCCACCACAAATATACCGCAGGTGGCGATATAGACCTGCCCGTCTCGGCCGATGGCCGGCTTGTAAATGCCGGCCGGAGTTCGTACCCACTCATCGGTGGACAGGGTGGTCTCCGCCTTTGCGGCGCCGTCGGGATGCAGGAAATAAAGATCTTTCTCGTGGTATTCGCTGGGGGCGGAAATGGCGTAAACCGCTCCGGCCTGGTCGCAGCTCAACACCACTTCTCCCTTCAGGCCGGCGTAAGTCCAGTTGACCCCGCCCCCGGCGTCCAGGGACAACAGGGAAAACTGCCCGGCCTGCCGTCGCTGGACGATAATATCCCCGGCAACGGTTACTTCTTCCAGATACAGCCGTGAGTCCGATTCGCTGTAAAGAAGGTTCTTTTCCCCGTCGGCATCAATTTCATAAACGGCGCCGGATTGGGAAAGGTACAGCTTGCCTGTTTGTGAAACCACCAACCCGTCGATACTGGCGCCGATGTTGAGAGGCGCTTCCCACAGGGGCTTACCGTCATCCTTGTCCAGTTTGTACAGTTTTCCGCCCCGGGTCGGGGCGTAAAGGGCGTCCGGGCCGATTTGCAGGTCGGTCACCGGGTCGGCGCCCCGGATAAAATTCCATTCAATAGCGCCGTCTTCCGGGCTCAGGGCCACCACCACCGTGCTGCCGGTCCCGTGCAGGTAAATGGTCCCCGTCTCGTCGACCTGCGGCGGGCTGAGCTGGATGCCGAGATAGTCTCCGGGGTCGGAATTCCACAGGGCCGCCCCGTCATTTTGGCGCACGGCCCGGAGTCGGTTGTCGTTGACATAGAATATTTGGCCGTCGGTTCCCAGGACGTGGTGGGCGTTTCTCTGTCCCCACCTGCCATCCAGGGGTATGGACCACAGCACCTGGTAAGGAGCGGGCAGCACTTCAATTTCCAGGCTGCATTTTATGTCCGGGTAGTTTGCCAGACTGGCGGTAAGGGTGGTGGTCCCGGCCTCCTTGCCCGTGAGGTTGGCGTTATACCTGATGCTGTAGTCCCCGCTGCCCCCCTGGTAATTGAGCATGTCCACCAGGCCGGCGTTCGCCAGCTCCCACTCGACGGGCTGCTTGGGCACGAATTTGCCGTTTAGGTCCTCGATGAAAACCCGCACCGGCCGGAAACCTTCCCCGTTGTAAGCCGTAATTTTTTCCGCCCGCTGCTGCTGCTCCGGGTCGTTGGACGTACTGTCGAAAACGAAATACATTTTATGGGGAATTTGGGGTTTCAGTACCTTGACCGCAATACCCTTGCTTATTTCCGGTTTTTCCTTGACTTTCACGGTAACGATGGTTTCTTTTTCCAAGGTGTCTCCGATGTCACCGGCGGTAACCAGACCGTCGGCGCTCACCGCGGCCACGGCCGGGTCGCTGCTTGTCCACTGCAGTTCCACCGCCGGCAGCGCCGCGCCGTTCTGGTCCAGCACCTCGGCCTTGAGCCGGCGGGTCTCGCCGGGGTACAGCACTATTTGTTCCTCGTAAACTTTGAGCCCGCTGATCACCGAGTCCGACAGGTCGTAAAGCCGCATCGCCTCAATACCGACACAATGGCCTTCGTTTATCAAGGAACGGTAAAGGGTTCCGTCGTCCCCCAGGTCGAACCGGCTGTACCCAAAGTAAGGCAGGTTGTTGCGGTAGTCGTCGTAGTATGCGATGGGCTCCCGGTTCCTGTCGTAGATGGCTCTGTTGGTATAAAGAAAACCGTCGGCGCCCACCCGGGCGTAATTTGTAGTAAAGGGATATTGCCTAATTATTTCACCTGTATCTGGTTCCAGTTTTACAAATTTGTGTTCTATTTCAAAATACACGCCCCCGTCAGTATCAACCACGGGAGTATTAATATCAACGTTGTCATAGCTTTCGGACCATTCGACCACAGCCGTTCCTCCCGGCGTTGCCGGCGGTGTCAGCGCATAAATGGTGTCCTTGTTAACGGCCTTATCGTAGATGTACACGGTACCGTCGCTGCCCACGGCGGCCTGGCAGTGTATACATTCCTTTTCAGGGGTTTCGAACTTCCACCGCAGGGTGCCGGTGCTCCCGTCCACTACCCACAGGGTGTGGCCCGACGCCACGTAAACATTGCCCTCTTGGTCCACCGTGGGAATGGAATCAGACGCTCTGCCATGCCATGGGCCGGGAAGGCAGTTTAATATATGATCCCGCGTATTGAATCTCCACAGGTATTCATCTTTCATCTCACTGTTGACGGCATAAAGCCGGCCGTCTTCACAGCCCACAAAAATACTGCCCTCCTGGCCCGCTGCCGCCATGGTGCCTATTTTGGCGTCCAGCCGCACCTGCCACAGTACGGCGCCGGTATGGGGGTCCAGAGCCAAAAAGGTATCGTCCATGGCCGTAAAGAGATATTCCCGCTCGTCCGCTGCGCCCACCACCGGGGGCATGGTGACGAGGGGGCTGACAAAGCTTTCTTTTATTCCCCCCCCGGGGTTCAAGGCCAGGATTATAAAGTCATCGTCTGTTTCCCTTATCATGGCATAAGTGGAACCGTCGGCGCCCGCCGCCGGGTGCCCAATATGCTTCGCATCTGCTCTCGGCATGGTGTATGTCCACTTGGGCATCAACTGCCGGGTAAAGTTCTGCCGCACTTCTATTTTATGTCGGTCCTCGATATGGGGCCATCCGTCGGCCTCTGCCCTGATGGTCACAATTCCCGGGCTTTGTCCCGTTACCACGCCGTTTTCGTCCACCGTGGCCATCGCTGGGTTGTCGGTTTCCCAGTTAACCGGCAAATCAATTATTTCTCCGCCGGCGTCTTTTACGGTGGCCGTCATCTGCAGGGTGGTGTTGACATGCAGTCTTTGGGTGGTTTTATCATTAATAGAAAGAATATTTGGCACAGGACCCGCAGATTTGGTATCGAATATCCATTCATTGCCCCACAAACCTGCAAATTGTTTATTTCCATATTTTTGTTTTATGGATTTATTTAACATAAATTTATACACATGGTTTTGTTCTAACGAATCATTTATATTTACGATCACCTTATTTGGAACATTAGCACTAACTTCAAAGACATCATTGAAATACGGCAAATATACGTTAGGCTCCCCACCGTAATCTCTGTCATAAGCTAAACCAACTTGAGGCTTAGTATTATTTAATTCAACCGGCTGGTTAAAAACAAGGTTGAATTCTGTATCAAGTGTTACACTGGAAGCTCCACCAGGTGGATTTAATGCTAGGATTTCCAGGGACGGCAACTGTCCGGCCGCAACGGTAATTTCAATTTGATCCTTGACATTCGGAGAGAATTGTAACGACGCCGTTATAATTGCCGTCCCGGGCGTTATCCCCGTGACATAACCGTCCTCATCCACCCGAGCTACCCCCGGCGCGCTGCTGGCCCAATTGATTACGGCCCCCGGCACCGGGTCGCCGTTCCCGTCCGCCACTTGGGCTGAAAGCAGGGCGGTTTCTTGTTCAACTATGGTGGTTTTGCCGGCGTTTATTGATAGCGCCGCATTCTCTCCCAAACCCGGCTCTATGTTCAGGTGGAGCCAGTGTTCCCGCCCGTTGTACACGGCATATACCACCGAGGTGACGGTCTGGCCCGAATTATTTTCCGGCACGGTAAACTCAATGGTGTCACCGTCCCCGGGCAGCAGGTGTTTTTTCCCTTCCCGGTCTTGGCGGTGCCATTTTATGCCGCCGGTGATTCTGTGATCACCCTCGTAGGTAGCCGCAGTAACGCTGACGGTTTCACCGCCGGTATAGGCTTCTTTGTCCGGTACTATTGTCATGGTTCCAGCCAGGGCCGGGGCAATTACGGTTGCCAATAGGGTTAAAGCCAGTAAAACGCCGACAAATCTCTTGTATCGTCGCACCAGTAAATACCTCCTTTTTCACGGGAAAGCCGTGGGCACAAGAAAGCCCGGGAAGAGGAATGGCCCCTTCCCGGCTTTCTCCTTATTCAAGCCTATCTTCAGAGAGTTTATTTAGTTTATATTTGGGTTGGTTGCTTTTTTCCCGATGGCAATGGCAACTTACCAGGACCAGGCTTTATATTCCCACTTCACCGAGTCGCTTGCGTTTAATTCATAGATGGAAGCGGCATAGCCGGGATCCGCATATGAACCGCTGGAGGGTTTGACTTCATACTGCCAACCGGTGGTGGCATCATTTGTATCCGGGGTTATTTTGGTCACAAAGGTCCCTTCACTGGTTACGGTCACGTTGGCCGACACCCAATCCCAATCCCAATCGGGGTTGGTGATATCATCAGTGCCGTCTCTGTCATTTTCCAGTTCCAACGCGTAAAGCAGCGCGTGCATGGCCGAAGGGTCTTTTTTAAGTACATCGCCGTCATCAAAGCCTGTTCCGAACACATCGTCCAAGGAGAAAAGCGGCACGGTTAAACCGGATTGAGTGAAATCGTTGGCGGTGCCGCTGAAGTCAACTTCCACTGAAATGCTGGACACGCTGGTTGTGGCAGTGCTTTTCTCCACTACAATATAACTGCTTACGGATATGGTGCCGTTATAGGTGGCGGTGATGGTGGCCCGCCCCTCGCCCTTTAAAGCCACGGTTACGGTGTCCTTGCCGGTAACAGTGTTAACATAGTTAAAACCATCTTTAAATTGTGCCACAGTGTGGTCAGAGGTGCTCCACTCAATCAAGTGGTCGTTTTGAATGGTCACCTTTTGCCAGGTGGCTGTCAAACCCTTTACCGTCATATCTTCGGTATCGTCAACCAATCCCACCACGGTGAAGTCTTTGGAATCATCCAGTGTCACCATGGTAAAATTGTCCGCAGAGGCCGACGCTGCGAAAACTCCCAGGGACAACATCAAAACCAGCAACAGGGTCAGCGCTTTTTTCATTTTGTTTACCTCCTTTAATTTTTTAAACAATTAACTGTTCTCTGAAGATATACTTGTTTGGCCGGCACCCCCTCCTTTTTACCCGATTAAAAACGTGCTCATTCGGTTCACTGGAGCGTGCGCTTTTTGATGCTTTTTTCCTTTGCCATGGCCATATATATGGCAAGGTATACTTTCTTAAAAGATAAAAAAAACCCCGGCTTCCGCAGAAGCCGGGGTTGTGAGCAGTTCAATCCTGTCTGGCGCAGGTATTGTAAATCAACTCTCACATTTCACCTTTCCACGGAAGGCTGAATGCTTGGCCATCCAGGCAGGTCTCCTGACTCATGGCTCATGGCATCCTTTCGCCTTCCCGCCCGGCACTCAACGGTGTCGGTTATAAACCAAAGTACCATTGAATGCCCGGCAGTGGTCTGATGAAAGGCCGCTCCCCAATTCACAGTGGCCGGACCGTCCGGGATTCTCACCCGGTTCCCTATTAAGCTTTGATAAAATCAAAGCACCTGGACAGAAAAAATATTATGAAATTTGGCAATTATTCAATCATAAAATATTAATTGACGATTTAAGCTTACCACAACAAGAAAAATTTGGCAATACTTTGCATATTTTGCTTAATTGCTTGTTTATTTGTTTGTTTGTCATGCGTAAAATAGTCATTTTAATGTTTATTACATGGTCAAATAGAGCCTTTTTGAGAAAAAATTTTTACAAAAATAAAACAGAAGCAAGGGTGGTTCCTTCAATATGTGTAAGGAAGCAAAAGAAGCGTTCCTTTACTTCCCTAAAATGGTCTAAATTCGTACTCTTTTCCCTTGCCCAATTCCAAAACCAGCGCGTCTTCGGTTTCTTTTTTGATTTTTCCCTCCAAAACGCGGTAAACTTCAAAGTCATAGAAAACAACCTGGTGCGTGGGCAGCTCGTTTTGTTCCCTTGTTCCTTCGTAACCGGTCTTTTCTTCCGGCGCCATTTCCTTCAACCTCAGATGGATGCATCTGCCTCTTTTTTCCCAGTCACCGTGGCGCATAATCACCCAATAGTAACGGTTTGGCAATATTTGCATTTTTACCGCTCCTTCCTATATAATCTTGACTTATTTATGATGAATCCAAATAAACAAACAACATCTTTTTCTTAAAACGACTAAGAATTTGATAAAATGATTTACCCAATAAAACAGCAAAAACAACATTTCCCACCGCATGAAAAGTGTCAAAGGCAAAACTGGCCAAATAAGCGGCTATAAAAGTTTCCAATGTTAAAGGATAATAAAAAGCGACCCAGTGCCATACATTCATTATCCAGCCAAACAGATAGCCCCAGAGCCCGGCCAAAAAGGCAAATATGCCCAAAGAAAACTCTTTTTGTCTGCCTGCCAGCAATCCCGCCGACAAGCCGCACAGGCCCCAACCGAACATCTGCCAGGGGGTCCACGGCCCCTGCCCCAAAAAGAAATTGGACACCAGGGCGGCAATGGCTCCCACCATAAAGCCGGTTTGGGGACCGAAAACATATCCGGCCAGCATGACCATAAAAGTTGTGGGCTGCACGCCGGGTAAAACCGCGAAGGGCACCCTGGAAATGGCTGCCAGGGAGGCCAGGGTGGCAATTAAAGCGATTTCCTTCGCTGTCGCTCCTGTTGCTTCAAAGCGCCGGAAAAAAGCCAGCAAGGCCAGGGCCATTATAACAACGGAAAGCAAGGCCCAGTTAACATTATATAAAGGGTTTTTGGGAATTATGCTGAGGGTCAGCAACAGGCCGGCCGGTATCAATATTATCGCAAAGTATGTTTTTTTCATGGCATTCACCCTTTGTTTTTGTTCAATTGCTGCAACTGCGTCAATAATTTGCCACCTTGCTCCAAGGTGACCACGCCATCGACTATATTATTGAACAATTTGCTGATTTGCGGCGAATAAAAGGTGGAACGGGTGAGCATTTCATATTTGCCGCCGTCGGCGATTATCATGCCGCCGGCCATGAGCACTATGTTGTCGGCATACTCGGCGGCAAATTCCACGTCGTGGGTGACAACCAACACGGCTTTCCCATTTGCCTGCAGCTCCCGAAGGATATTCCCAAGCTGAGCCTTCAGCCGGTAATCCAGCCCCCGGGTGGGCTCGTCCAGCAGCAGTAGTCGGGGCCGGGCCACTAGAACCGAGGCCAGGGCCACCCGCTGGCGCTCGCCGGCGCTCAAATCCCGGGGATTGGCTTCGGCGTGGGGAGTTAACTTGAGACCGGCGAGAGTTTCTTCACCCGCCCGGTCGCCGGACAGGCCCAGATTATTCAGGGTAAAGGCCAGTTCTTCCCGTACGGTGGGCAAGAATAAATAGTCGTTGGGGTCCTGGGACAGGTAACCGACGGTGGAGGCCAGCTCTTCCACGGATAGTTTTCCGGTGTCCCGGTTTAAAACTTTCACCTGCCCCCGGCCGGGTTTGAGCAATCCATTTATATTTTTCAGCAAGGTGGTTTTACCCGCCGCGTTTTCGCCCATTATTACGGTAAAATCGCCGGGTCTGATTTTTAAATTGATGTTCTTTAATACTTCTTTGCCGTTGGGGAAAGTAAACCAGAGGTTTTGTATGTCCACCAAACATTCATCCCGGTTTTCCGGCGACTTGGGGCCGGGCCGGTTTTGCCGGTTCCAGTGGGGGAAGGGATTAAAAGATTTTAAAATTTCCCGGCCCCGTTTAACCGTCAGGGGCACATCGGGGTATCCCGCGCCGGCGAACAATCTGGCCAGCGGGGGAATAAAGGGCGTGTCATTTTTCACCACCCGCCGGGCCACTTCATCCGGCGCGCCGTCCTGATCAATACGCCCGTTTTCCATGACCAGAACCCGGTCGGCCAGGTGAAAACATCTCTCCAGGCGCTGTTCCACCAAAATAACCGTCAGGCCGTTCTCCTCGTTTAGCCTCCTAATCATGGTCAGTATTTCTTCCCCGACTATGGGGTCCAGTTGGGAGGTGGGTTCGTCCAGGACCAATATTTCCGGCTGCATGGCCAAAACCGAAGCCAGGGCTACTTTTTGCTTCTGGCCCCCGGATAATTCAGGAATAAAGCTGTGCAAGCAACCGGACAGCGCCAGGGCGCCGGTGACCTCCATCACCCGCCGTTTCATCAGGCTGTTGGAAAGGCCTATGTTTTCCAGCCCGAAGGCCACTTCCTGTTCCACGTCGTTCATAACCAACTGGCTTTCCGGGTCCTGAAAAACCATGCCCACCTGCCGGACTAGTTCCCGTTTTTCCAATTGCCTGATGGGCTGATTATTGATACAAACCTCGCCCCCGTATGCTCCGCCGTAAAAATCGGGGATTAAACCCGCCAGGGCGCGGACCAGTGTGGATTTTCCGCAGCCCGAGCCGCCCACCAGCAATAGAAACTGGCCGGCGGGAATTTCCAGGCTTATGCTGTCCAGGGCCGGTTTTGGGGCATCGGGATAATAATAAGTTAAATCTTTGATTTTAATAACGGCCATTTTTTCCACCCCCAGTTGATTAAGGCCGGAATTGTCAAAGCCAACGTGATAACAAAAGCTGTTTTGAGGTGCCCTAAATCAAACTTTTCCAACTCGGGGTAATAGTTGTAGGCCGACCACCCTTGCAAGGCGGCCCAAACCCCGGCCAGCATGGAAAAAGTTGCCGCGGCCATGATTAAGTAGTCCCGGGGCCGCCACAAATCGCGGGTGTAATAAGTCCTCTTACCGCTGCCATATCCCCTGGCCTGCATGGACTCGGCCAGCTGCAGGGAGCGCTCCAGGGAGGACAGCAAAAGCACATTTATTATGGGCAGCCGGTTTTTAATGCGCTGTAACCGGCCGCCGGTATCCATCCGCACCCCGCGACAGCGCTGCACCTCGGTTATTCTGAGGCCGTCCCGGATCATCAGGGGAAACAGCCGGGTGGACAGGGTTACGGCCATTACGGATTTGCTGCCGAACCGGCTGAACAGCTTTAACGCCTTATCGGGGTTTATTGCGTAGGTGTAAAAGCAAAAAACGCTGATGATCACCAGCAGG
>JAKSCU010000004.1 GCA_022360435.1 Bacillota bacterium
GGCGATACTTACCGGGGGCAAAGCGAAGACGTGCTTTGCGTGGGTTCCAACAATGTGGTTATAGTGCAAAAATCCCTCAGCGAGGACCTGGTATACAATATGGTCAAGGGAATTTGCGAAAATAAGCAAAAGTTGATGGATGTACACCAAGTTATGAAAGACTGGGATGAAAAATACGCCGCCGCCGATGTCGGGGTTGAGTTGCATCCGGGTGCGCAAAAATATTTCCGGGAAGCCGGTGCCCTTTAAAACTGCGAAAGGGCCAATCCGTGCAAACGGATTGGCCCTTCGCAAGATATTTTTTAATTGCTGTAATATTGTAAGGGGTTGATAATTTGGAAGGCACCGGGGTCCCGCATAACTTACCGTTGTTATGGAGGCTGACTTCCCTGATTGCCCTTGGCATGGCGGTCTTTCATATCTATACCGGCATATTTGGTGTTTTTGAATCGGTGTTTCAGCGGTCCCTGCATATCTTTTTCGCGCTGGTGCTGGTGTTTCTGATGTATGCGCCGGACGGCCGGAGGAGGGACGTAAAGGGTTATAAAATAGCCTGGTTTGATTATGGCCTTATTGTGCTGGTGCTGGCCAGCGTCGGTTATGTGGTGCTCAACGCCGGTACAATAGCGTCCCGTTATGCCTACGTTACCCCGTTGACCGGTTACGAAATGTTGGCCGGCTGCGTAGGGGTGTTGCTGCTTCTGGAGGCGACCCGCAGAACAATGGGCCCGGCTTTGCCAATAATAGCGTCGGTCTTTATAGGGTACGTATTTATCGGCGCGTATCTGCCAAGTATCTTGAGGCACCAGGGTTTTTCCGCCATGTGGACCGTTGACCAGCTTTTTTACACCACCGAGGGTGTTTGGGGTATTCCGGCGGGGGTCTCTTCCACTTTTATCGTCATGTTTATTATTTTTGCCGCTTTCCTGGATAAGTCCAGGGCCGGGGATTTTTTTATCAGGATGTCGTTGGCCATGCTTGGCAAATCCCGGGGCGGGCCGGCCAAAGCCGCGGTTTTCGCCAGCGGTGTCATGGGAACAATTTCAGGCAGCGCGGTGGCCAACGTTGTTACCACCGGCACCTTTACCATACCGCTGATGAAAAGATTGGGTTACCGCCCCGTGTTTGCCGGGGCTGTTGAGTCCGTGGCCTCCAGCGGGGGCCAGTTGATGCCCCCGATTATGGGAGCGGCCGCTTTTATTATTGCCGAGTTTACCGGGGTGCCCTATGTAAAGGTGGCGCTGGCGGCTGTGATACCGGCATTGCTTTACTATATGAGCGCCGGATTCATGGTCCATTTTGAAGCGCTGCGTATCGGACTCGAGGAAATACCTGCCGACTGCTATCTAGCGCGCGAGATCCGCTGGGCGCTGGAC
>JAKSCU010000002.1 GCA_022360435.1 Bacillota bacterium
GCAAAGTGCATCTCAAGCCCGCCGGCAGCCTGAAGCGGTTTGAAGGTAAAGCCGTCAGGGTTGTGGATGAGCGCAATTCGGTTTGAAGCTATAAGTGAGGGGATACAAATGACCGTCAGTAAATGGATGCATGTGGGAAACGTACTTAAAATGAATGCTATCAATTATCCTGATAAATTGGGGTGTCAGGACAAATACAAAAGTCACTCTTTTAAGGAGTGGAACCAAAGGGCCTGTCGCTTGGCCAACGCCCTGAGAGTTATGGGTGTGGGTTATGGTGACCGGATAGCCATTATTGCTTACAACCGCGTGGAGTGGATGGAAATTTACGCGGCCTGCGCCAAGGGGGGGCAGATTGCCGTCCCGATCATGTTCCGCCTCACCCCGCAAGATTTTCAGTATATTGTGCATCATTCCGGATGCAAAGCCTTTATTGTGGAAGCGCCATTTGTTGAGGAAGTCGACAGCGTCAGAAACAAGCTGCCGACCATCCCCAAAGGAAACTTTATTTACCTGGGGGACGGTCAATCTCCGGAGGGATACTTGCATTACGAAGATATAATCACCGGGGGGGACCCCGGCGAACCCGGCGTAACGGTGGACGCCGCAGATACCTGGACCGTCATGTACACCTCGGGCACCACCGGAAAACCCAAGGGGGTTGTCCGGACCCACGAGAGCTATATAGCCCAATATATGATCAACAACATCAACATGGGGGTGCTGCCAACCGACAAGCCCCTGCTGGTCATGCCCATGTGCCACGTGAATTCCATTTACTATTCCTTCCCGTACACTTACGTATCCGCCCCGGTGATGGTCTATAACATGGTCAGCTTCGACCCCGGGGACCTGCTGCAGACAATAGCCCGGTACAAGATAACTTTCACTTCGCTGGTCCCCACCCATTATATAATGCTGCTGGCCTTGTCCGACGAGGTAAAGCACAAGCACGACGTCGGCTGCATCAGACAATTGCTGATTTCATCGGCCCCGGCCCGGAAGGATTTGAAGCTGGCCATCATGGATTACTTTACATCCGCGGAACTCTGGGAAGCCTACGGGTCCACCGAAGCGGGGTTGATTACCTACCTGAGACCCGAAGACCAGTTCAGTAAATTGGGTTCCATAGGGCGGGAAGTTTTCGGCATTGATTCAATTAAACTGCTGGATGATCAGGGTGACGAAGTACCCGGCGGTGAAGTGGGGGAGCTTTATAGCAGATCGCCCAATGCCTTTAAAGGATACTGGCGGGATCCCGAAAAAACCGGGGAAGCTTTCCGGGGTGAGTGGTGTACCGCCGGCGACATGGCCAGAAGAGATGAAGAAGGCTATTACTACCTGGTTGACAGAAAGAAAAACATGATTATTACCGGGGGTGAAAATGTTTACCCGTCGGAAGTGGAAAATGTGGTGGGCGGTCACCCGGCGGTGAAGGACGTGGCGGTTTTAGGGGTCCCCGATGAAAAGTGGGGGGAAACCATCAAAGCCATAGTTGTCCCGCATGATAATTACCGACCGGGCGACGAACTGGCCCGGGAAATCACGGCCTTTTGCCGGGATAAAATTGCCGCCTACAAGCGACCCAAATCCGTGGATTTCATCAATGACGAGGAAATGCCCCGCACAAGTACCGGCAAAATACTGCACCGGGTACTGCGGGAAAGGTACGGCAAGTGGAGTGACTAAATCCCCGTTACTTGGAAACTATTTTCAAATATTTCATTCCCTCGGTTATTGCCTGAGAGCGGCTTTTTACCCCCATCTTGCGGAAAATGTTGCGCAAGTGGGTTTTAACGGTGTCTATGGCCAAATGCGAGGCGGCGGATATTTCTTTATTGGTCATTCCTTTCATCAAGTGACAAAGAATTTCTTGCTCCCGCGGCGTAAGCCCTACGGCCTGTTCAACACCCGCCACTTCCCCGGGCTCTTCCGGCGTGCTTGACATTTTAATGTAACCTTCCACAATGTGGTTGAACACCGTGGGGTCAAAAACCCTTTCGCCGTGATAGACTCGCTGAATTGTTTCAATTAATTTATCCTTGGACACATGTTTTAAAACATAGCCCGAACCACCGGCTGCCAGAGATTGTCTAATAAACTCGACATCTTCAAAAACCGTAAGAAATATGATTTTAATGGCGGGCATATCCTTAAGTATCTGCCTGGCTGCCTCAATGCCGTTTTTGCCTTCCATTTTTATATCCATCAAAATTATATCCGGTCTTTTTTGCCAAGACATCCGGTAAGCTTCTTCGGCGTTATCACAATCATCCACTATTTCAATATCCGGACAGGAACCTAACATGTACGTCAAGCCTTCCCTAATCATCGGGTGATCATCCACAATTATAACTTTAATTAGTGGCATAAACCCACCTCCATTGGGAACGTTTCCCTCGTCTTCCCTTCGGCCCATCGCTGTGCGCTTCGGGGGATGCCCGAACCGCCCCATGGCTCGCCAACCTTTAAATTACGAGTAATACTAGCCAAGCGGTATTTGCACCGCAACCCGGGTTCCTTGACCGGGCTGCGAATCAATATTACAGGTTCCGTTTAAAAGAAGCGCCCTTTCTTGGATGCCGGCTAACCCAAGGCCGGTTAATTCTTGCAATTGTTCCAGTTTGGAATTGCACAAACCACAACCATTATCTTTTATTGTTAATGCAATTGTATCCTTGTTTATATCAAAGTCCACTTGCACCATGGTTGCGCCGGAGTGTTTAATAACGTTGGTTATTGCCTCCTGGAATATGCGAAACAAGGCAATCTCTATTTTTTGGGGAAACCTTGTATTTTTTTCTGAAATGGCCAAATTAATTTGCAAATTATGCTGTTCTTGAATTTTTTGGGCAAAAGACTGAATAGCCGGTATTAATCCATAGTTATCCAGTATAACCGGTCTCAGATCATAAAGAATCCGTCTAATATCCTGAATTTGCCCGTCCAGCAGGCGGTTTACATCAAGTATTTCTTTATGCCATAGGCCCGGATATTGATCACTGTTGGGGGTTATTCGCTGTAAGCGGTACCATATGCCGATAAGCGACTGTATTATGCCGTCATGCAGGTCCGAGGCAAGGCGTTTTCGTTCATCTTCCTGGGCGGTAATGATCTTGTTGACCAACTGGTGCAATAACAACTCTTTTTGCCTGAGCACTTCAACCAGCCTGGCGTTTTCAACGGCAATGGCGGTGGCCCGGGCAATGGCAAAAATAATTTCCGTTTCCTCGTATTCAAAACCCTTGGGCCCGTATGGCCGGTCAAGCTGCATAATGCCCAAGGTTTTTTCCATTTTTATAATTGGCACCAGTACCATCCAGCTGTAATTAAAATCCTCTATCATATCAATCGGGATGTATTTTGTTATGTTTTTAGGAGATATAACAACCGGTCGCTGGCTTTTTATCGCCAAAGTAATACCCGGAAAAAGAGGATAATTTTTTAAAGCTTTAAACTTTTCTTTCAATTTAACGTCATAACTTCCCACAGCCACAGTGGGTATGATAGTTTCCCCTTTTTCATCCAGCATATAGATACAACTCCGGGCCAAAAATAAATCCGCGGTTAATTGTGCCACCACGTGCAGA
>JAKSCU010000001.1 GCA_022360435.1 Bacillota bacterium
CGTGCAAAGCACCCAATACATGCTTGGCGGCGCGGCGAACGTCGCGAAATGCCTCATCGCCCTCGGCGCAGCAGTGCGACTCTGCGGCGTGATCGGTGATGACGACGATGGCAACCTGCTCGTGCGCGAAACGGAGAACCTCGGTATCGAGTCAACACATCTCGTCCGCGACAAGCAACGCCCCACCACGCGAAAGACACGTGTCGTCGCCCGTCAGCAGCAAGTGATACGGCTCGATCACGAAACCACGGGCCGTCCCTCGGAAGATGTTGCCAGGCGCCTCGTCAAACAGGTCAAACAAGCCTGTGAATGGGCAGATGCCATCGTCATCTCCGACTACGCCAAGGGCGTGCTCACCGACGCCGTTTGCAAAGCGACGATCAAAGCTGCCGGCGGCAAGCCGGTTATCGTCGATCCGAAAGATCCGCCATGGGATCGGTTCGCCGGGGCGACGGTGATTAAACCGAACGTGCCCGAAACGGCGGCGCTGACAGGACAACGCGCCGAGACCGATGAAGACGCACGCAAGATTGCCGGCGAACTCACCAGACGATTCAACACGCAGGGCATCCTGCTGACGCGCGGCTCGCGCGGGATGACGCTCGTCGAAGTCCCGGCGACGAACACACGAAACAGCAAGGCGCGATCGAAGCACTACCACTTCACCGCTCGCCAGCGCGATGTGTTTGATGTGACCGGCGCGGGGGATGTCGTGGCCGCGGTTGCCGCGCTGGCCATGGCGGCGGGCGCGGCGCTGCCCGAAGCGGCGTGGCTGGCCAACGTCGCAGCAGGAGTGAAGATCGCCAAGTTCGGCGCCGCCGCGGTCAACGGGCAGGAGATTCTCGAAGCCATCGACGCGCCCAACGTCGACCGCACCGCCGGGAAAGTCATGTCGGCCGCATACGCCGCTCAACTCGCCGCCGAACTGCGGCGCCAGGGCAAGTCCGTTGTCTTCACCAACGGCTGCTTCGATATCCTCCATCTCGGCCACGTGCAATATCTCCAGCAATCCCGCCA
>JAKSCU010000417.1 GCA_022360435.1 Bacillota bacterium
ATACCGGATGGTGTGCGGCTTTACGCCTTGGCCCGCTTTTTCCTCCTCCACCACAATCCGAATCTTCCCGGCATCCGGGCCGGCCACCCAATAACGGCGGCAGGGCAAATGGGATACCACCTCATCCAGATGCCACAGGTCTATAACCCGCCCGTCCATTGGAATGCCATTTTCAACCCGCCCGCGTATTTCAAGATGATATTCTTGGCCGCAGGGACAATCCCGTTGAATTTTTACGGCCCGATCCCCGGTTAAAAACCTAATCACCGGAGCAGCCTTTTTTTTCAGGGTGGTGACCACCAGATGGCCGGGTTCACCGGGCCGCGCTTCGTTTTTTAAGTCCTCAGTCAGCAGTTCGATAACAAAGTAGTCCTCCGGCGGGTGGAACCGGCCAAACTCACAATCGCTCATGGCCGCGCCAATTTCAGCCATTCCGTAATGGTTGAAAACAGGAACGCCCCAAATTTCCTCCAGCAAGTTGCGCCTGCCCGGAGTTAGCGGTTCTCCCGCAGTGAATATGGCCCTGAGCCGGGGGAAATCCCGATCCGGCCGCCAACCCAGCATTTCAGCGGTTTCAGCCAGCAGCAACGCTTGCAGGGGCAGGCAGGCCAGTATGGTGACCTCGAGCCTTTTTAACATGTCGACAACCCGGGGAAAGGGGCTGATGGCGGAACGGGAACTGACCGGTATTACACAGGCGCGTTTCAATCGGGCGGCGGCGTGCACCAAGTGGGCGGCGGAAGATATGGCGTAAGGAAATCTAACCAGCACCGTGTCATATTTGGAAAACTCGATACCGCACCGGTTAATCAGCCGGGCGCTGGCACGAAGGTCCTCCCCGGTCAGCCAGGTTGATACCGGCGCCCCGGTGGTGCCAAAAGATTCGTGGTACTGATAAAGCTCTTGCCGGGGCACGCAAATCAATCCATAAGGCGACGCTTGCCGGAGCTCTTCCTTGGTGGTGACGGGAATCTGTCGCAGTTCTTCCATGGACGACAGGGCGCGCCGCGGTACCCGGTGGCGATAAAAAGGAGCATTGCGGCACCGGGCCAGAACTTCATTTAAAATAGACAGTTTATCCGGTGCTGTCATCTTCTTTTACTCCCTTTCATCTTTAAGCCAGGCCGGTCAAGGCGCTGATATTGCCGCCAAGGATTTGCTCCAGGTCGCTGTCCGCCAGGTTCAGCAACATAATTTTGGCCAATTCGGCTCCGGGGTGGGAAAGAGGAAATTCCGAGCCAAAAACAACTTTGCCCGGACCGGACCGGCGCACAGCTTCCTTAATGTGCAAAAAGTTGCCGCATGATGTTTCCAGGAAAAAGTTATCCAGCTTTTCCGCCGCCTCCAAACCTTCCTGGTCGGCGGGCCCGAATCCCATATGACCCAGAATGAAATTGGCGCGGGGAAACTGTTTGGCCAGCGACACAAGCCTGGCGGTGGAAGCGCCTGGGCTGTATACCACGTGGGTATATACCGGAAGCCCGAATTCTTCGCAACAGGCCACCAGTTCCGCCACCGCCTTGCTGGCAAAGGAGAACTGGTGGGACATGGGGGATAACTTTAAGCCCCGGGAGCCCTTTTTAAAACTCTGCTCCAGGGTCCGGGCAGCGTCGGAAACATGGGGATCGACACAAACCATGGCCGACAATACCCGCTCGTTGGCCCGGCGGGCCGATTCCACATAGGCATTGTCCGGGACCGGGTTTTCAGGTTGGGCGCGGCCGATGATGTAATCGGTCATTTTCCTTACGTCCATCATTCCCCCGGGCACCACCACTCCTTGCCGGATGCCGCATTCCTTCAACTGGTTCAGGTAAAGCTCGACATTACCATAAGCGGTGTTGGAAATATGAGCATGGGCATCTATAATATTCATTAAAATTCCTCCTACTCGCGAACAACCCGGACAGTTTTGCCGGTTGACCGGGGAATTTTGGGCACCAACTCAAATTCGCAGGGAATACCGATGCCGTATTCCAGCTTGCTGGCCAGCTTATCCGCCAGTTCCGGGCCGGGTGTTACCCCCGGGGCCAACTCGGCGCGAACCGTTAAATGTTGTGCGCCGGCGGGATTGACAAACTGGTACCAGTTGCCCACCTCTTCCAGGCGCATGAGGAATTCTTCCAGGTAATAAGGGGAAAAGGATATTCCCCGGACCACCACTTCATCCACCACCCTGCCCCGCAGGAAAAGTCTCGGCAGCGTAACGCCGCACCGGCAGGGGTCGGGGTCGATATAGCCCAGGTCACGGGTGCGATAACGGATTATGGGCGTATCATAACGAAGCAAACAGGTAACGACTATCTCCCCAATTTCACCGGGTTCCAAAACTTCACCGGTTTCGGGTTCCACTATCTCCACAAAAACGTGGGCGCCGCAAATATGGTAACCGAAATGCTCGTGGCACTCGATACCCACCCCTCCGCATTCCAGGGAGCCATAGTAAAAGTTGGCCGTGGCGCCCCACATTTTTTCCACCCGCTGCCGGAAAGCCGGAGAACAGCCCTCACCGGTCAGCCACATCAGCTTCAGGGGCAGGCCGGCGGGATCAAAGGAGACGGCGGCGGCCGCCTCGGCCAGGGTCACAGCCCACGACGGTGTTGTGATAACCACTGTGGGTTGCAGGTCGCGCATCATTTTAACCGTTTTTTCGGGAGTGGAATAGGCTCCTCCTTTACCCGCCGGAATCACCGTGGACAGGCACCCGTCCATGAACACCTTGTGAAAAGCCAAACCCGCCGAGCTCATTTCGTAGGGCAAAGCGTTGAGGCAAATGTCGCCGCTCCCCACAGGCACAAGATTTGGATATCCCGGAGCCAGTTCATGGAGGTAATAATCCTTCCAAGTGCTGGGAACATATATTTCTTCACCGCCGGTGGTACCGGTGGAGACCATGATTAACGCCACGTCTTTTTTCGCGCAGGCCAGCAACGCCCACGGCTTCCCCCGCAGTTCGTCCTTGGTTGTGAAGGGGAGCTTGCCCAGGTCGGCCAAGCCGGAAAAACTCTCGGGGGCGACGCCTGCCAGGTCCATCTTTTCCCGGTAAAAGGGGGAGTTCTGATAAGTCCGAAGCACAACTTCCCTTACGGACTCGTCCTGAAAAGCGCCCAGTTCCGCCGGGGTCAAGCCCCTATCCGGCTGGGCCGGTTCCGGGCCCGAAAAGTATTTGCATAGGGGAGCCGGTTTTATCAGCCCCCAAACCCGTTTTTCAAACAGAGAGCTCACGGCCTCACCCCTTATTTGTCTCAAACTCGATTAATTCCTTATACTTGGGCTCGGTGGTCACTTTGATCAGTTTTGACCATATTTTTTCGGCCTTTGCCTTTTCTCCCATGCGGCGGTGGGCCATGCCGAGATCAAACAACAGCTGCCAGTAAAACTCCTTGGAAAACAAGCTGCTGTCCTGTTCATAGGCCGATTTCACAAATCGCAGGTCTTTGACGGCCTTTTCAGTCATGGGGAAGAAATTTTGGGGCAAATTATAGGCCAGGTAACCACGCAGAACCCGCAACCGGGGGTTGCTCCAATCCCGGGCCACAGCTTTTTTAAGCATTACATAGCCTCTTATACCGTTGCCGAACATTGCGCTGGGATCGGTGGAATCCCGCCCCAACAGGGCAATGCAGCTGCCATAGTAACCCATGACAACCGGGTCTTCCGGGTCGGCCTCATAAGCTTGCTTTAAAATGTCATGGGCTCTTTTAACCGCCCTTTTATTGCCGGCCACCCCCAAGTCATGCAACCTGACGGCTTCTTCAAGCAATTGTTCACTGCCGCCCGACCGGTCCATATTTTTTAATTGTAAATCAATGTCATCGTCCAATTGGCTGTCATGTAGTTCTTTATTTATGCTGACCTGGTATTTTTCTTCGGGATTCAACGACATGAGCCTGAGCCAGGCGGATTTGGCTTCCTCCTGCATTTGCAGCCTTTTATAGGACATGCCCAGTTTATAGAGTATTTCCCGGTAAATTTCCGGCGGAAAAATATTGCCGTCCCACTCGTAACGTTCAAGCAGATATTCGAAATCCGCCACGGCGGTGGATGAACGGCGGAAGAAAGCCTCGGGCAGCCGGTAACTGTGATTGGCCCTGATCAGGCGGATGCTGATATCGTCGGGACGACTGTTAACCGCTTTATCCAGCATCTTCATAGCCTTAATGGGATTGGCGAACATTTCGGTGTTATCCTTGGAATCCCGCCCTATCATGGACAGGCTGTCTGCGTAATAAGCCATGACCAGAGGGTCATGGGGGTTTTTATCATGGGCCTGCTTGTACTGATTGAAAACCTCCCGGGTGGCTTCCTGGTCACCATGCAGCGCAAGATGATACAATTTCATTCCTGCTTGCAGCGGTTCCATATCAGGGGAATCTTCTTTCTCCAGCGGCTCTTGTGGCTGCCAAAGATTTGCGTCGCTTTCCGCCCGGGCTTCGGAAATATCACCGGCATCCGTTGTTTCAGCGGCGGAAACCGGAAGCTCCATTCCCTCCTGCTTAACTAATTTCCTGTATTTGGAATGAACGGCTGCATTTAATAATTTAGTCCAGGTTGCTTCAGCCTGCTCTTGCTGCCCGATATTTTTATACGCCACACCCATATCAAACAAGAGCTGCCAGTAAAAATCCCGGGAAAATGCGCTATTGTCCTGCTCGTATCGCTCAACCAGATATTTAAAATCTTCTATGGCGGTAGCGGTGCGGTGAAAATACATTTCAGGCAGACGGTAACTAACGTAACCGCGCAGCGTGCGTATTTCAATGTTTTCCGGATGGCCGGCCACGGCATTGTCAAGAATTTTGTTACCTTTTAGCGCATATTTGAATCTCTCGGTGGGATCTATGGCATCCCTTCCCAGCAGGGTGGTGGCGCTCCCGTAATAAGCCTTGACCACTTGGTCGTCGGGGTTGGCCTGATGCATTTGCTCAAATAATTCATAAGCCCTGGTGACGGCTTCTTTATCACCATCCACCCCAAGCTTATGCAAGTTGACTGCTTCGGCAAAAGTGTTTTTGTACAAAGCTACCTGCCGCCCTTCATCGGTTTTATCATCGCCGCCAGTCGTTTTTTTATCAACCTGTGCCGATGTCCGCCGGGGCTGCTTTTTGGCAACCGGCCCTTGAAAAGGCGACAAAGGCTGCCGGGTTTCCTCCTTTTCATTTTTCATGTCGGCTTCTCCGTCCGGATGCCGACTTTGTCGCCTATCGATCCTTTGCCAGCGCATTGCAAATAGTGGACGAACGCCGAAAGGCCGACGTGGGCGTCCACGATTTTCCATCATCTATCCCCCCTGTTTAAAGAAAGAATTTTGTTCCAGTTTGTCTTAAACTATTCACCTTAAACTATTCACCGTATTCAGCAGGTGTGACAGAACCAAACCCCATGGAAACCCGCCCGGCAACAGAAAAAGCGCGCTCATCCGGTTCCCTGGAGCACGCTCTTTTTGACGCTTTTTTCCATTGCCCTGGCCATATATATGACCGGGTATTCTTTCAAAAGTATAGAAAAACCGTGTAGCATATTACACGGTTTACTGGTAAAACATCCATTTATTACTTACCTAAAGAAGATATTCGCAAAATACGGCCGATGGTTTAGAACCATTGTTTCAATTAAAAGCTCAGGCGCACTGAATGCTATTCGGCGTTATTTCTGTGGGGATAATGGGGATACTGGGGATTTTGCACATTGAGTTCTTTTAGCATGGCCCATACTGCTTTAGTGATATCTTCCACCGGGTTTTTTCCCTGCAGCGCATTGTTAATTCTGCCATTGAAAATATTAACAACTTCCTTAACCTTGTCTTTATCCAAAATTACCCCTCCTTTGTTGTTTAAAATTACAGTATTCGGCAACTAAGAAAAATGTGCCAGGTGTTGCAAGTTAACAATGCTGCAAGTTGCTGGCAATTATTTACTAATGACTTGGCTTAAACTTTTAATTAAGCCGTAATGCTAATTGCAGTGGTAAAAAATTCTCTTTAAAACCACATCACAAAGAAAGCTAAAAGGGAGAACCTTGAAAAGATCCTCCCTTTCATTATTTCAACTCTGAAGCCATATGCTTATGTTTTTGCAAATTATGTCATAAGAAACATTATATATAAAGCAGCATAGTTATAACAAATGGAGTTGTTCTAACTTGAAAAGATTTGATCCACAAAAATTGATGGTGGAGTTTCGCAACGTCACCCGCACGGAACCGATTATGCCAAGGCGGTATACACTGACCCATTCCGATATAACCGCCGAGCTTTTTTTGACGGTGGGATTACACTTCGCCCATGACAAAATCAATCCCACGCGCGACGAAATGTTGGCCGAATGGAGATATAGTAACAAATATTTTCTATGGGCATATGTTTATGTGGGCGGTTTTAGCCAAGATACAATGGCCAAGCGGTATCGTATTTTTAAAGAAAAATTGCCACTGGCGCTCTGGGCTGTGCGCAACGGCGACCACACGTTTTTTGCTCAACATCCCCCGCTGGACAATGCTCCCATATATATTTTTTTTGATTCGACATCTCCCGGTTTCAGCGGTGTCTACTATTACAAAACCCCCTCGGATTACGAGCGCCAAGCATTGCAATTTTAACATTAAAATTCCTACCTGCCACTGCGGATACAGATAAAATATCTTCTTGGCATTTTTGTTTGATTTACCTTTGTTTGTTTAAGGTGTGGTATATATCCCCTCTCTTTTATCTTTAATTCAGTTCGTTCCTCAGTTTCCTGACGTCTTCGCGGCTCAAACCGGTTATTTCTACAACAACATCTTCCGCCAACCCTTTTTTCAGAGCGGCCCGTGCGGTTGCCAGGGCTTTTTTAGTTTCGCCTTCCTTAATACCTTCCGCACGGCCTCTTTCAATGCCTTCTTTTAAACCTTCGGCGCGGCCTCTTTGGTGATATGAAGTGGTGAGTTCCATATATCTTTGCACCTCCACCGGGTTAAGTTCTTTTTGCAGCAGGTTGTGGTATTCCGCCCGCCGCCGGTCGTTCAGCGGTATGTATGTGTCCGAAAAGACGGTGATTAATGCCACCCTGGCCGGGTCAAGTTGGAGGTTGGCAATCATCCGGGCTATTTCCACTTTAACTTTGAGCGCTTCCGGCGGTGTGTGGTTCATCTTGGCCAAAAGCGCCGCCGCCACGGGGTTATCGTTTTTTATGTATTTACGCCAGTTCTCCCTTTTGAGATGCAGTTTCAGGTATTGAAATTGTAACACCCGGAGGAAAGGAAAGTCTACTGTGTATGTGTCCGGTTCTTCCGCTGTGCTGTCGTGAGAGAATATCGCTACGGGAATGACTTTTTTGTTATATTTTTGGTGCAGGCGGCTGAAGTATTTAAACATGCGGCGGTTGAAAGCTGTTTCCCTTTGGGCCTGGTTTTCGACATGGATGAGCACATATCCTTTTTCGCCGGCCAGGGCGGTCTCCACCAGTATATCCACCACGTGTTTTTCCCCGTCGCTGATGTCGGTGAATATTTCCTGGGTCAAGAAAACCAGGTGGTTTTTATCTATTAGTTTAGCCAGTTTGGGAAAGAAAAGTTCGATGAATTCCGTGAAAAATGCATGGAACAGTTCTTTGAATAGACGGTCGTGGTCTGTTTTAATATTTGTTTCTACGGCCATCCAACGCCTCCTGTTGAAGCAAGGGTAAAAACGGGTGTTCTTTTTTCAGTTACCTTATTCTAACAAATATACGGGGGTTCTTCAATACTTTATTTATTTGTTATTACTTTTTTAGCGTCCATGGCGATAACTTGCCAATGGTAGCGTTAAATTATTTTTTCGCATCTGTGGTGGTAAAAATCCAAAAAGTGCGCAGAATACCCAATGTACAAATTAAAAACGTCTGCTGTTTCCAACAACTATGCTGATAACCG
>JAKSCU010000504.1 GCA_022360435.1 Bacillota bacterium
CTGCGCTAATCCACCCTACCGTTTGCATAATATGTGTTATATGTCGGGCCGCGGATTTCCGGGCTGGCGATTTAACGGCGGTTTGGGTATCTTAGTCATTCAACACTGTGCGCGTTACCGTACCAATGGCGACTGTACTGGCCATTGCGGTGCTGCGACAACCGTTAGCCTGTGCCGAGACATCGCTGTTGGGCATTTTGTTAGTAAAGTTCTATGCTGTAAGTGCCGGGCTTTCGGGTAGTGGGCGTTAACAGCGTCGTTTTAAGCGCATCATTCACTATAACAACGGATTAATCCATGCAAGAACAACGCAGATATATGCGTACCAACAGCGAGGCGTTGGTTGAAATAAGCCATCCCAGTCTGGGGGTGATCGAATTAAAGGCCAAAGATTTGTCGGATGGCGGGGTGTTTGTTTTCCTCGGTAATCATATTGCCCCGCCGGTCGGTACTGTGGTGAAGGCGCGGATCAAAAGGCATACCGGGGTGATCAATGCGGAGCCCGTCGATATGCAGGTAATGCACCAGCACTCCGGTGGTATGGGATTGATGTTTGTCTGAGCAGAGGGTTGTCGTTGATGAAATGCCATGAAGTAGATTATGAAATTATCGGCCACGATATGCAGATGGTCGAAGTGGAGCTGGACCCCGGTGAAACGGTTATCGCCGAAGCCGGCGCGATGAATTATATGGAACAGGGCATCAGCTTCGAGACCAAAATGGGGGATGGTTCCGACGCCGATCAGGGTGTGATCGGCAAGTTGTTCAGCGCCGGCAAGCGCATGATGACCGGCGAGTCGGTGTTTATGACGCATTTTTCCAATAGCGGCGCCGGTAAAAAACGAGTCGCTTTTGCCGCGCCGTTTCCCGGTTCAATTATTGCCGTCAATCTGGCGGAGATCGGTGAACAACTGCTGTGCCAAAAGGACTCGTTTCTGGCCGCCGCCCTCGGCACCAAGGTGGATATCGCCTTTAATCGCCGTTTCGGCAGTGGTTTATTCGGCGGCGAGGGTTTTATTTTGCAGCGTATGCAGGGTGATGGTATGGCCTTTATGCATGCCGGCGGTGCGGTGGTGCGCACGGAATTGCGCGGTGAAATGCTGTCGC
>JAKSCU010000367.1 GCA_022360435.1 Bacillota bacterium
CAGGTTGGCGCCCACCGAGAAGTGCTGGCCGAAGTTGCCGATGACCAGGCCCTCGTAGTTCTGCTCCACTTCCTTGACCGAATAATTGATCATGCTTACAATGTCGTCACCGATGGAGTTGGCCTTGCTGTGGAATTCCAGGCAGCACACGCCGTCCCCGATGTCGATCAGGCTGGCGCCGCTGTTGGATTTGATGACTTTGTTTTGTTCTTTGAGGGGAGCCAGGTAAATAACCCCCTCCGGGATGCGCTCCCGTACGAATGCCTTGGTTTCAGGCCCGAAGTAGTACCGGTTTCCTTCTTTTTTCTCGTAAAAACTGGTTTTACCCGCGGCCAGCAATTCTTCCACCACCCGGGGCAGCGTGCCGCCCTCGGCCTTGATGCGCTTGGCGGTGGCCTCTACGCCCAGGGCGTCCCAGACTTCAAAGGGACCCATATCCCAGTTGAAGCCCCAGCGCATGGCGTCGTCGATGGACTGGATGTCGTCGGCTATTTCGCCCAACAGATTGGCGGCGTAAACGATGGCGTCGCGGTTGACTTTCCAGGCGAACTCGGCGCCCTTGTCCTTGCCGGCCATCAGCGCCTTCATTTGTTTGGCGGGTTTGCCGGCCTGTTTGGCGGCTTCCAGGGAAGCAAACTTGGCCTTTTGCTTGGGCCGGTACTCCATGGTATTGTAATCCAGGGCCAGAATTTCCCTGCCCTCCTTGGTTTTAACCTTCTTGTAGAAGCCCTGGCCGGTCTTGTCGCCCAGCCACTTATTTTCCAGCATTTTGCCAAGAAAATCCGGGGCTTCGAAAACAGCCTTTTCAGCGGGGTCGGCGGCCACGTCGTAAGCGTTCTTGGCCACGTGCAGCAGCACGTCCAGGCCCACCATGTCCAGGGTGCGCAAGGACGCGCTCTTGGGACGGCACATCACCCGCCCGGTCAGAGCGTCCACTTCCTCGACCGAAAGGCCCATTTCCAACATGGTCTTGATGGTGGAGCACATGCCGTACACACCGATGCGGTTGGCGATGAAGTTGGGGGTGTCCTTGCAAATAACCACGCCTTTGCCCAGGACTTTTTCGCCGAAGCCACGCATAAATTCCATGATTTCCGGCAGGGTGTCGTTGCCCGGGATGAGTTCCAGCAGTTTCATGTAGCGGGGCGGGTTGAAGAAGTGGGTGCCGAGGAAGTGTTGTCTGAACTCCTGGGATAGCCCTTCGCACATACTGTTAATGGAAATACCCGATGTGTTGGAGCTGACGATGGCTCCGGGCTTGCGAACGGCTTCAACCTTTTTCATCAGGCTTTGCTTGATGTCCAGCCGCTCGACGATTGCTTCAATAATCCAGTCGCACTCGGTCAATAAGTTCAGGTTGTCATCAAAATTGCCCGGTGTTAACAGGGCCTCGTTTTCCGGTACATACAGCGGCGCCGGTTTGGCCTTCAGCATCTGCCGGATGGCGCCTGTGGCCAACCGGTTCCTGACCTGCGGGCTTTCCAGGGTCAGGCCCTTTTTTTCTTCGTCAGGTGTGAGTTGGTTGGGTACGATATCCAGTAGATAGGTGGGAATGCCCACGTTGGCCAGATGCCCGGCAATGGTTGCGCCCATTACACCGGCGCCCAGCACGGCTGCCTTGTTGATGCTGCGCTTCATTTTCCGGTTTCCTCCTTTTACTGCACAATTTGTGACTGCGCCCGTGCCTTGCGGCACGGGTATCGATCCGGAAAGTGAGGGGGTACTTTCCGAAATCCATTCGTGAAACTGACTGAACGTTCAGTCATTAATATAACGATATTGTATTTACGGGGAAAAATCAATAGGGCCGGGCAATTTTTTTTAAAAAGGAAATTTTTTTGCATACAAGAGAAAATAAATGGAATAAGCGTAAGTAAAGGGCCGGAAGGAAGACGCTTGAGTCCAGGAAATTATTTACAAAAGAGTCTTATCAGAAGATTCTTTTTGTGTTATGCTCTTTAATAAGGCTGGTGATTGTATTATGAAGCGTCTGAGTTACAATGAGTTTAAAGAAGCTGTCAAAAAAGAATGGGTCATTATTCGCAGTATGGTTAATCGTCGGGCACCCCGGAGGCGACCGAGGGATCTCGGGGAAACTGAAGCATTAATTATGTTGGCGGAAAAAGCTTGGGAAAACTCTATTGCCCGGGGCAAATTGTTAAAAAAGGGGAGCAGGCTTTACAGCCTGAAGCTTGATGAATAAGGAACTGGCCAGAATAAAAGAATTAAATAACCGGCTGGATAAGGTTATGTACTTTACCGCCCTGTTAACAAGGGAGATGGATAAGTATGGAATCATACCGGTTATAGTGGGCGGGGGCGCCCTTGAGTTTTACACTCAAGGAAGTTATATGACTTTGGACATTGACCTGGTGGTTCCGGGAAGAGATAAGGCCAAAAGTGTGTTGGAGGAAATGGGCTTTCGCAGAGCTACCGGTGAAAAGAGCTGGTATAATGATGAACTTGAGCTTTCTGTTGAAATACCGGGTGATACCCTGGCAGGTTCCATGGAACGGATAGTGGCTGTGGAAGTTGAAAAAGATCTGACTGCGTTTGTAATCGGAGTTGAGGATTTAATTATAGATCGCTTGAATGCCTACAAGTGGTGGAATTCTTTAAGTGATGGGCAATGGGCCGTGGCAGCTATGTATATACATTACGACAATGTTGATTTTAAATACTTAAATAAGCGGGCTGAGGAAGAAGCTATATCCGATGTTGTGAAAGAGACTATTGGCAAGACAAAAAAACTGAAGGCTGAAAAAAATAAAAAGATTGACCGATAACAGGGCCTGTTTTTTTTATACTCTTAGGAAAGTATACTTCCGGCCATATTAATGGCCGGATTCAAGGATAAGAGGATCAAAAAGCGCACGCAGAGGGAACCGAATGAGTGCGCTTTTTTTATGGTATTTTGCGGTCAATTTCGGCCACGAAAACCAGAATCCGGGCCACCGCTTCGTACAGTTCCGGGGGGATTTCAGTGTTCACTCCCAGGCGGTACAGGGTTTTGGCCAGTTCGGCGTCATGATATACCGGCACGCCGTGTTCCGCTGCCAAATCACTGATGGTGCGGGCCGTTTCGCCCCGGCCGGCGGCGGTTACCCGGGGCGCTCCTTCCTGGCCGGGTTCATAATCAAGGGCTGCGGCATAACGATCCGGCTGGTGTGATTTTTTCTTGTCTTTCACGGCGGGCACCTCCCGTAAGGCATGTGGCGGCATGTTCGGCTGTAGTGTTGACAAAAGATTTTGTATTGTGATTATAAAAAGCTAATGTCAAGCTTAAACTTTTAAGTCAAGCAAGCCGGGGGAGTCAAAGCCGGCGACTGGGTTAACCAGGTTTGGGTCCAGCACGGTGCAGCGAAAAATGACTTTTTCAAATCCTGTTTCCCGCACCTGCTGTTTCAGTTCTTCCGCCCGGGAATTCAACCGGGCGGCAACCGCTCCGGTTTCGGTATGACAATTGATGCTGATGGAGTCTTTCTTGCGGGTCAGCATGAAAAACAGGCGTCCCAGGCTGGCGGTGGCCAGGCTGAACACGATGCCGGTTTCACCTTCCTCGTTTTCCCGGCCTTGTTTTTCTTCTTCATACCGGCGAAAAACGAAAAACTGGGTGTCGGGGAACAGCGGACTCCTCAGAGGCAGGGGCAGCAGCACAGGTTCGCTGCTTTCTCCGGCCCGGTGCCGTGATGCCGTATTTACACCATCGGAGGAGGCGGGCTGCCGGGCCAACTGGGCCTGGATAACATCTTTGAATTCAACCTGTTCCCGGGTGGACTGTTTTTGGCTCTGCTGTTCACTGAGGATGATGTTAAGCAATATGGGAATGATGGCGGAAACTCGCATGGCGTTTGCTCCTTTTTCACAATCGGCATATGCGATCATACCGGCCTTTTAGGTTATTTTACCAGAAATAGGCCATTATTGCGATATATGCGGCGGATTTTGGTGTCGCAAGGAGTTGAATTGAATGGCTATTAGGAAGCCCAAGCTGCCGCGCCTGTTATGGAAGCGCAGGCCGCAGACTCAAATGGTGGAGTGCAGAAAAAAGTATCGCCGTAGAGGCGGCTTTTTTTATACTTTTAAAAAGTATACCCGGCCAAATTATGGCCGGAGTCGAGGAAAAAGTATTAAAAAGCGTACGCAAGTGGAACTGATTAAGTGCGCTTTTTTTATACTTTTAAAGAAAGTATACCCGGCTATATTTATAGCCGGATTCAAGGAAAAAAGTATTAAAAAGCGCACGCAGAGGGAACTGAATAAGTGCGCTTTTTTTATACTTTAAAGAAAGTATACCCGGCTATATTTATAGCCGGATGTCATTTGAGCTTTGACGGGTTGCCCTAAGCCACCGGGTAAGCTCTGAACCGTCGGATGTGGATATGTGGACCAGCCCGAAACCGGCTTTAGAGGCCAAATCCAGTTCAAAGTTGGCCAGTCCGGCCCGGTGCTGGAGCGGGTTGTGGCTGATAGTGAGGGATTGTATGCTGCGCCTGGGGATGATTACCTCGGTCCGGGAAAAAAGACGGTAGCGAACAGCCATCATGCTGCCCCGTAAACCCCAGCCGGCGTCCCTGTGGTTCCACAAGCCCATGACCGTAAACAAGGCGGGAATGGCCAGGGGTAGCAGGGGATATGCAAATCCGCTTTGGTATAACAACGGTATCAATAACGCTGCTGCCGGGATTGAAGGCATCAGGGCGCGTATGGCGTACTTGTGGCGCGTGCCGGGGGGAAGTGGCCGGAGCGAAATTTTGTCGTTAAATTCGGGTAAAAACTCTTGTAAAAAACCGGGCAAATCCTTTTGCCGCATGAGCGGCCAGATCAACGCTTTTTCCGCGCTTTTCTCTCCATACCCGGCGCTTTCCACCTGCAGGGTGACAAGACCCCAGGGTTGGCGCATCATTCCTTCGGCCAGACGGAGGGCCAGGATGCGGCGCACCGGCAAGGAAACCTGGCGACGGTGCAACAAGCCGTAGACCACTTGGATACGGTCTCCGGTACGGGTGAGCTTGAACCCGCCGTATTTTAGAATGATCCCCAACGCTGTCAGCATCCA
The DNA here is from genome assembly GCA_022360435.1 of Bacillota bacterium. Lineage (GTDB taxonomy): Bacteria > Bacillota > Desulfotomaculia > Desulfotomaculales > Desulfallaceae > BRH-c8a. Next base: position 5,060 of record JAKSCU010000367.1, read on the forward strand.
CAGAAATATCAGCAGTAAAGCTATCAATATCACTGTGTTTTCATGCTCTGCAAACCAATGATAGTATTCAATAACCTTAAACTCCAGCCCAATATCATCCAGGGTGGCCCAGAGTCCTGAAAAAACAGCCAAGACCACACCCAATCCGCCCCCCGAGGTAACTGCGAATAAAAGCAAATATCCGGCCGCCAGTTCTTTTTGCCGCCCGGCGCGTTCCTTTGGATCGCTATTCTCCGGGGCGGCTGCAGGCGCCAGCAGTTGCCGCAGTTCCAATGCATCCCGGCGCGCCACGGCGGTTAACACCGCTTCCGGTTTTGTGCCGCCGGCGGTTTCCACCTGAACACTAACGAGGCTGAAAAGGCGCTGTATTACTCCCTGGTTAAAATCAATGGACTGAATCCGCTCCCGGGGGATGACTATTTTATTGCGTACCAGCACACCGTGTTCCACCAGTAAAACGCCGTCTCTGACGCTGTAAGTGAAGCGGTACCAGGACAAGACGCTAAAAGCTGTTATAGCCAACACCAGTGCCAACGCCAGCGTAAGAATCCACGGGGAAATTTCTTGTCGCAACACTTGGGTTACAATTAAAACTAGAAGGGGTAAAGAAAATTCCTTGACAGCTTTAATGGCGGTCAGCAGCATGCCCAGTGGGTGCAAGTGGCGTTTTTCAAAGTTCATTTTCATATACCCTCGCCCGTTGGGCTATTATGTCTCTCAACTCGTCGGCCACCTCAACGGACAGCGCCGGTATTTCATGCTCGCCGGCGGCGGTGGATACGGCAACACCGGCCAGGCCGTAACGGCGCATGATTATTCCCTGCCGGGTGTCCACGTGCTGCACGCGGGCCAGGGGTACAACGGTTCGCTTTATCAACCACACGCCCCTCTGCAGATCGATTTCCTCTCCGGTTACTTCGTAACGCCAGCGCTTTAATAATAATTCCGGCCAAACCAGTATTTCCAGCGTGCCGTAGAGCACAATAATGACGGCCGGGATGACCGTTACCCAGCCCGGCCAGTGGAAAAACAAAAGTGCGGCAACGGTAGGAATACCAAGCACCATTGCCAGTACGACGGTTTTTATAACCCCGTGTATTTTCCAGACCTGCATAGCCCGGGGATCAATTCTATGGGCCGGTTCCCAACGCATGCCGCCTTCACCTCTTTTACGGCCTAAATGTCGCTTAAATGCATATGTAAGTATATTCTTCCGTTTTTTTTCATTTCCTGCTCCAATATATCGGTTAAATGGTTTTGATAAAGATATGTTTTCAACTACAATAATATTAATTTCAATAACTTTGCATTATAATCCGTTGGTTTCAATAACAAACTTCCGTGGTATTGAAAAATATTGGAAAATCAGTCGCAAGGAGCTGGATTAGGTGGCCGTCAAGAAACCCAAACTGCCTCGCCTGCTATGGAAGCGCAAGCCGCAGACGCAGGTGGTGAAGGACAAAAAGAAATATCGTCGTAAAGGGCGGCGGGTGGAACTTGGCGATTGACGTTTCACCTGGATAAGCAGGCCATTAGCGACGTGCCGGCAATCCGCCATAATGGATAGTAAAAAACCGCCGCTTTCCGTCATGGAAGGCTGGCGGCTGCCGTGTCGTCATGATTTTGCAAAAAAAACCGGCGGGCGAGAGGTTTTGCCCGGTTCCCCGGCGAACTAAATTTTCAGTAAAGTATACCGCGATACACTTGCTGCTACGGGGAGGCGGTGGCATGGAAACGTTGATGGAAAAGTTTAACGCCGTTAAGGCGCGGACAGTACGGGACATGGTTTACGAAACCCTCAGGCAGGCTATTTTCGAGGGAAGGTTCAAGCATGGCGAGCGTATAGTGGAAAAAGAAATGGCCGAACAACTGCAGGTCAGCCGGACGCCTGTCCGGGAGGCCTTCCGTAAGTTGGAGGCCGAAGGTCTCATCCGGTATTATCCGCGCAAGGGAGTATTGGTGCGCGGCATAACCGCCGAGGATATCATTGAAATATACGCCATCCGCGAAGCTTTGGAAACCATGGCCATTTCCTTCGTGGTTGAAAACGTGACCGAAGGCGAAAAGGAAAAACTTTTCAAGCTGATTGAAAAGATGAAGGTTTTAATTGAAATAGGTGATGATGAAGAGCTGGTCCGGATGTCCCACCTTTTTAACGAATTGCTGCTGAAGGCTTCCCGTATGCCCAGGCTGGTGGCCCTGATCAACAATTACCAGGATTATATCGCCAAGTTTAGAAAAGCTACCCTGGCCAAGGCGTCGAGAAAGGTTGACGCGTTAAAAGACCACGAGGAAATACTGCGGGCCATCGACCGAATGGACGTGCCCCGGGCCAAGGAATTGACGGTCCGGCATCTGAAAAGCGCCTGCCGGGAGTGCCTGCGCGCCATCACCGGCATTGGTCCCGTCGGTGCGGATAACAACTTGCCGAGAAAGGAGTAATTTAGTGTCACAAAACGTCACGCAGAAAATAATTTCTTCCCACCTGGTGGAAGGCCATATGTCGCCGGGGGAAGAACTGGCCATTAAGATAGATCAGACCCTTACCCAAGACGCCACGGGAACCATGGCTTACTTGGAGTTCGAGGCCATCGGTCTCCCGTCGGTCAGGACCGAGCTTACCGTAAGTTACGTGGATCACAACACCCTGCAGGTGGGCTTTGAAAACGCGGACGACCACCGTTTCCTGCAAAGCGCCGCCGCCAAGTTCGGCGTTTACTTTTCCCGCCTGGGCAACGGCATCTGCCACCAGGTGCACCTGGAGCGGTTCGGCAAACCGGGCAAAACCCTGCTGGGCTCGGACAGCCATACCCCCACCTGCGGCGGGCTGGGCATGCTGGCCATCGGGGCAGGGGGATTGGATGTGGCCACCGCCATGGCGGGGTACCCCTTTTATATAAAAATGCCCGCCGTGGTGAACATTCGCCTGCACGGCAGGCCGGCGCCGTGGGTGGCGGCAAAGGATATCATCCTGGAGGTGCTGCGGCGCTTGAGCGTAAAGGGCGGCTTGGGCAGGGTGATGGAGTACACCGGCGACGGTATCAATTATCTGAGCGTGCCCGAGCGGGCTACCATTACCAATATGGGCGCCGAATTGGGGGCCACCACTTCGGTGTTTCCCAGCGACGAGGCCACCCGGCGGTTTCTGGCGGCCCAGGGCCGGGAGCGGGATTTCGCGTCATTGTCTCCCGACCCGGGCGCCGGGTACGATGAAGTGGTGGATATTGATCTAAGCTCGCTGGAGCCCCTGATTGCCCTGCCGCACATGCCCGACAATGTGGTCAAGATAAAAGAGGCGGCGGGCCGCCGGGTAAACCAGGTATTCATAGGCAGTTGTACCAATTCATCCTACACCGATTTAATGAAAGTGGCGGCCATTTTAAAAGGAAAAATGGTCAGCCCCCAAGTCAGTCTGGTTATTGCCCCCGGGTCGCGGCAAGTATTGACCGCCCTGGCTTTAAACGGGGCGCTGGCCGACCTGGTGAGTGCCGGGGCCCGGATGTTGGAATGCACCTGCGGTCCCTGTGTGGGGGTGGGGCAATCGCCTCCCTCGGGCGGGGTATCCCTGCGCACCTCCAATCGCAATTTCGAAGGGCGCAGCGGTACGACCGACGCTGAAATTTATCTGGTCAGCTGTGAAACAGCTGCGGCGTCGGCCCTGACCGGCGCCATTACCGACCCGCGGAGTCTGGGCGAGCCCGTCGTGGTGGCCATGCCCGAGCGGTTTCCGGTGGATGACCGGATGATCACCCCCCCATCGGAGCCCGTCGCCGACCTGCCGCTGACCATGGGCCCCAACATCAAGCCTTTGCCTGTGGCCGCCCCGCTGGCGGAAGAGATCGCCGGCGAAGTGCTGTTGAAGGTTGGGGACAACATTACCACCGACCATATCATGCCGGCGGGGGCCAAGATACTGGCCCTGCGTTCGAATATACCGGCCATATCCATGCACGCCTTCAGCCGGGTGGATCCTTCCTTCGCCCAGCGGGCGCTGGATTCCGGCGGAGGCATCGTGGTGGGCGGGCTGAACTACGGGCAGGGGTCCAGCCGGGAGCACGCCGCTCTGGCTCCGCTGTATCTGGGGATTAAAGCCGTGCTGGCCAAGAGCTTTGCCCGCATCCACATGCAGAATCTGGTGAATTTTGGCCTGCTGCCGTTGGTGTTCGCAGACCAGGCCGACTGCGACGATATTCGCCAGGGGGACCGGTTGCTGATTGGCGGCCTGCGGGAAGGCTTGGCCGCCGACGCGGTGCAGGTTCGCAACACCCGTAGCGGCAGGATATACCCGGTACGGCACGGCCTGTCCCGCCGCCAGATTGACATTCTTTTGGCCGGCGGGCTGCTGAAATATGTTAAGGAAAAATGCTTCAATAAATAAAGCCTTTGCTTAACAAACCGAGCG
>JAKSCU010000206.1 GCA_022360435.1 Bacillota bacterium
AGGATGTCCTTATTGCTGCGTGCAACGACAGCCCGGTCGCCGACCCCTTCAACGGCAAGATCGAAGCGCCGGTCGTCTTGGGGCGCGCGCTCAGTGCCGCGGCGCTTGTTGCCCTTGCACCGCAGGGCATTGCGGCCGAGAGCCTGGCCTGTTGGGACTTCTCTCGCGGGATCTCGACCCTGACCGTCACGGACCTTGGGCCGAATGAACTGCACGGCGAGATCGTCAACCTGCCGGCGCGCGGGATGAAGGGGTCGACCTGGGACGGACGAGAAATGTGCTGGCGCCATGCGCCGGAGCACTACGGCGCCATCCACTTCCATGACGACGACTTCTACGACTGCGGCTGGGAAACCGACTTCTCATTCACCCTGCCCAACGATCTTCGCAGTGGCGTCTACGCCATGCGCCTCAGCTGCGAGGGGGTGGAGGACACCATCCCCTTTTTCGTCTGCCCGCCGAAAAGAGAGCGGCAGTCCGAACTCTGTGTGGTCATCCCGACCTTCACCTACGTCATCTATTCCAACAACGCGCGCTACGATTTCGGTGAGGCGCTCAAGGAGCGCATGGTGGCTTGGGGGGCGTCGCCCTGGAACCCGGCCGAGCATCCGCAGTTCGGTCTCTCGACCTACAACCTGCACAGCGACGGCAGCGGCATCTGCAACATCTCCAGCCGCCGGCCGATGCTCAACCTGCGCTGCGGTTACCTGACCCTCGTGCGGCCCCGCTGCGGCTCGGGCCTCCGGCACTTTCAGGCGGACACGCATCTCCTGGCTTGGCTGGAGCACGTCGGCCTAGCCTACGATGTCGTTACCGACCAGGAACTGCACGAGGAAGGCGTCGCCTGCCTCTCCGGCTACAAGGCGGTGCTGACTTGCACACACCCCGAATATCATACGGTCGAGACCCTCAATGCGCTGTGGGACTACCGCGATGATGGCGGGCATCTCGTCTATCTCGGCGGCAACGGTTTCTACTGGCGCGTGGCGTTGCACCGGGAGGCACCGGGTGCCATCGAGATCCGCCGCGGCGAAGGTGGCTTGCGTTTCTGGGCGGCACAGCCCGGCGAGTACTACAACGCCTTCGACGGAAACTACGGCGGGCTTTGGCTCCGCAATGGCCGGGCACCGCAAAAGTTGGCCGGCGTCGGCTTCACCTCTCAGGGCGCCTTTTCCGGCAGCTACTACCGCCGCACACCTGAGGGCCGCGCTCCGAGCGTCGCTTGGATCTTCGAGGGGATCGAGGAGGATATCATCGGCGACTTCGGGCTCTCCGGCTGTGGTGCAGCCGGCTATGAGCTCGACCGAGTCGACTACGATCTCGGCTCGCC
>JAKSCU010000313.1 GCA_022360435.1 Bacillota bacterium
CAACATTTTCTCCAACCGTTCGCGCGGCATGACCTCCGCGTGGCCATCGGCAAAGGCGACGACCGCCTGGTCCGGAGCGTACACCGCTTTATCGTGGATCACGATGATCTTGTGAGGCTCCTTGAGCTTGTTCATCGGGACGGCTGGTTTGATGTAGACGAAACCTGCGTTGTCGTTCAGCCACTTGCGAAGCTCATCTTGCGACATTTTGTCCGCATCAACGGGCGCGGTCATGTCGGACATCGGATGCACAAACGGTTGCAGCCCGCTGCCATAGGAAACGAAGTCGACGAAGTGTTCGGGGTACTTGTCCTTGTGATCCGCAGCATACATGATCGCCATGAGCACGAGTTGCCGGGCGTTGCTGAGCGCGACGGTGCGCTTGGCTTGATCACGTGCACGCAGGATCTCCGGGCCAAGCACGCGCTGCATCAGATCGCGTAGCTGCGGCTCGTCGAGTTGAACCACGAGTTGGTCACCTTTGACCTTCGGGGATAGCGTCTTCGCGGCCTGCACCAGCCCTTGGTTGATTTCCGCCTGATTAACAACAGCGGTGAGCATGCGATCGATCACCGGCTTGACCCGTGCTGCCGCGGCGGCATCGGTCGCCTGGATGGTGATGTTGAGGCTGACCTTCGGCCTGGTCGTGAGTGTCAACCGAGCCCATTGCATGCCGCTGGTCAGGTCGCTACTTGGCCCACCGCCCAACTGCGGCGGGAGGGTGGGCATAAGTTCGTTGATCACCCGTGCGACATCTTGGTAAGGTGTGAAGACGGCGCGCAAAGTAGCGTGGTCATCTGAATGTAACGCTTCGCCAAGCACTTTCGGCGCGGCACCCGGCTGGATTTCGATCTTTTCGAGCACGTGCTGCGGTGCGGCGATGAGATGACCGTCAACGATCTTCATGCGCATCTGCGGGTCGGGCAGTACCCCGCTGACAAGCTCCCGCATGGCTTGCGCGTTCGCATCATCATTCATGGGAAACACCAGGAAAATCGGCGCCTCGCCCGCCAGATAGGCCAGGCTTACGCCAAGGTACGCCTCGCTCCCGCCCGCTTCGTGAAAGCCTGACAGCCAGGCCTGCGCCATCTGCCTGCCCTGGTCGAATTGCTTTTTCATCTCTGCTTGCATCTTGGCATCATCCCCGGCGGCGAGCAGGAGGAGATCAAAGACGGCATCGAGATCAACTTGCCGGGTATCCAGTTGAACCACGCCGACGGTGAGCGGATCG
>JAKSCU010000373.1 GCA_022360435.1 Bacillota bacterium
GATCGTTTACATACAGGCATTAATCGCCTTCAGTGACCCGGGAGGCTCCGAAAACGCGCAGGAATCGGACTGGGTGGAACTATACCCCTGAGGACCCGTCTCAGGCCGTACACGCAGCTTCGGGCCGCAAAGGTGTTGCCTATGGGAATTGCCGGATCCGCGTGGAGCAGACCGGCGGGATGAAAGGTCCGGCGAGGTGCCGCCGGTGGTACACGGAGCGCTACTGCGAAGACGAGCTTTCGAGACACTCGGTCATGTAGGAGACCATAAACCGTTTCATGTCCGCAATGATTGCGTCCGAGTCTTCACGCACCTCCGCCTCTACGGCGTTATGCTCGTTTTGGATGAGATAACTTATTCCTTTGTACAGGACCTTCATCGTCTGCGCCGCTCTCCGGGCGACCGCCGCATCCATGTGGGGATCGAACGCAACCAGCGCGTTGCGGAGAGCCTCAAGAACTTCCCGATCGACGGAGAGGACGCCCTCGGTGAGCATGCCGCTTAACTCCGAGCCGGCGAGCAGTTGTCCGAAGACGGGATGTTTGCGTTCAAACGCGACCATCGGATCGACGACATGATCGACTATCTCCGCGACCGTGAGACCCGATATGTCCCGTTGCAGGGAGGCTATGACGTTACTTCCCATTTCCCTGAAGTACCGCTCCGCCAGCGCGGCCAAGACCTCCTCTTTGTTGGCAAAGTACTGATAGATGGAGCCGACCGCGATGCCCGCTTGCGCCGCCAATGCATTGGTATTGATCGCCTCCAGGCCGGCCGACAGAAGAAGGTCGAGGGCGGTATCGAGGATTAGGTCTCGTTTGCGCTTTCCCCGCTCACCGGTCGGTTCTCGTCTCTTTCCCGCCCGCCGTTCAATGGGGCCTTGGTCGTCTTGCACGCGGTTATAGTTGCCTTGGCGTTGGTTTGGGTTTTGGTTCATACGGTTTCATGCGTTTTAAATATTCTTCAACAGTAACGTAACGTCAGTGTTGGCGTCAAGTGAAGCTTCTCGGTCGTATCCGCACCCTCGAGTCGCACCTGACAAACAACCGTGTCCGGCAGCGCATTTTTTATGAAAAAGATTCATATTTAACTTGAAATAAGCTCATATTACTGTATATTCTGCTCGAGAGTATGCAGATACGGGGGGCTGATTTTGCATATGGTTCGACATATCATATCCATCATATGTGTGCTGTTTCTGCTACACGCGTGTATGAATCCCTTTGACGACGGCTCATCGGGGGCCGACGGAAGTGCTCCGGAGGAGGGACCGCCCGTCGACGGTGCGCCCGAGCCGAGTGCTCCCGGCGAGCTGGACGGTATCGAGTCGGGAGGCGAGTATTACTCGGGCGTGGCGATCGTGTGGACCGAAGATGAGTCGCGTGCTTATCCGGAATCATCGTTCAACGCTCAGAACAGCCGTGTCAAGGACGTCA
>JAKSCU010000209.1 GCA_022360435.1 Bacillota bacterium
ATGCTGCTGGCGGCCGATGCCATGTACGCCGGTTTAAATATTTTAAAACCCCATATGCGGCAGAAAGGGGGCGGGCGCGTTAAGGGGCAGGTGATTATGGGAGTGGTGCAGGGCGACGTGCACGATATCGGCAAAAATATAGTTAAAATGATGTTTGAGGTGGCCGGTTTTGAAGTGCACGACCTGGGCCGGGACGTTCCCCTTGAGACATTTGTCGAGGAGCAGTTGAAAACCGACTCGGAATTGGTGTGCCTGTCGGCCATGATGACCACAACTATGGTTGGAATGCCAGAAATTATAAAAAAAATAAAGGAGAAAAACCCCAATGTCAAGATAATGGTTGGCGGCGCTCCGCTTAGCGAAAACCTGGCCGACCGGTTTGGCGCCGACGGCTACGCCAAGGACGCCAATAACGCTTTAAAAGATGCCATAAATATGGTTAGCTCGTTAAGGCATCTGACATGACACTTTAAAAATGAGGTTTAAAACCACTTGGCCTGGCATTGGCCACTTAAAAAGGGACGGCATATCAGAATAAAGGAATCTTGCTGCAAATGTAGAACATATTGGCAAGGGCAAAGGAAAAAGTATCAGAAAGCGCGCGCAGAGGGAACCGATTGAGCGCGCTTTTTTATACTCTTAGGAAAGTATACCCGGCCATATTTATGGCCGGATTCAAGGATAAGAGTATTAAAAAACGCACGCAAAGGGAACTGAACAAGTGCGCTTTTTTTACGGGGCATTCATATTTTTTAATGTTAAGCATTGTTGTTGGAATTGACCTTATTATGATGCCTTGGTGCCGGGAAAGGAGTAGTCTTTCGTGAATGACATGTTGCCCCAAAGCATATGGTCGAGACTTGAAAAGGGAGTTATCATATATGATGAAGAAATAGTGGTCCGGGCTGCCGAAGATGTATTAACGCATGGCCTGGACATATATGAATCAATTATGAACGGCCTGGTGCCGGGAATTGAGCAAGTGGGGGCGCTGTATGAAAGGGGGGAGTATTTTGTTCCGGAGATGATGATGTGTTCCGATGCGTTATATGCCGGATTAAGCATACTGCGCCCGCATTTGAAAAGAAATAAACCCGTCGTAAACGGGCAGATTGTTATCGGGGTGGTGCAGGGGGATGTCCACGACATTGGTAAAAATATTGTTAAAATGATGTTTGACGTGGCTGGCTTTCAAGTCTATGACCTGGGACGGGATGTGCCGCTGGACAGGTTCGTGGAAGAACAACTCCGCACCGACTCCGAAATCGTTTGCATTTCAACAATGATGACCACCACAATGTACGGCATGGTGGAAATAATAAAAAAAATA
>JAKSCU010000374.1 GCA_022360435.1 Bacillota bacterium
AGCATCGAGTTTCGCGCCGCCAACTCGTGCAGCAATAAAAAGCCGTCATCACGCTGGCTATCCGGCGTACAAATGACGCACCCTAACCATGACGGTAACAGCGCGGCAAGAAACGATTCGAGTGTTTCGAACGATTGCGCGGTTCGACCCGCACTCGCGAGAATCTCGATAGCGCTGGACCGTGTTTGCTCGTTGTCTAAGACAACGTAGACTTGTTGCTCGGCTTCCGCCATTCAACAACAACCTGGCGTTGCTGGACAAGCAAATCACACACGCCTAATCCACGGCCGGACTAAGACCGAATGTAGAAACTAACAAGTAAGATGCAACACCGAATCCGCATATACCCGGATTTTCCGATAAAATTGCAGAACAACGGGGTATTTCCTAATAAGTGAAATCCTTAGCTTGTTCTAAACAGCGGTCGGTAAAGATCGGGTCTGTAGAACCGGAAATTGACTTCGCGCAAGTATTCGTAGGGACCGGAATTACGTATTTGCTCGACGAGCATCTCGATCTGGAGCTGCGAAGCGTATGCCTCAATCGCTGCGAGTTTGCTGTCGAACTGTTCAGAATTCGCCCACACCTCGAGGTTGGGCGCGGATGGAAAGTCGCAATAGACCGCCAGCTCATAGACTTCCGGCACATCGCAGGGCTCACCCAGCTCGGGCCATATAGCGCCAGCCGCATGGAACAGGCTGATCTGCATTTCGTTATGAACGATTTGATGGTCCGGGTGATAGTCGGCAGGGGAGGGCATCAGCAGGCGGTGAGGGCACAACTCGCGCAACTTCGCGACGAACGCGTTTTGCAAGCCGGTGAATCCGGCGACCTCTGGCTCGCCGCTCTGCGCAGGCCGCCTGCCCAGAAATCCGCTCAGCGCGCAGTCCGGGAAGCCCAGCATGTGCACCTTCTCGCGTGGCAGTCCCAGCAGTTCGTAGGACTTCAGGCATTCCTCGCGGCGGATAGAGACGATGCTGTCGCGCTGTTCGTGCGTGCAATAGCCCATTCGGCCGTCCGTGGCGACGAGCAGGTGCACGTCCGCGCCCGCATCGATTGCCGCCATCAGCCAAAGCCCGGCGCCGACCACGATGTCGTCATCATGCGGGCACGCGAAAAGCCAGGTCTCCCGCGACACATCCTTCGCGGCGAGCAACTCGTTCAGGCTTGTCGCGCGACGCGGTCCATCGGTCATCAGGCGCGTAAACGCAAAGTTCATGGTCGCGTTTGTCTGATTGGCTGCTTGCTGAGGGGACGTCTGTGTCAACGGATTTTCCTGTTCTTGCTCAATGTTGCGCCGCGCTTAGTCAAGGTTGCCGACCCATCGGATCAGTTGCGAAACAAAGGTTGCATAGTGGCAGCCGACTTCCACGGCCTCGACACCCGGCGCCTGCCCGGTGACGCGTCCTTGGCCGCTGGGCGTCGGGTCGTTTTGCGTGCCCCAGTCGATGAGTGGCCCAACCCAGTGCGGGGCGAGATCGCACGCCAGCGCGGCAGTCCGCCCTTTGCCATATTCACCAACGACCAGCAGCGGGTGGTTTTCGCGATCGGCAAAGTGAAACCCGCCGCCCGCCCGGCGAATGCGATAGAGCAACACATCAAGCAGCACGTGTGATTCATCGCGCGCTTGCAAACAATTGAACCCGCCAATGAGCGGCGGATGTTCATCCCAGGGAAGGTCGTCGAGAATCGCGTGCGACGCCGTTTGCCGCACGACTGCTGCCTGGTCCTGGTTGATGCGGTCATCCTCGGTCGGCACTTCAACGGGC
>JAKSCU010000272.1 GCA_022360435.1 Bacillota bacterium
GCTGGGAAGATCCGGACAGAGGCAGAAGTTTGTTAAGTCATATAACGGTCTTAAAATAGATGAAGCAGGACATGTTATATATATTGATAAAGAGAAAGTAGACTTAAGCCCCAAAGAGTTTGAACTGCTGGTGTATTTAGCTGGTAATGACGGTATTGCCCTGTCAAGAGACAGAATTTTAAGTTCGGTATGGGGTTATGACTATTTCGGAGACTCCAGAACGGTTGATACCCATATTAAAAATCTGAGGCTGAAATTAGGAACAAAGGGCAACTACATTCACACTATAAGAAGTTTGGGTTACAAATTTGAGGTGCAAAAATGAAATATTCCATTAAGCTAAAGCTGTTTACTGCAATAGCCTGTCTTACGCTTTTTTATGTTCTTTTATCCTGGGTTTTGAACAGTTTGCTCCTGGATAAGTATTATCTCTACAATAAGAAAAACACTCTTATTGAAACCTATAGGCACATAGACAGCTTGTATAAAGGAGATGCGGAGGAAATATCTCTTGAGTTGGAAAAGCTTGAGCATATGGAAGGATTGCATATTATCATTCTGGATGAAGATTATGAGGTTAAATATGATTCAATGCCCAAAAGAGGGAGTAATAGATCCAAACAATTGAACCGCAAGGCTTTTAACAATCCCAACTCGGCTGAATACAGAATTCGGGCAAAATTCCAGGAGATTAGGCAAGGAGAAATATTGGTTGAAAGTCGGACAGACAGCAGGTTGAATTTAAGCTTTGTAAATGTTCTCTCACTGCTGAATAATGGAGATTTTATCCATATTGGTACACCTTTAGCTCCTATTGAGGAAAGTGCAGGTATTGCCAATAAATTTTATTTGTTTACGGGTATATTGACAATTATAATAGGAATTGTATTCATTTTTCTGTTAACGGGAAAATTTACAAAACCCATTCTTGAGCTGAAGGAAATTGCACACAGAATGTCTGCACTGGACTTCAGCAAAAGATATCCGGTTAAAACCAATGATGAGATAGGGCAGCTGGGACAAAGCATAAATTCACTGTCAGGGCAGTTGCAGAAATCTATTATGGAGCTTAAGGAAGCAAATGAAAAGCTTAAAGAAGACATAGAGAAGGAGAGGAGGATTGATGAGA
>JAKSCU010000375.1 GCA_022360435.1 Bacillota bacterium
CGAAATGACGGGCTCGGGGAATTCCATCGCTTCCAGCAGGATGAGATGCTTGTCGTCGCACAAAGTATCGCCTGTGCTAGTATCCCGCAATCCCACAGCGGACACAATGTCACCGGCGTATATCTCCTTTACTTCCTCCCGGTGATTGGCGTGCATTCTCAAAATCCGGCCAATGCGTTCCCGCTTGTTCTTGGTGGAGTTCATAACGTAGGACCCGCTGCTAATCCGCCCGGAATAAACCCGAAAATAAGTCAGTTTACCAACGTAAGGGTCGGACATTATTTTAAACGCCAGCGCCGAAAAAGGTTTGTCGTCCGCGGCTTCCCGGACATCCTCGGCGCCGGTGTCGGGGTGGATGCCACGAATGGCCGGCACGTCGATGGGCGCGGGCATGTAATCCACGATGGCGTCCAGCAGGGGTTGCACTCCTTTATTCTTAAAGGAGGACCCGCAAAAAACAGGCACAATTTTCACCGCCAGAGTGGCCTTGCGCAAGGCGGCTTTGATTTCCGACGGGTTCAGTTCCTCCCCGTCCAGGTATTTGAGCATCAAACCCTCATCGTATTCGGCCACCGCTTCCAATAGTTTTTCCCGGTATTCGGAAACTATTTCCTCCATTTCAGCGGGAATATCGGTTTCTTCGCTGACATTGCCCAAATCGTCCATGTAACGTATACCTTTTAGACGAATTAGATCAACAATGCCGGTAAAGTTTTCCTCCACCCCGATGGGGAGCTGCACCGCCACCGGGTTGGCCCCCAACCGCTTGACCATCATATCCAAGCCTTGGAAAAAATCGGCGCCAATGCGGTCCATTTTGTTAATATAGGCTATCCTCGGTACCCCGTACTTGTCGGCCTGCCGCCAAACCGTTTCGGATTGCGGCTCCACGCCACCCACCGAACAGAAAACAGCTACCGCTCCATCAAGCACCCGGAGCGAGCGTTCCACCTCGACGGTAAAGTCCACATGTCCGGGTGTGTCAATTATGTTAATCACATGTTCATTCCACTGGCATGAAGTGGCGGCAGAGGTAATGGTGATACCCCGCTCCTGCTCCTGGACCATCCAATCCATCGTCGCCGCGCCATCATGTACTTCACCAAGCTTGTGCACCCTGCCGGTATAAAACAGGATCCGTTCGGTGGTGGTGGTCTTTCCGGCGTCAATGTGAGCCATGATACCTATATTGCGTGTTTTTTCCAGCGGAAACAGCCTCGCCATAGAGACCTCCCCTTTTTACCACCTGTAATGGGCAAAAGCCTTGTTGGCCTCAGCCATTTTATGGGTATCTTCTTTCCGTTTGACGGATGGACCGGCATTGTTGGCCGCTTCCATCAATTCTTCCGCCAGGCGGCCCTCCATGCTTTTGCCGCCGCGCTGGCGGGCGTACATGGTAATCCAACGTATGGCCAGCGTTTGCCTGCGCTCGGGCCTTACCTCGATGGGAACCTGGTAATTGGCTCCACCCACCCGACGGGCCTTCACTTCGAGAACCGGCATCACGTTTTTCATGGCCTGCTCGAAAACTTCTATCGGATCCTTACCGGTTTTTTCCCGGATAATCTCAAAAGCGCCGTGACAAACCTTTTCGGCAATGCCTCTCTTGCCGTCGTACATGACCTGGTTGATCAACTTGGTAAGCACTACGCTGTTGTAAACCGGATCGGCCATAATGTCCCGTTTGGGAGCCGCACCTCTTCTGGGCATTAGTTTCCCCCCTTTGCGCCAAATATGAAATATTATACCGATGAGCAATATCTGAAAGACAAAATTTATTTCTTGGGTTTTTTGGAGCCGTACTTGGAACGACCGCGGTTCCTGTTTTGCACCCCGGCGCAGTCCAGCGCGCCCCTGACGATATGGTACCTGACCCCCGGCAAATCCTTCACCCTGCCGCCGCGCACCAAAACCACCGAGTGTTCCTGCAGGTTATGTCCGATACCGGGTATATAGGAAGTAACTTCAATACCATTGGTTAACCTGACCCGGGCCACTTTCCGCAAAGCCGAGTTGGGCTTTTTGGGAGTGGTGGTGTACACCCTTGTGCATACTCCCCGCTTTTGGGGGCACTCTTTAAGGGCCGGGGCAGTGGATTTTTTAATGGATGCTTCCCTGCCTTTTCTGATTAGCTGGTGGATAGTGGGCATATTCGATTCCACCTCCTTTGTCACAATGATGCTGTTAATTAAAAGTTATTCTTCAATTATCGCCGCTGACGCACACTCCACCTTGATTCCGCAGGCTTTGCCCAGATTTTTCATGGAGTCCACCTTGACCACCGGCACTTTTTTTTCCCTGCAGGCGGCAAGGATGGGGTCGATTACGTGTTTATCAGCGTTTTCAGCCACGAAGACCAGCTTGGCCAGTTCTTTCTTCAATGCTTTGACGGTTTGCTTGCTGCCCACGGTCTTTTCCCTGGCCGCCTGCAAGCGCTGGTAAGACATAGCTGATCAACCTCCGAAATCCACACACTTAAACATGATATCACCGCAGTTGGGCAAAGTCAAGTGTTGCCGGGTGTTACAAATATGCGATTTGCAACACCCGGCAACCAAAGCCCACCGCCCGGCCCACTTTAATTAGCGTCTCCTGAAAAAGTTTTGGTTAGGGGTTTGGTGTTCTCAAGATTGCTACCCGGTTTCATACCTGAACAAGTTCCCACGCATCAATCAAACCCCTGCGTAAATTAGTTTTTAGTTCGAACTGGTTTAAACCAGTTCAACTTGCAACACCCGTTTTACTCCACTTCTATTTCGATATTGCGGTAACGGCTCATGCCGGTGCCGGCGGGCACCAGTTTGCCGATAATAACATTCTCCTTCAGGCCCAGCAGCGGGTCGGTTTTGCCCTTGATTGCGGCTTCGGTGAGCACCCGGGTGGTCTCCTGGAAGGAAGCCGCCGACAGGAATGAATCGGTGGCCAGGGAGGCCTTGGTAATGCCCAGCAACACCGCTTTGGCCTCGGCGGGTTCGCCGCCCCCGGCCGTCATGCGCTCGTTTTCTTCTTCCAATTCGAATATGTCGATGAGTCCGCCGGTAAGCAGCAGAGTGTCACCGGGTTCTTCAACCCGCACTTTGCGCAGCATTTGGCGAATCATTACTTCAATATGCTTATCGTTGATATCCACACCCTGCAGGCGGTACACCCGCTGCACTTCCTGCAGCAGATAGACCTGAACCGAGGTAACACCCTTGATTTTCAACAAATCGTGCGGGTTCACCGAACCTTCGGTGAGCTCGTCACCGGGTTCCACCCGGTCGCCGTCGTGCACCTTCAGGCGGGCGCCGTAAGGCACCAGGTACGTGTTTTTGCCGCCGTCGCTATCGGAGAGGTCTATTTCCCGGCGACCTTTAATCTCCCTGACCTCCACCACGCCGGCTTCTTCGGCGATAATGGCCTGACCCTTGGGTTTGCGGGCCTCAAACAGCTCTTCAACCCGGGGCAAGCCCTGGGTAATATCGTCGCCGGCCACACCGCCGGTGTGGAATGTGCGCATGGTCAACTGGGTGCCGGGCTCGCCGATGGACTGGGCGGCGATAATGCCCACAGCCTCACCGATATCCACTTTTTGCCCGGTGGCCAGATTGCGCCCGTAACAGTTCATGCACACACCATACCTGGTTTTACAGGTTAACACCGAACGGATTTTTACTTTTGTGATGCCGGAAGCCACTATTTGTTCAGCATGTTCGTGGTAAATCATATCGTTTTCGGCCACCAGCACCGTCCCGCTTTCCCGGTGCAGTATATCCTCACGGGCCACCCGCCCGACCACACGATCTTCCAGCTTTTCAATAACCTCGTTGCCGTCTTTGATTTCTTGCACATAAATTCCTTCATCGGTGCCGCAGTCCACTTCCCTGACGATGACGTCCTGGGCCACGTCCACCAGGCGTCTGGTCAAATAACCCGAGTCGGCCGTGCGCAGGGCGGTGTCGGCCAAACCTTTGCGGGCCCCGTGGGTGGAGATGAAATACTCCAGCACGGTGAGACCCTCGCGGAAATTGGCCTTGATGGGCAGGTCGTGAATCCGCCCCGTGGGGTCGGCCATCAGGCCCCGCATGCCCGCCAACTGGCGAATCTGCTGGATATTGCCCCGGGCGCCGGAGTTGGCCATCATGTAAATGGGGTTGAATTTGTCGAGGGAGTTAACCAGCGCCTCGGTTACCTGCCTGGTGGCATCGTTCCATATGGTGATTACTTTGCGGTACCTTTCTTCTTCCGTAATCAAACCGCGACGGTACTGTACCTCCACTGTTTCCACTTCTGCGTCGGCTTGAGTCAATATTTCTTTTTTCTCGGTGGGAATAATGATATCGGCGTTGCCGATGGTGACCCCCGCCTTGGTGGCGTAATGGAAACCCAGCTTTTTAATGCCGTCCAGCAACTCTCCGGTGGCGGCAAAACCGTGCTTGCGATACGAATTTTCCACAATTGCGCTTAATGCTTTTTTATCCGCCACGCCATTGAAAAACGGCTCTTTTGGGGGCATGGCCTGGTTGAAGATAACCCGGCCCACAGTGGTCTCCATCAGTTCACCATCGGCGCGCACTTTGATCCGGGCATGCAAACTTATTACGGTGTTGTCGTAGGCCATGAAGGCCTCTTCCCGGCTGCCGAACACTTTGCCCTCACCCGGTTCGCCTTCTCTAACCATGGTCAGGTAGTAGCAACCCAGTACCATGTCCTGGGTGGGAATAGCCACCGGGCGACCGTCCTTGGGGTTCAATATATTGTATGAGGACAGCATCAACAGCCTTGCTTCGGCCTGGGCCTCGGCTGAAAGGGGCAGGTGGACCGCCATCTGGTCCCCGTCGAAGTCGGCGTTGTAGGCGGTACACACCATAGGGTGAATTTGGATGGCCCGACCCTCCACCAGCACGGGCTCGAAGGCCTGAATGCCCAGGCGGTGCAGAGTGGGGGCGCGGTTCAGCAACACCGGGTGGTCTTTGATGACCTCCTCCAGCACGTCCCACACTTCGGGGCGCACCCGTTCCACCATGCGCTTGGCGCTTTTTATGTTGTGGGCAAATCCGTCGTTGACCAGCTTCTTCATAACAAAGGGTTTGAATAATTCCAGAGCCATTTCCTTGGGCAGACCGCACTGGTGCAACTGCAGTTTGGGGCCGACCACAATCACGGAACGGCCGGAATAGTCTACCCGCTTGCCCAGCAGGTTCTGGCGAAAGCGCCCCTGCTTGCCCTTGAGCATGTCGCTGAGTGACTTGAGAGGCCGGTTGCCCGGGCCGGTCACGGGCCGACCACGTCGGCCGTTGTCAATCAGGGCGTCCACCGCCTCCTGCAACATGCGCTTTTCATTGCGTACGATAATGTCGGGAGCGCCCAGGTCCAAAAGCCTTTTAAGCCGATTGTTGCGGTTAATTACCCGGCGGTATAGGTCGTTCAGGTCCGAGGTGGCAAACCGTCCGCCGTCCAACTGCACCATGGGACGCAGCTCCGGCGGAATCACCGGGATTACGTCCATGATCATCCATTCCGGCAGATTGCCGCTTTTGCGAAATGCCTCCACCACCTCCAGGCGGCGGATGGCCCGGATTTTGCGCTGCCCGGTGACTTCTCTCAGTTCCTGGCGCAGTTGACGGCTCATTTCTTCCAGCTTGATTTCCTGCAACAATTGTTTTATCGCTTCGGCGCCCATCAAGGCTCTAAAATTGCTGCCGTACTTATCTCGATAATCCCGGTACTCGGTTTCGGTAAGCAGCTGTTTTTTGATCAAGGGCGTTTCCATGGGATCAATGACAATGTATGATACAAAATACAGCACTTTCTCCAATGCCCGGGGCGACATATCCAGCAAGAGGCCCATCCGGCTGGGGATGCCTTTGAAGTACCAGATATGGGAAACCGGCGCCGCCAGTTCAATATGGCCCAGCCTTTCCCGGCGCACCTTGGACCGCGTAACTTCAACGCCGCAACGGTCGCAAACCACACCTTTATACCGAACGCGCTTGTATTTGCCACAATGACATTCCCAATCCCGGGTGGGGCCGAAAATACGCTCGCAAAACAAACCGTCCCGCTCTGGTTTCAGGGTGCGATAATTAATGGTCTCGGGCTTTTTCACCTCGCCGTTGGACCATTCCCGAATCTGTTCGGGGGAAGCCAGACCGATACGCATACGGTCAAAGTTGTTCAAGTCCAGCAAGGACCTCGCTCCTTTCCGGATTAGCTACTCCTCATCAAGCTCGTTGTTGTAACCGTCTTCTTCGGGGTCGAAATCGGTGAGGTTTTCGTCTTCTTCGGCATTCCCTATTTCGCCGATATCTCCGCTATCCACCAGATATTTCCCATCCTCTTCCATCCCCTCCACGTCATCCATATCGTCATCCACTGCCTCCGTGCCGGCTTCTTCGTAATCGCAACGCCGCGCCCGGTCGTCGTGCAGCTCAATACCAAGGTCTTTGGCGGTTTCGGTAATATCTTCCTCCACTTCCCTGATCTCGATTTCCCGGTCATCCTCCGAGAGCACTTTTACCGCCAGACCAAGGCTCTGCAATTCTTTTATCAGCACTTTGAACGACTCGGGTACGCCGGGTTCGGGCACGTTTTCGCCTTTGACAATTGCTTCATAGGTTTTAACGCGGCCCACCACGTCGTCGGACTTGACGGTAAGAATCTCCTGTAATGTATAAGCCGCGCCGTACGCCTCCAAGGCCCAAACCTCCATTTCCCCGAACCGCTGGCCGCCGAACTGGGCCTTTCCGCCCAGTGGCTGCTGGGTTACCAGGGAATACGGGCCGGTGGAACGGGCGTGAATCTTGTCGTCCACCAGGTGGGCCAGTTTGAGCATGTAAACGTAGCCCACAGTAATGGGGTTTTCAAAAGGCTCGCCGGTGCGGCCCTCAAAAAGCGTAATCTTGCCGTTGGAGGGCAGGTCGGCATTGGCCAGTTGTTCCACAATGTCCTTTTCCCGGACCCCGTTAAAGACCGGGGTGGCCACCCGCATGCCCAAAGCGTGCGCCGCCCAGCCCAGGTGCGTTTCCAGCACCTGGCCGATATTCATCCGGGAAGGCACGCCCAGCGGATTAAGCACGATTTCAATGGGGGTGCCGTCGGGCAGGAAGGGCATATCCTCCTCGGGCAGTATGCGGGCGATGACGCCCTTGTTGCCGTGCCGGCCGGCCATTTTGTCGCCTTCGGAAATCTTGCGTTTTTGGGCGATATATACACGTACCAATTGATTGACGCCGGGTGGCAATTCGTCGCCGTTATCCCGGGAGAATACTTTGACATCAACCACTTTCCCCGACTCGCCGTGGGGCACCCGCAATGAAGTGTCCCGCACTTCCCGAGCCTTTTCACCAAAGATGGCCCGGAGCAATCGCTCTTCGGCGGTCAACTCGGTTTCGCCCTTGGGCGTCACCTTGCCCACCAGTATGTCGCCGGGTCGCACCTCGGCGCCGGTCCTGATGATGCCGCGGTCGTCCAGGTCTTTCAGGATCTCTTCGCCCACGTTGGGAATATCCCGGGTAATCTCTTCGGGACCAAGCTTGGTGTCCCGGGCGTCGCACTCGTATTCCTCTATGTGAATGGAGGTGAAATAATCCTCCTTGACCATCTTTTCACTGACCAGAATGGCATCCTCGTAATTGTAACCCTCCCAGGGCATGAATGCCACCAGCACGTTGCGCCCCAGGGCCAGTTCGCCGTGATCGGTGGAAGGACCGTCGGCGATAACCTGTCCGGTCTCCACCCGCTCGTCTTTGTCCACAATGGGGCGCTGGTTGACGCAAGTGCCCTGATTGGACCTGTCAAACTTGATCAGCTTGTGCTTCTCGGTTTTCCCGTCATCGGTGCGAATAATTATCTCGGTGGCGGTAACCTTTTCCACCGTGCCGCTGCTGCCGGCCAAAACCACCACTCCGGAATCCCGGGCCGCCGTGTACTCTATACCGGTACCCACCAACGGCGATTGGGTTTTTAAAAGCGGTACGGCCTGGCGCTGCATATTGGCGCCCATCAGGGCCCGGTTGGCGTCATCATGCTCCAAAAACGGTATCAACGAGGTGGCGATACTGAACACCTGCTTGGGCGATATGTCCATATAATCCACTTGTTCCGCCGATACCACCAGTATCTCCCGACCGTGCCGCGCGTTGACCCGCTCCAGGGAAAAATAGGAGTTTTCATCCAGCGGGGCGTTGGCCTGGGCAATAATCATATCTTCCTCTTCGTCGGCGGTGAGATAAACGAAATCGTCGGTCACCCGCCGGTTTTCCTTGTCCACCTTGCGATATGGGGTTTCAATGAACCCGAACTGGTTGATCCGGGCGTAGGTGGACAGCGAGCCGATGAGGCCGATATTGGGACCTTCCGGCGTCTCAATGGGGCACATGCGTCCGTAGTGGGAGTGGTGCACGTCCCGCACCTCGAAACCGGCCCGTTCCCGGCTCAATCCTCCGGGCCCCAGAGCCGACAGGCGACGCTTGTGGGTCAACTCGGCCAGCGGATTGGTTTGATCCATAAATTGGCTTAACTGGCTGGAACCAAAAAACTCCTTTATGGAGGCCACCACCGGCCGAATGTTGATTAACACCTGGGGCGTAATTACGTCCACATCCTGGATGGTCATGCGCTCGCGAACCACCCGCTCCATTCGGGACAATCCGATGCGGAACTGGTTTTGCAGCAGTTCGCCCACCGAACGCAGGCGCCGGTTACCCAGGTGGTCGATGTCGTCCACCTTTCCCTGGTCGTCCATCAGGCGCAGCAGATAATGAACGGCTTCGATAATGTCCTTGGCGGTGAGTATGCGGATGAACTCCCTTACCACCGGCACCTCCGCGCCCACCAGCGGGTCAAATTCGGTAAAGCCCTGTTCGCCCTCGGGATACCTGTAAAGAACGCCGTGTTTTAACTTCTTATGGATCTTGTAACGGCCCACGTTGGCCAGGTCGTAGCGCTTAGGGTCAAAAAACAGCGCATCCAGCAGCGACTTGGCGTTTTCCACCGTCGGCGGTTCACCCGGGCGCAGGCGTTTGTAAATCTCCACCAGCGCGTCTTCCTCGGAGTCGGTGTTATCCCGGGCCAGGGTCTCCTGGATGTGCCTGTTTTCCTCGAACAGGTCCAAAACCATGACGTTGGTTCCGTAACCGAGGGCCCTGATCAGCACTGTCACCGGAATTTTCCTGGTCCGGTCGATGCGTACGAAAATCTGGTCGTTGACATCGGTCTCAAATTCCAGCCAGGCGCCGCGGTTGGGAATGATGGTGGCGCCGTAAATCTTCTTGCCGCTGGGGTCGATGGTCTCGGAAAAATAAACGCCGGGCGAACGCACCAACTGGCTTACGATGACCCGCTCGGCCCCGTTGATGATAAAGGTGCCCTTGCTGGTCATCAGCGGGAAATCGCCCATAAACACTTCCTGCTCCTTGACCTCGCCGGTTTCCTTGTTAATCAGGCGCACCTTCACCCGCAGCGGCGCGGCAAAGGTAACATCCCGTTCCTTGCATTCTTCAACGGTGTACTTGGGGTTCCCCAGATTGTAATCAAGGAACTCCAACACCAGGTTCCCCGTAAAATCCTGGATGGGCGAAATGTCGTGAAAAACTTCCCGCAAGCCGGTTTTAAGGAACCAGTCATACGAGTTGCGCTGCACCTCGATAAGATTGGGCAAGTCCAAAACCTCGCGCAGTTTGCCGAAATTCCACCGGGTTCTGTTACCCAGTTGCATTGGATACATCTACAGCACCACACCCCCACAAAAGTAAAAGGCATTATAATAGGAACACTATAAATAGAAACAACGAAAAGCAAGGTCTTGTCCTGCACACAATCCCTCGCTTATAAAAACCTCCATATTAAATATTATTGCCTGTGTTTTTATGGCAGATACAACCTCCGCAAGCGGATTTTAGTTCCTCGAGCCAAATATGACCACAGATATGTAAAAGCACCAAATCGGTTCTTTAGAGCCGACATCTTGGAATTATACCATGTAATAATTTCCTTGTCAAGCAGAATAAACGCACTAATTCGATTATTTTGGAGCGCGCGAGCCGGGTGCTGTTATCATGTTCGGTTGCGAGCTGCTGCTCGTGTTGTTTTTTCCTTTAAACAACCAAATTAAACAAGGCTTTCACACGTTAAGACTTGAAAGCCTCGTTTATTGGTTTGTTACGCCCGTCAAGCCGGGTCCGGTGCCGCCTGACGCTACTTGAATATTTTCAGCACGTTGGGCAGAAAACCGGCTTTATCTTTATCCGAAGCCATTTTTTCCAGTTCTCCGGCGTCAAGCCAGAACCCCTTGCAGCCGGGGCATTCGTCAATTTCTACTTCCTTGTACTTGATTTCAATAAGTTCCATACCACACCTGGGACAATGCATGAAATGGACTCGCTTAAGTTCTTCTTTTTCTTTGGCGCTGATGGCTTTCATCCGCTCTTCCGCAATCTTCCTCTTTTTTTCAAATTCTTTTCTGGCAAAATATTCCTCTTCCGCTTCATTTGGCTTAAAGCTCATTTATATCCTCCTTCAATTATATGGTACATTAATCATTCTATCATCCATCTATTATTCCTGCCTTGGCAAACCGATTTTAATTGTCGAGCCACATGTTTTTACATTATTAACCAGCGCCTTATTATATAGCAAATAAACGCTACTTTTAAAAAATCGCGTTATTGTTGCTTCATGCCACAGCGCCAATTAAACCAAGCTGCCATCTTGCTCACCGCGCCGACGCAAAAAGCCGCCCCATGGAACGGGGGCGGCTTTCGGCCAAAAGAATGGTTACTTGATTTCCACGGTGGCGCCGGCGTCCACCAGCTTGGCCTTGAGGGCTTCGGCTTCTTCCTTGCCGATTTTTTCCTTAATCGGTTTGGGAGCATTGTCCACCAGTTCCTTGGACTCTTTCAGACCCAGGCCGGTAGCTTCGCGAACCACCTTGATTACGTTGACCTTTTTATCGCCGACGGCGGAGAGGACCACGTCAAATTCGGTCTGTTCTTCTTCCGCAGCGGGGGCGGCCCCCCCGCCCGCCACCGGTGCGGCCACGGCGGCCACGGGGGCGGCGGCGCTAACCCCGAATTCTTCTTCAAAAGCCTTTACCAGTTCGGCCAATTCCAGCACGGTTAGCCCCTTTACGGCTTCCAAAATTTCTTGCACTTTAGACATTTTATAGAACCTCCTTAAAATATGTTGACATTTGTTATCTGGGTTGACAATCAGCCCGCATACTTGCCCCGGCCGGTTGGCAGACCCGCTCATACTCAAATTTAGCCGGCTGCTTGTTCGGATTTCTTCTCCCGTACCGCGTCAAGCACATAAACAAAGTTTCTCAGCAGGCCCTGAAGGGTGCCGGCAAAACCGTACATGGGAGACTGCATGCCGCCCAGCGCCTTGGCCAAAAGCACTTCCCGGGAAGGCAGGTTGGCCAAATCCATGATGCCACCGGCGTCAATCAAGCGGCCCTCCAAGATACCGGTTTTAATGGCAAGCTGTTTGTATTCCTTGGCAAAATCACTGAGCGCCTTGGCGGACGTCACCGGATCTTCATAACCGAACGTCAGGGCAACCGGGCCTTCCAGATGAGGATTGATTTCCTCCAGGCCCATTTCCCGGGCCGCCAGCTTGGTGATAGTGTTTTTAGCCACTTTTATTTCGCTGCCGGCGCCACGCAGCTTTCGGCGCAGTTTGGTCATGGCAGCCACGTCAAGGCCCTTATATTCAGCCAAAATAATCAATTGCGACGAGCCCATCTTTTCTTTAAGCATTTGCAGCATTTCTTCTTTTTCCTGCTTGTTAATCGGCAATATGTACACCTCCTTCCCGGTGGTGCCGGGCGTTGCAAGTTGCGCAAACAGCAGCCCCCGGCATTAATATAAAAGCCTCTGGCGCGACAACATGCCAGAGGCCCGTAAAGCAAACGCTTCAGGGTTTTAATCTCTCCGGCCTCGGCTGGCGGCAATTGCCATTAAGCCCCCGAGGGGCGCCCTGCTGTCTTTGGCTGGTTCCCTTATTTAATTATATTCATATATTAAGCGGTAATTTTTTGCGCGCTCACCTTCACACCGGGCCCCATGGTGCTGGATACCGTAATGCTCTTAATGTACTGGCCCTTGGCCGCCGCCGGCTTGACCCGAATCAGTTGCTCCACCAGCGCTTTCAGATTCTCGGCCAGTTTTTGCGGCTCGAAGGAAGTTTTACCGATGGGGGTGTGAATGTTACCGGCTTTATCCACCCGGTACTCTATTTTACCGGCTTTAACCTCCTGCACGGCACGGCCCACGTCGAAGGTTACGGTTCCGGTTTTGGGGTTGGGCATTAAACCCCGGGGACCAAGAATCCGGCCCAGTTTGCCCACTACACCCATCATGTCGGGGGTGGCGATGGCCACTTCAAACCCCAGCCAGCCTTCCTTCTGGATCTTTTCCACCATATCTTCCGCGCCGACGTAATCGGCGCCGGCTTCTTCAGCCTCCTTGACTTTATCGCCCTTGGCAAATACCAGTACGGTGCGGGATTTACCCGTCCCGTGCGGCAATACCATGGCGCCGCGCACCTGCTGGTCCGCATGTCTGGGATCCACACCCAACCGGACGGCGGCTTCCACGGTTTCGTCAAATTTGGCGCCGGCCAGTTCCTTGATCAGTTCCGTTGCTTCCAGTGGATCGTATAATTTGACCCGATCCACTTTTTTCAAAGCGTCCCGATACTTTTTGCCTCTTTGGGGCATTTTGCTTACCTCCTTGTGGTAGTAACGGAAATTACTCCTCCCACATTTTTGTTAAACCACTTCAATTCCCATGCTGCGGGCTGTCCCCTCAACCATGCGCATGGCCGCCTCAACATCGTTGGCGTTGAGATCTTCCATCTTCAACTGGGCAATTTCCCGCACCTGGTCTTTGCTCACCTGGCCCACTTTTTTCTTGTTGGGCTCGCCGGACGCGGTCTCCAGACCGGCAGACTTTTTCAGCAGCACCGCCGCAGGCGGGGTTTTGGTCACGAAAGTGAAGCTCCGGTCTTCATAGACGGTAATCTCCACCGGTATAATCATCCCCGCTTGCTTGGCGGTACGCTCATTGTAATCCTTGACAAACTGCATGATGTTGACCCCATGCTGGCCCAGAGCAGGACCCACCGGCGGAGCAGGGGTAGCCTTGCCTGCCGGCACCTGCAGCTTGATGATCGCCGCCACCCGTTTGGCCATAATGTCCACCTCTTCCGCTGTTTAGCTTATTTTTTCAGCCTGATTATATTCCAGTTCCACCGGGGTTTCCCGGCCGAACATATTAATAAGCACCCTGATTTTGCCTTTATCCACCAGTATTTCTTCAACCACTCCGCCAAAGTTCTCAAAGGGTCCGGCTATCACCCGCACCTGCTCTCCCACGGCAAAGTGAACCCTGGTACGCGGTTCATCCATGCCCATTTGGCGAATAATTTGCTGAGCCTCTTCCTCGTCCAGGGGAATAGGCTTGGAACCGCTGCCCACAAACCCGGTGACCCCGGGAGTGTTCCGCACCACATACCAGGAATCGTCGGTCATAATCATTTCCACAAGAACATAACCCGGGAATACCTTGCGCTTGGTAATCTTTTTTTTGCCGTCTTTAATCTCGATCTCGTCTTCCATGGGGACAAGGATGCGGAATATCTTGTCTTCCATGTTCATAGATTCAATGCGTTTTTCCAGGTTGGCCTTGACTTTGTTTTCATATCCCGAGTAGGTATGTATTACAAACCAGCACCTGCTCATAAACACAAGGGACCAGCGTGAAGCAGGTCCCTCACCTCCCTGTTATTTTATAAACACGCCCATTATCGAACCAAGAATAAGGTCGAATATCCATATTAAGATAGCAACGAAAACCACCGAAACCAAAACCACCACCGTGTAAATTGCAGTCTCCCTGCGCGTGGGCCAGTGCACTTTTTTAAGCTCATTGATCACGCCACGGAAAAAAGATTTGGTGTTTTCAAACCGACCGGTTTTTGGAGCAACTGTTTTCTTGGCCAATTCTTTCCGGTTGTCTTTTTTGCCCTGTTCCTTTGTTGTTCCGGAACCTTTGTCTTTTTTGGAATTTTTATCCCCTGCCATTATGCCACATCCTTAAATAAAATAACCCCGGGCATAAGGATTACCTGGTTTCCTTGTGCATGGTATGAGTTTGGCAGAACCGGCAATATTTTTTCATCTCAATACGGTTGGGGTCGTTTTTCTTGTTCTTGGTCGTCGAGTAATTTCTGCGCTTGCATTCAGTGCAGGCCATAGTAACCCCCACTCTCACCGCAACCACCTCCCTAAACTAAAAAAAGACATACCCTTTTGAAAGAGGATGTTCGAACCGTTCCAAGGCGCTTCTGCCCGAACCCTCACATTAAAAGGATGTTCGAACAGTACGCACGTAATTAGCCTTTTATTTCGCGCTTCTTCTTCGAATCCCTTACCTCAGGGGTACCTTTGCAACTTTATCACAATTAACATACAGTGTCAAGAAAATTACGAATGGATAAGGAACCGGTCCATGGGCCGGTCCTTATCCTGTGCACAAGTTACTCGTTAATGCCTGTAACAACCCCGGCGCCCACGGTGCGGCCGCCCTCACGGATGGCGAAACGCAGCCCTTCTTCAATGGCAATGGGGGTAATCAGTTCGATGTCCACTTTGATGTTGTCCCCGGGCATGACCATTTC
>JAKSCU010000378.1 GCA_022360435.1 Bacillota bacterium
ATACCAAGACCGCTGCAGGACCGGATGGAGATCATTTACATCCCGGGTTACACCGAGGAGGAAAAGGTACAAATCGCCATGCGGCATCTGCTGCCCAAACAAATCAAAGAACACGGCCTGGATGGGAAAATGATCCAAATATCTGAAAACACCATCCGACGCATAATCCGGGAATACACCCGGGAAAGCGGCGTGCGAAACCTGGAGCGCAACATCGCCTCACTGTGCCGTAAGGCGGCCAAACAAATTGTAGCCGGCAAAAGTAAGCGGGTGCGGATAAACGTTCAGCAGATGGAACAGTTCCTGGGTAAGCCCAAGTACCGTTACGGTACCGCGGGACAGGAAGACCAGGTGGGCATAGCCACCGGTTTGGCCTGGACCGAAGTGGGCGGCGATTCGCTGCAGGTGGAAGTCACCCTGTACAAAGGTT
Organism: Bacillota bacterium; assembly: GCA_022360435.1. Classification (GTDB taxonomy): domain Bacteria; phylum Bacillota; class Desulfotomaculia; order Desulfotomaculales; family Desulfallaceae; genus BRH-c8a. Next base: position 431 of record JAKSCU010000378.1, read on the forward strand.
CCGGCAAACTCACCCTGACGGGCAAACTGGGCGACGTTATGAAGGAATCCGCCCAAGCCGGTTACAGCTATGTGCGCAGCCGAGCCGCGGATCTCGGTATCAACGAAGAAATATTTGAAAAATACGACCTGCACGTCCACGTGCCCGAGGGCGCCATACCCAAAGACGGCCCCTCCGCCGGCATTACCATAGCCACGGCCCTGGCTTCGGCGCTGACCGGTCGTCAAATCCGACACGACGTGGCCATGACCGGAGAAATCACCCTGCGGGGCCGGGTGCTGCCTATCGGCGGCATCAAGGAGAAGGTTCTGGCGGCCCACCGGGCCGGTATCAAGCTGGTTCTCCTGCCCATAGACAACCGGAAGGATATTGACGACATCCCGGCCAACGTGAAAAAACAGCTGGAATTGGTGTTGGTGGACCACATGGACGAAGTGCTCAATATAGCCCTGCGGGAAACCAAGATCGCTCACCATGACGCCGAAATTGACCCGCCCCCCGAAGTGTCGACCGAAATGGCTTACGGTTCCGTGGTGGAAACCGAGGGAGGAACCGAATTGCCCAATGAAAATAATTACAGCTGATTATGTTGCCAGTGCCACTGGACTGCATGATTGTCCGGCCGGGGACCACCCTGAGGTGGCCCTGGCCGGTCGTTCCAATGTTGGCAAATCCAGCCTGCTGAACACCCTGACGGGCCGGAAAAAACTGGCCCGCACCAGCAACACCCCGGGACGCACCAGACTGATCAACTTTTTTCTCATCAACAATGCCGTGCATCTGGTGGACCTGCCGGGCTACGGTTTCGCCCGGGTGCCGCCTCAAATGAGGGACCAATGGGGCCGAATGATCGAAAGCTACCTGACCCGGCGCAAACAACTGCGCGGAGTAATCGTGCTGGTGGACTTGCGCCATAAACCTACCGCCGGCGACAAGCAGATGCTGGACTGGCTTAATTATTACGGCATCCCCGCCGGGGTGGCGGCCACCAAGGCCGACAAGCTGGGTCGCGGGCGAGCCCTGCAAAACCTAAAAACCGTGCAAACCCACCTGGATTCGACGCTAAAAGAACCACCGGTCCTTTTTTCAGCCGTTACCGGGCAGGGAAAGGACAAGCTATGGGACATCATACAAAAATGGACCGCCGGCTAGAGCAGCCATAAAAATGCCGACCCGGCCCGGAAGAACCGCAAGCGCGCGCAAAGGAAACCGATTGAGCGCGCTTTTTTTGTGCTTTCAACTATATATCCGGCCATATTTATGGCCGGAATTAAGGATGAAAGTATTAAAAAGCGCGCGCAAAGGGAACTGATTGAGCGCGCTTTTTAACGGACAGGATACCTGGCTTGACAGCATTTTTCTTAATTATTAGTCATTTTAAAAAAGGAATATTTTGCTGTGTGTTTAATTGTTATTATTTAACTGGGGGGAGTTACTAAATGCAACGATGGGATCTGGCCAGTAATATACTGGACTGTATAAACGAAATAATATACGTCAGCGACCTGGAGCACAACCTGTTGTATGTAAACAGTGCCGTGGAGCAGGTTACCGGCTGGACCGTCCGGGAAGCGTTACATAAAAAATGCCACCATATTTTTCAGAACCCGTTCGGAAAATGCACCTCCGACTGCCCTGTTTACAACAAGAATACCCGGGGATACTACCGGTTTGAAAAAACCGTCATCTCCAACTCCGGCAAAACTTATCAATTGCAAGTTTCAGCCTCCCCCTTTTTTGAAAACAGGCAAATGGTTGGCTTTATAATGGTGGCCCAAGATGTCGCCAGGCTGCGCTATTGTCAATCAATCAGCACCAAAACCAGGCGGCAGTTGCAGGAGGAGTTGCGCCGGAGCGAGCAACTGGAGGAATATTTGCGCCGGTCCGAAGCCACGTACAGCGCCATGTTCCAGTACACCGGCACAGCCATGCTGTTGGTGGACAAAGACAAAACAGTCAGCATGGCCAACCGCGAGATGGAAAATATTACTGGCTACTCCCGGGCGGATATAGTAGGCAAAAGAAAATGGGACCAATTTGTTCATCCAGACGACCGGGAATGGATGATTGGCTATCATATGGAAAGAAGAAAAAAAGACGGTCAAGCACCCGGACGTTGCGAATTTCGTCTAATTGACGCCCGGGGAAGAGTCAGGGACATCTTTTATACCGTCGGCATGATCCCGGGCACCAGCCGGAGCGTCGTCTCCATGCTGGACATCACCGAACGCAAGCAGATGGAACGAGCGCTGCGGGAATCCGAAGAAAAGTACCGTGAGTTGCTGGAGAACATTGAAGACGTTTTTTACGAGGTGGATCTGCGCGGCAATTTTAAATTCATAAACGACTCGGTAACCCGGGTGTTCGGGTTTGCCAGAAAACAATTGGACGGCTTTAACTACAGAGAATTCACGGACCCGGAGAACGCACAGAAGATATACAATATCTACAACAAAATTTTTTCCACCGGCGTGCCCGAGAGGGGGGTTGCCTTGACCATAATCCGCCCCGACGGTGAAAAAAGACACCTGGAGGTTTCCGCCTCCCCCACCCGGAACCGGGACGGCAATATCATCGGTTTCAGGGGCACGGCCAGGGACATAACCGATCGCGTCCGGGCCGAGGATCGGTTGCGCTATTTAAGCATGCACGACGCGCTTACCGGCCTTTATAATCGCGCTTATTTTGAGGAGGAAATGCAGCGACTGGAAAAAGGACGTCACTTCCCCATTTCCATTATCTGCGGCGACGTGGACGGGCTGAAAACCGTTAACGACACCATGGGCCACAAAAAAGGCGACGAGTTGCTTGTCGCCGCCGCCACAAGCATCAAAAGCTCCACCCGGGCTTCGGACATGGCGGCCCGGGTGGGCGGCGACGAGTTCGTGGTCATTCTCCCTGACACCGGCGGTGAAATGGCGCAAAAGGTGGCCCGGCGCATCCAAGATAACATGGATGACTACAACCAAAAGCATCCCGAACTGCTTCTAAGCATTTCCCTCGGCTGGGCCACGGCAGAGTCTGTCACAGGTATGGTTGATCTTTTTAAACAGGCCGACAATAAAATGTATGCGGAAAAAATACGCAAGAACATGGGTAGAGCGCCTTGTCTCGTCTAAAAAAATACCTGGAGGGAGCGCAATGAAAACATTCCGGGGACAGCTGACTTTATTGACTTTGGTCATGGGTTTTACCACGCTGGTGGTTGCCTGGGCGGGCTGGTGGCTGGCCGGCGGCAAAGCCGCGGGCTTTTTGATGGGAGGTGCGGCAGGTTTGCTACTGGCGGCCGCCGCGTGTTTTATCTTGTTCACACCATTACACCGCACACTGCACCATGTTTTAACAAACACCGAAAAAGCCATCAATGGTGATTTGACGGGACAGATCGAAGACAAACATTATAGATGGAGTGAATTAAATCTATTAATCCACAATATCCGTAAAATCCTAAAAGGGGTAAATAAATGGTTCAGCCTGATCAAAGATACCAGCGTAACCCTGAACCACGCCGCAGAGCAAATCTCCACGGGAACGGAACATGTCAGCATCGGCAGCCAGAACCAGGCTCAACAGGTAAGCACGCTGTTACAGGCCATTGAGCGCCTGTCCCGACAGGCTGAAGATTGCGCCAGGCAGGCCGGCGAAGCCAACGAAACGGCCCGCCACACTATCAGCACCACCGCCCGGGGCAGCGCCGCCATTCAAAAAGCGCTGGATGAAATGAACTTGCTGGAGCAAAAATTTACCCAATTAAACACCCATTCCAAACGCATCGTTCAGTTTCTTGAAGTAATACAAGACATAGCCGCCCAAACCAATCTTTTGGCCCTGAACGCAGCCATTGAAGCCGCCCGGGCCGGAGAGCACGGGCGCGGATTCGCTATTGTGGCCGAGGAAGTGCGCAATTTGGCTGAAAATTCGGATAACGCCGCCAGAGAAGTGGCGCAAATCGTGAACGACATCCTGTCCGGGGTGACGGATACGGTACAGGCGGTGCAAACCGGACTTACCTGTTCACGGGAGGCCGAATCCTTATTCGGTGACATCAGCGAAGCGCTCAACCGGACCAGCGCCCTGGTGGAGAATATTGCCGGGGTAGCCAGGGAGCAAGCCGATTCCACCACCGATATGTTAAACAGCACGCAATCCATTGCCGCAGTGTCCCAACAGGCCGCCGCCAGTTCCCAGGAAACAGCCGCCGTAGCCCAGGAACTGACCAGCACCGCCGACAGCTTGAAAAAAGTGGCCGACATTTGGAAATTTGACAAACAAGTAAACACATAAACCGATTAAAAACCACACCCGCGCAGGTGTGGTTTTTAATCCTTAGGCCGATTCTTCTTTTTTCTTTTTCTTTTCTATGGAGACCAGCATCGGCTTTTCTTTCTTCAAAATGGTGTCCCTGGTGATGGCGCATTTGGCGATGTCGTCCCGGGACGGTATGTCGTACATGATCTCCAGCATAATGTCCTCCAGGATGGAACGCAGGCCCCGGGCGCCGGTTTTGCGCCGGAGCGCTTCCTGGGCGATGGTTTTCAACGCGTCGGCCTGGAACTCCAGGTTTACCCCGTCCAGGTCGAACAGCTTTTCGTACTGCTTGACCAGCGCATTCCGCGGCTCGGTCAAAATACGTACAAGGGCTTCTTCGTCCAGGGCGTCCAGGGTGACGATAATGGGCAGACGTCCGACAAATTCCGGAATCAGTCCGTAACGCAGCAAGTCCTCGGGCAGGATTTGGGCCAGTATTTCGCCGATTTTTTGCTCCTGCCTGGGCTTGATTTCGGCGCCGAATCCCATTACCTTTTGACCGACCCGATTCTGGATGAGCTTATCGATACCGTCGAAAGCGCCGCCGCAAATAAACAATATATTGGTGGTATCCAGCTGGATGAATTCCTGGTGGGGATGCTTGCGACCGCCCTGGGGCGGCACGCTGGCCACAGTGCCCTCCAGTATCTTAAGCAGCGCCTGTTGCACGCCTTCCCCGGAAACATCCCTGGTGATGGAGGGATTTTCCGATTTGCGGGCTATTTTGTCAATTTCGTCGATATATATAATACCTTTTTCCGCCTTTTCCACGTCGTAATCGGCGGCCTGGATCAACTTGAGCAGGATGTTCTCCACATCCTCGCCCACATAACCCGCCTCGGTGAGAGATGTGGCGTCGGCAATGGCAAAGGGTACGTTAAGCAGTCTGGCCAGTGTCTGAGCCAACAGCGTTTTACCGCTGCCGGTGGGTCCCAGCATAACGATATTGCTCTTTTGCAATTCAACATCGTCAATTTTGCCGCCCAGGTTAATCCGCTTGTAGTGGTTGTATACCGCCACGGCCAATGCTTTTTTGGCGCTCTCCTGCCCGATGACGTACTGATCCAGAATATCTTTGATTTCCTTGGGCTTAGGCACATCACCCAGGTCCAAGCCGATGTCCTCGTTCAATTCTTCCTCGATAATCTCATTGCACAACTCAATGCACTCGTCGCAAATGTAAACACCCGGTCCGGCGACAAGTTTTTTAACCTGGTCCTGAAGCTTGCCGCAAAAGGAGCATTTCAGCTGACCCTTTTCATTAAACATAATTCCACCTCATTTTAGCTTTGCTTGGACCGCACAAACACCTTGTCAACGATACCGTACTCCCTGGCCTCTTCAGCCGACATGAAGAAATCCCGTTCGGTATCCCGCTCAATCTTCTCAAAAGGCTGGCCGGTATGTTTGGCCAACAGTTTGTTAATGGCTTCCCGCATGCGCAGTATTTCTTTGGCGTGAATGTCGATATCGGTGGCCTGCCCCTGCACACCGCCGGCCGGCTGGTGCATCATGATCCGCGCGTAGGGCAGAGCGAAACGCTTACCGGGAGCGCCGGCCGACAGCAGAAAAGCTCCCATGCTGGCCGCCTGGCCCAGGCAGATGGTGGACACATCGGGTCTGACGTATTGCATGGTGTCGTATATGGCCATTCCGGCGGTTACCACCCCGCCGGGCGAGTTAATGTAAATATTTATGTCCTTTTCCGGATCATCGGCCTCCAGGAATAACAGCTGTGCAATAACCAGATTGGCGATGTGGTCGTCTAAGGTACCACCGATAAATACGATCCGGTCCTTCAATAGTCTTGAATATATGTCGTAAGATCTTTCACCACGGTTGGTCTGCTCCACCACTATGGGAACAAGGTAGGACATATGGGTATCTCCTCCCTATCAAATTATACTTTATCCAATTCCACTATACCACCATTGTGAACAAAAACAACCCCGCTGAACAACTTATTCCTTTTCGGGCTGATTCGTGTCCTCCACAAGCTCGGCCCGGCCGGAAACAAACTCTATGGTTTTTTGCCGTATCAGGCCCTCCCTGATGTAATCCAACTGGTTTTGCTTTTCTAGTATTTTACGCAGCACACCGGGTTCCTGCTTGTAATGTTCGGCCATCCTGGCAATTTCCCGCTCCAGGTCCTCGTCGTCAACCGCCACACTTTCCTTTTTGGCGATGGCCTCCAGCACCAGGGTGGACTTTACGCCCCGGGCGGCGTCATCGCGCAAGCTTTCTTTAAGCTGTTCCCGTGAAGAATTGGTATACTGCAGGTAATTATCGACGGTCATACCCTGGGCCTGCAACCTTTCTTCCATGCTGCCAAGCATCTCCAGCAGCCGCATCTCAATCATTTCCTCGGGAATGTCAACCGTGGCGTTTTCCACCGCCTTTTGCACCGCCTCGCTTTTGATACGGTTTTCGGCCTCCTTTTGGGCCGATTCGGCTAATTTTTTTTGTATATCGGCCTTTAATTCTTCAAGGGTGTCAAACTCGCTGACATCTTTGGCAAACTCATCGTCCAGGGCGGATACTTCCTTGCGTTTTATGCCTTTCACAGTCACTGTGAATACAACTTGCTGCCCTGTTAAATCCTCTTTGGGGTAATCCTCCGGGAATGTAACGGATATTTCCCTGGTTTCGCCCACGGAGGCGCCGACCAATTGCTCTTCGAAACCGGGCACAAAGGTGCCCGAACCAACCTCCAGGGAGTAATCCGTCCCTTCGCCGCCCTCGAACTCCACGCCGTCTTTGCGGCCCACAAAATCAATCAAAGCAATGTCGCCGTTTTCCAAAGCGCCCTCGGTCAGGTTTTCCAGCCGGGCATGTCTTTGCTGTAATTTTTGCAGTTCGCCGTCCACGTCCCGGTCGGTTACTTCCACAACGGGCTTGGTAACCTCCAAACCGGTATACTGGCCCAAGTCAACCTCGGGCTTGACCCGGACGGTGGCCTTGAACTTTACCGGCTTGCCCTCTTCCACCTGCACCAGGTCCACCTGGGGCTGGGCAACGGGCTCCACGCCGGTTTCTTTGACCGCTTCGGTGTAAGCTTCCGGAACGACTATTTCCACGGCTTCGTTGTATAAGGCCGCTTTACCCACAAAATTCTCAAAAACTATCCGCGGCACCTTGCCCTTACGAAATCCCGGTACGTTGACGGTCTTGACCAGCTTGCGGTAAGCCTGCTCCATCGCACTGTCCAATTGGCCGGCGTCTACCTCTACTTCAAGTAAAACTTCGTTGTTTTCCAGTTTTTCCGCGGTAGCCTTCATCATGCTCCCCCTTGTAAGATTCTCATATGTAATAGTTTTTAATACAGTTATATTAACATATATACTAACACAAAAATTCTACCCGCTGGTAATTTTTCCTGCTGAAATATCTATATTTCGGCTTTTCAGGTAGAAATATTATTTATCCGTCTTTTGCGCAAACCGGTCGGCGGTTTTCCGGCCACAGCGTCATATTGCTGGCCGGCACGGGCGCAAAGCGCGCCAAATGGCCGCCAAGCCGCCATTAGCCAACTGCTGTGATTGACGTTTTATTTTAACACAATTTAACCCGGGCCGCAACAAAAAAGCATACTCAATTCAGTTCCTTTGGAGGGCGCGCTTTTTGATACTAATCGAAAAGCGCACTTGGCCAGCACATGGGAGAAAAAGTATAGGCTGGGCCGTATCAAACCCAATCATCTCCGATGCAAAAATGCAGTGACCAAAACTCCCTATTACCAAGATCAATTAACTTTCTCTGCAAAAATGCATTGCCAATGCGTTTTATCATCGCAGAGAATCCTAAACGAGGCTATTTATATAATGAGCCGGATGCGATAAATGTAGTATTTATCCGTGCTCCGGAGTTTGGCCCGGCCGATAAATCTTTTGGCACACAAATTGCGTTACGTTAATAGTCAGCAGCAATTGCGCCACCATTGAATGATCACTGAAAATGCCATTGACACGGATAAAAGCGTAAAAAAAGCAGCGCTTATTCGGTTCCCTCTCGTTTATCGTCAATATGGCAAGGATATTGCTTGCAAAGAATATTGTGCGAGTATTTGACTAATAATAAGATGATTCCAAAATATAACATTGTACTGTAGGTTTTTTTTGTATACAATGAACAAAATGTCTTGTTTGGAATTGACTGCATTTTTTATCTGTGTAATAATTTATACTAGCTAAACCACAGCGTAATTTAAAGATCAGCGGAGTCATGGAGACAGTTCGCAGCCCCCGAAGCGCAATGCGAAGGGCTCGAAAGAGAAACGACGGACCGTCCCCGTGACGTGTTATCGGAAGGATGGGCGTACCGGTGCTTAAATTGGGTCCATAAAGACCGGATGCAAAGGGCGTGAAGGGAGGGGCGATCTTATTCGGTCTCCGGACGCCAAAAAATTGGACCCTGCGGGAGGTGGAAGATTGGTAGATTGGACAAGTGCCGCAGTGATTGCCCTAACGGGTATAATATCGGTTTTCTTGGTTTTGGGCATACTAAACCTGGCGATAACTGCCACGGGCGTGATTTTCAAAAAGGTTGAGGCCCGTAATAAAGCCAGAAGCACAGGCTGATTTGTCAAAATTTTATAACACTAAATTATTGTAGCATATATTACAATCCTAAGGAGGTATTTGAGTTATGACCAATGTAGTATCACCAATGGTAGGCAAGCTGGTATCCGTAGATGTTAATGCCGGCGAACAGGTGAAAGCTAACGACGCAGTGGCAACCATCGAGGCCATGAAAATGATGGTCAAAATTTACGCCCCCGCCGACGGCGCCGTCAAAGAAATCAAGGTCAACCCCGGCGACGTGGTAAACACCGACACTGTGATTATGACACTGGAATAAGGCTGGGGGTAATATTTTGCTGGAAGAAGTATATAGCTCGTTTACGTCGATCGGGCTGTTCAATCTCACTGCTGACAACGTAATAATGTGGATTATAGCCTTCGTCCTCTTCTATCTGGCCATCAAAAAGGGAGTTGAGCCGCTGCTGCTGCTGCCCATCGGCTTCGGCGTCTTTGCGGCCAACTTTCCGGTTACCGGCCTGCTGGAAGAGGGCGGGCTGTTCTACATTTTTTATCACTACGGGATTGAAACCGAACTGATTCCTCCGCTTATTTTCCTGGGGCTGGGAGCCATGACTGATTTCGGTCCGGTTATCGCCAACCCCAGAATGCTGCTGCTGGGGGCATCGGCTCAACTGGGCGTGTATACGGCGTTTTTGGGTGCGCTGCTCATGGGCTTTACCATCAACGAAGCCGCTGCCATAAGCATCATCGGCGGGGCCGACGGACCGACGTCCATATTTCTTTCCTCCAATCTGGCCCCGCACCTAATGGGGGCTGTGTCGGTGGCGGCGTATTCTTACATGGCACTGGTACCCATTATTATACCGCCCATTGCCAGGGCCCTCACCTCCAAACAGGAGAGGGCCATAGTAATGACCCAAATGAGGACTGTAAGCAAAACCGAAAAAATCCTGTTTCCCATTACCACATCCCTTATCATCATGCTGCTTGTTCCCAAGTCGGCGCCGCTGATCGCCATGTTCATGTTGGGCAACCTGTTCATGGAAAGCGGAGTGGTGGAACGGTTAACCAACGTCAGCCGGAATGAGCTGATGAACATAGTCACCATCCTGCTGGGGGTGGGTGTCGGTTCCACCATGACGGCGGAAACATTTTTAACCTGGAAAACCATCGGCGTTTTCATTATGGGCATTGTGGCTTTTGCATTTGCCACGGCCAGCGGCGTAATGATCGCCAAGTTGATGAACCTGTTTACCAAGGACAAAATCAACCCGCTAATCGGCGCCGCCGGAGTTTCCGCGGTTCCAATGGCGGCTCGGGTTGTTCATGCCATGGGCACCCGGGAAAACCCGCAAAACTACCTGCTGATGCACGCCATGGGACCCAACGTGGCCGGGGTAATTGGCACGGCGGTGGCTGCCGGGGCATTCATATCGGCCATCATGTAATTAGTTGACGGAGCCATTTGACAAGGGGAGGGGGTTGAACAACCCTCCCTTTTACTTTTATATTTTAGAAAAGCATGCCTTGCCAAATTATATGGCGGGGCAAAGAAATTAAGTACCCAAAAGCGCACGCTCCAGGGAACTGGATGAGTGCGCTTTTTTTGTGTCAATAATAAGCAATGCCGGTAACAGACAGTGTCAACAATATGTACATAAATAAAGCGTTTTATTTGTTTTTGTTTTACTCCGCGCCGGCCGGTAAAGGCGGAATTTTCGGCAACAGCCGGTTATTGTCCGCCTGGCATGGAGTTTGCTTATATAAGTGTTAACAAGCATTAACGAAATATTTAAAATGCACCGGCAACATGGTTAAACACGACATTCCCCAAGAGAGGAGTCGATATTATGCGGCAAACAGTAATAGTCGGCGCCGCCAGAACCCCCTTCGGCAAACTGGGCGGCGCTCTTAAATCCCTGCCGGCCGTCAAGCTGGGCGGCATAGCCATTGCCGAAGCACTGAAGCGGGCCGGCGTCGACGGCGCCGCGGTGGGTAACGTTATTTTCGGCCAGGTGCTCCAGGGTGGCTGCGGGCAGATTCCGTCCCGCCAGGCGGGCCGGGAAGCGGGGTTGCCCTGGGAGGTGCCCTCGGAAACCATTAACAAAGTCTGTGCTTCAGGCCTGCGGGCGGCCACCATGGGCGAACAAATGATCCGGGGCGGTGACGCCGACATCGTGGTGGCCGGTGGCATGGAAAGCATGAGCAACGCCCCTTACTTCGTACCCGGCGCCCGCTGGGGTCTGCGCATGTTCGACACCAAATTCACCGACTTGATGGTGCACGACGGGCTGTGGTGCTCATTCTACAACCGGCACATGGCCGTGCACGGCGGCGAAGTGGCCAATGAGTACGGCATCAGCCGCGAGGAGCAGGACGAATGGGCCCTGCGCAGCCACCAACTGGCCGTGGACGCTATGGACGCCGGCAGGCTGCGGGAAGAAATTGTCCCTGTAAACATACCGCAAAAAAAAGGAACTCCGGTAATTGTTGACACCGACGAAGGTCCCCGGCGGGATACCAGTATGGAGAAACTGCGCAAACTGGCGCCGGTATTCGACCCTGAAAACACCGTCACCGCCGGCAACGCTCCCGGCGTTAACGACGGCGCAGGCGCGCTGGTGCTCATGTCGGACGAAAAGGCGCGGGAACTGGGGCTTAAACCAATGGCCACCATCCTGGGCTACGCCTCGGTATCCCAGGAAGCCAAGTATATTGCCACGGTGCCCGGCCTGGCCATCAACAAGCTGCTGCGGAAAAAGGGCATGGACATCGACCAGGTGGACCTGCTGGAGGTCAACGAGGCCTTCGCCGCGGTGGCCCTGGTCAGCGGCAAAATCGCGGGCTGGCACCCCGACCGGGTCAATGTCAATGGCGGCGCCATTGCTTTTGGCCACCCCATCGGCGCCAGCGGCGCCCGCATACTGATGACCCTGATATACGAACTGCGCCGCCGGGGCGGCGGCATCGGCGTGGCCGGCATTTGCAGCGGCGCCGCCCAGGGCGACGCCGTCATGGTGCGGGTGGATTGAACACCTTAAAAGCTGAGGAGTGATTACAGAAATGCCCTATATGCTTGACGAAGAACAGCAGATGATGCAAGACATGGTGCGCAAGCTGGCCCAGAATGAAATTGCCCCCCGGGCGGCGGAAATAGACCGTGACCGCCGCTTTCCCCGGGAAAATATTGAAAAAATGGCCGAACTGGGCCTGATGGGCGTGCCCATCCCGGAAGAATACGGCGGCGCCGGCTGCGACTTTCTCTCCTATATCATTACCATTGAAGAAATATCCCGGGCCTGCGCCTCCACCGGCGTCATACTGGCGGTACACACCTCGGTGGGCACCTTTCCCATCCTGTACTTCGGCACCGAGGAGCAAAAGCAAAAATACGTGCCCAAACTGGCTGCCGGCGAATATATCGGCGCCTTCGCCCTCACAGAACCCAACGCAGGTTCGGATGCGGCCAACTTGACCACCACCGCCAGACTCCAAGGCGATCAATACATTGTCAACGGCAACAAAATATTCATCTCCAACGGCGGCGAGGCCGACGTTTACGTTACTTTCGTCCGCACCGGCCAAGAGAAGGGGCACCGGGGCATCAGCTGTCTGTTGGTGGACAAGGACACCCCCGGTTTTTCCATCGGCAAAACCGAGGACAAAATGGGACTGCACGGTGATGTGACCACCGAGTTAATATTCGACAACGCCCGGGTACCCGAAGAAAACCTGCTGGGCGCGGAAGGAGCGGGATTCAAGGTAGCTATGGCCCTTTTGGACGGCGGCCGCATCGGCATAGGCGCCCAGGGGCTGGGCATAGCCCAGGCGGCCCTGGATGCCGCCAAGCAACACGCCAAGGAGCGGGTGCAGTTCGGCCAACCCATCGCCCAATTCCAGGCCGTTCAATTCATGCTGGCCGACATGGCCACCCGCGTTGACTGCGCCCGCCTGCTGGTATACCGGGCCGCCCGCATGCGCGACATGGGCCTGCCCTACGCCAAGGAGGCTTCCATGGCCAAAATGTACGCCACCGACACCGCCATGGAAGTGACCACCAACGCCGTACAGATTTTGGGCGGTTACGGGTACTGTCGCGATTACCCGGTGGAAAGGTACATGCGCGACGCCAAAATCACCCAAATATACGAAGGCACCAACCAGATTCAGCGCATTGTCGTCGCCAAACATCTGTTAAATGAATGATTGTATAATTTACGCCGAAGGGACGGTTCCAGCGCATTCCCCTTCGGCCGCAACGCCCTCGTTTTAGGAAAGTACCAACCGCCCCTATGACTCGGCGGATTGGGGGCACGCCTCCCCCGGAGTAATGCCCCCAATCCGGCCTAAACGGCTTTATTGGCCGCCAGCTTTAATTTGATCATAACCCACCGCAGACCAACCGCAATAACCAGATAAATGGGGAAGGAATAAATGTATTCCCAATTAATAAGAACATAGTATCCCATCCACACCTGCAGAGGCTCGGCCACAAAGGCAAAAACCGCCGCCAATATAACATTAACTACCACAAAAGATTTCCAGTTATTGAAATACTGATATACCAACATGTAAGCCACCGGCATGACCGCAATATCGTATTCAATGAACACGTCCAACAGCGGCACAAGCCTGTACTTGTACTCCCACAGATCAAACTCGACCCCCACGGCGTCGAAAACCATCGATACCACCATGACCATGAAACCATAGGTCATGATCTCGAACAATCTTTGACGATCTACCATTTTCCACCATAACAACCACGGAACTACCGCCAAGGCCAGCGCAATCCACCATCTATAAGTAAATAACACATTTTCCAGCCAGTTTTCCCGCAAAAGCTGATCCGCTTTTCTCTGAAGCTCAAACATCTTCTCGTAAGAAGGACCCTCTTTCAATTGTTGATTGCTCCTTGCAAATAATTTGGTTTTTACTCTGTATCCGTTGACCCACCGGACACCGGAGCCCACCCCAAAGCAACGGCCCGGTGCTCCCGCATCAGTGCTTCCGCCCTGGCCGCCTCCTCCTTATCCTCACAGCGCGCGGCCACGATGATCTCGCCGGCGGGGGCGTCGTATCGCGCCTTGTTCTTTGGCCTGATCTTCCTGTCCAGCAAGTAACCGAGCCCACCCCCGCCCGCCATGCCAAGCAGGCCCGTGGCCACCGGTCCAAGGTACACCACCGAGCCGTAAATTACTCCCAGCACCATACCCACCGAAGCCATTATGGCCACACCGTCCAACAGGCTCATCCCGTCGCTGGAGTACATACTGTCCAAAAGCCGCTGTCGCCCCGGCCTGCCCGGTTCAAGCGCCACCACCAGCAATTTTTTGCCGGTAAATCCTTCCTTTTCCAGAGCGTTGATTCCCATTTCTAACACCAGCGACGGCTTAAAAAGACCATAAACGTAAAACATACCCACCTCCGATTTTACCATTAGGATAATCAAAATAACTTCGGGTTATTCTATTTTATGGAAAACATGTAAAGGGGAGTGGCGCATTGAAGCAACTTGGCGGCATTAGGATTCCTCGCATGGCCTTGTCCGGTGTTGACATTTCCAAGCTGCACGTAAAAAACCCATGGATGCCCATGTGGTGGTCCGCCGCCTTGCCCGGACTGGGCCATTTCTGCCAGGGCATGTATGTAAAAGGCCTGCTGTTGATGTCCTGGGAAATACTGATTAATTTTCAAGCCCACCTGAACCTGGCCATCTTGTATACTTTCACCGGGCAATTCGCCAAGGCCGCTGAAACAGTAAATACCGAGTGGGTGGTTTTTTACGGGGTTGTTTTTTTATTTGCCATTTATGACAGCTACCGTACCGGCGTGGAATTGAATATGCTGGCGCGGCTGGAGAAGACACAGGGGCGCAGAGCCTTCAGGCTGGTCCACATGTCGGCCGTCAGCGTCAACTACCTGGAAAGAAACAGTCCTTGGGTGGCTGCTTTCTGGTCCGCACTGTTCACAGGGTTTGGGCAAATCTACAACAAAAAAACGCTAAAAGCGATAATACTGTTGGTCTGGACAGCGGCTATCATTAACTTTTCCCATGTCAACGACTGCATCGTCTTCACCCTCACCGGTCGATTTGAGCAAGCCCAGGACGTGATTAATTACCAATGGCTTCTTTTTTTCCCGAGTATTTATATTTACGCCATTTGGGACGCTTATAACGACTCGGTGGAACTGAACAAGTTGTTTGCCGAAGCGCAAAAAAATCACCTCCAGCGCAAATATAGACCCGAAGGAGAAATCGGTTAGTGCACCTCAGCGGGGAACATATTATTTCACTAGCGGCGCTAATATCGGTTCTGCTGCTCCTGATCTTCGCCGTGGACTGGCGTTATTTCCGGGACTGGGTGGCGGTATTTCTTTTTTTGACCACTATTAATCTGATTCTTGGCTCCATTGTGGTGGAAAAAAAGCTAATCGAATACCCTTTCCGTTTGTCCGCCCCCCTGTTCGACACCAGCCTTTTATTTGAGCTATGGGTATTACCCGCACTGTGCATCCTGTACAACCAAGTCACCAGGACGTACGGACTGTGGCCGGTCTTTTACCACGCAGTCCTGTTCAGCGCCGGCATAACCGCTGTAGAATATCCCCTGGAGTTATACACCGACCTGATCAACTATATTAACTGGAGCTGGCACGCGACCCTGTTTTCTGTAATGGCGGTGTTACTAACCTCCCGAAGTTTTATCGCTTTTTACCGCTGGGGCTGCCGCTACTTCCCTTAAGCACCGTATCCATGTTTTATTACGCAAAATAAGCGTAGTACCACATCAGCAAAAGCGGGGCCAGCAGCGTCACCACGGCGGTGATAAAAGCCCCCGCCGCTCCGCGCCGGTTGTTTTCTTCTTTCCAGGCGTACCACCCGTAGCTGGCCACGCGAAGCGCCACCAGGGTTACCGCCAGTATCAGCAACACAGTTACCACACGCCCACCTCCGCAACAACAGGTAAAAAAAGTTTACTCATTCGGCTCCCCCCGCGTGTGCTTTTTAATACTTTAAAGGTCACTGGAGCGGCGCCATCTCGTGAATCAGGCCGATGCGCCGTACTTTGTAGTCAACGCTCACCGTTACCGTAGCCTCCGGGTACTTGCCGTCCCAGTCGTAAGCCATCCACTGGGACCAGGTGCGGAACAATTTTTTGGCGTGCAGGCCCAAACCCAGGTAATCCGTCCCCATTTCCTGGCTTTTGAATACCGCTTCGTTTATTTGCTCCAACAGCGCCCTTTCCACGGCCCGCTCCACGATGGCCAGCCGGTCTGGTTTCTCGTACTCCTCCCCGCTCTGAATGTTCAGGATGCTACCCTCCAGGTCAACCCGGACCGAGATCCGGGGCAGTCCGTCTTCCCCTATCAGCACCTCCACCCGTGGTTTGCTCCGGGGCGTGACATCCACAACGATATAATCGTCTGGATGCTTGGGGTCGGGCAAATCCAAAATGGTATATTTCAAAGTGCCAAAAAAGAGCTTTTGGACGCCCACCTGGTTCCCGTTCAATGTGCCCACCATCCGGCCTTTCCTAAACACCGCGGCGCCCATGATCTCGATTGAACCGCCGCCCTTGCGGGGAATCCTGCCGGCCTGGTATTCTCCGCTGGTTTGGGGGGCGTCATTCCCGCTCATCGATTCACTTCGGTTCAAAGCGGCCAGAGGCGCGATGGCGGTAATGCCTTTCTCTTCTGATTTCATATAGAATTGGTGAAAAGTGTCAAAGGGAATAAAATCGGCATAGCGCCAACCACCCATCAGCAATTCGTAATATTTGCCCACATTATCTTCTAAAATGGGTTTCCCCTGCTTGAGAAAATCCTCGGCCCGACCTTCGCAAATAACAACATTGGTAGAACGGCGAAATTGGTAAAATCTAGACAAGGGCGCATAATGTCGGGCGATGCCTTCCTCGGCCAATTCCCGGGAAAACACCAGCCACTTGGTATGACTCATGTCTGCCCGCCGGTCGACCGCCGAGTTCACCAACTCCAGGGCCGACAGCATGGTAGGAACTTCCATGGTCACAGTGAAAAAGGTTTCGGCGCCGCCTCCCCCGCCCCCCGCGGGCTCGCCCCCGCTACCCCCGGCTATGTTTTTGGGCACCGCAATCACCGTGGTGACTAACAGTTTATTTTGCTTGCTTTTATCAAAGCCAATGGCCAGAATCCAGGCCTTATCATCGGGCTCGGAATAATCGTAGCAGCCCGGCACAAATAAAATTAACGCCAGCAACAAAATAACACTAAGCGCCCTTTTCATTCTTTGCTCCTCCCCCGCCTTTAAACCGGGCCGCCAGAAACAGAACAGCCAAAATCAATATCAGCCCCCAAAAGCTGTAACCGCCAATGAACTGGTGATCCCAGTAAGCCACCTGGGAGGCGTTCCGGGGCACAAAAGCCGTCACCACGGTGAACACGGCCACCGCCGGCACGAAGGGCCGGTAGTCGTCCAGCTTGAACAGGCGGGTCAGCACGGCAGCCCCGGCGTATAGGGAGGCCGAAATGAAAATCATGTTGCCGAAGACCCAGATGGGCAGGAACAACACCTCCATGCGCTGGCCGAACCGCCCGATATTGATAATCCTGGCTGTCTCAAAGGTGGGAAAGGTCAGCTCGGTTGTGGTGGGAAATGTGAATATCAAGAGCGGCACCAGCACCGTCACCAACATGAAAAAACCGGCCAGAAGCACACCCCACACCCCAATCGGTTTGGCTTTTCCCGCCGGCAAAAAAGGGTATATTATCCCCAACAGCAGTATATGCACGAAACTCCCGGCGTTTTTCAGCGCCCCCTGCAGCACTTCCCATGGACCCGCGCCCCAAATGGGAAAAAACGCGTGCCATTGCCAGAACGGAGTGGTCAGCGCCACAAGAGCCAGAGTGGTCACCACCAAGACGCTAACCAGGAACCGGGCTGTACGAGCCACCGCCTCCAGGCCCAGGTAGGCCACCGTCACCGTACTTGCCAAAAAAAGCAGGACCACCATGCTGATGGGGGTGTCTTGCAGAAAGCCGACCACCATTCGCTCGCTTACAGACCGCAGCGCAAACCCGGCGCCGACCACGAACACCAGAAGGTAGTACAGGGAAAACAAGGCGTTGATATAAGGACCGGTCAATTCCTCCCCTGTTTCCACCAGGTCCTGTCCGGGGTGCTTATTCAGCACAGCCACCAGCAACAACACCCCCGCCAGACCGATAAAGATGTTAATCAGCGGAATCATCCAGGAGGCGTTGGCGCCGTCGTGTAAAATGAAGGCTACGTGGGTCAAAAAAACCTTGGCAGCAATAAAAATAAACAACAATGTTACAGCTTCGGACACACCCACCACTGGTTTGAACCGGGTCAATTCCGTTCTTCGCCCCCCTCACCGTTGCCCCGCCGCAGCCAGCGGCGGCTTATCTTGGGCTGGCGGCGCTTTTTCAGCGGGTCCAAGTAATCGGGCCGGCTTTCCTGCCGCCATACCGGGCCCCGTAAATAGTAATCATGCCCTTTCTTGGTAACCGGGGCCACCGGGGCTAAAAACGGCACCCCGAAGGATTTGACGGTGCTCGTCAACCCCACTTGAATGAAGAATCCCACCATGATGCCCAGCAGGCCGGACAATGAGGCCAGAATTATATAGGCAAAGCGCAGCAGCCTGATGGACAAGGAAAAAGAGTAGTTGGGTATGGCGAATGACCCCAGGGCCGTCACCGCCACCACGATAATCAGGATGGGGCTGACAATATTGGCGGCCACCGCCGCCTGCCCAAGGATCAGCGCCCCCACGATGCCCAGGGTGGTGCCGATGGTGCCGGGGATTCTAATCCCGGCCTCCCGAATCAGTTCAAAAGAAGCCTCCATAATCAAAACTTCCACGATGGACGGGAAAGGCACATTCTCCCTGGCCCCGGTCAGAACCATCAGCAGATCGGTGGGAATGAACTCCTGGTGGTAGGCCACGATAGCCACATAGTGGGCCGGCAGCAGCAGGGCCAGGAACAGGCCGGCGTAGCGTATGAGCCGCATGAATGCGCCGAAGGGCCATCGCACATAGGCGTCCTCCGGAGCCTGCATTAATGCGAAAAAAGTGCATGGCACCACCATCACAAAGGGGTTGCCTTCAACCAGCACGGCCACTTTGCCTTCCAGCAGATTGGAAGCCACCCGGTCCGGGCGCTCGGTGGTCAGGACCTGGGGCACCATGTGGAAGGGCCGATCCTCGATCATTTGCTCCAACAGCCCGGTTTCCTGTATAAAGTCGGCCTGGATAGAAGCTAGACGTCTTTTGACCTCCCGCACCAGATCGGGGTTGGCCTGGTCCACCATATACATTATGGCGCACTGCATGGGCGCGGCCTCGCCCACTTTAACAAACTCCGTCACCAGCGAGGGATGGTGAATAATCTTGCGCACCAGGGCGGTGTTTACCCGGAGCATTTCGGTGAAACCCTCCTGGGGCCCGCGGATCACCGCCTCCACCTGAGGAGTGTTCACGCTGCGGTAATGCCAACCCTTGGTTTCCAGCAGCAGGGCCTGGTTATAACCGTCGATGAGCAGGGCGCTGTTGCCGCCCAGCACGTCTTCCACCACCCGGGCGTATGTATCGGCGACGGAAACCTGGTTATTGGGGAGCATTGCTTCCTTCACCCGGTCAAAAAGATCCTTGAAAGGATCCCCCTTCCCGCCGGTGGGCGGCCCGTCTTCCCCCAGACCGCCCAACAGCATCAAGGGCTGCAATACCGCCAGATTCTGCACCTGAGCATTGGTAATACCGTCAAAAAAAACCAGCAGCGCTTTAACCCGGGGCCGGCTCCCGATGGACAAGCTGCGCAAAACCGCGTCCTTGTTCTGGGGAACATGAAAAACCCTGGCCAAGTTCCGCCTGTTTTCCTCCAGGCTATAGGAAAGCTTGACTTTAGTGTTCAAAAGCTCTTCAATATCCCGGTTTTCTTCCACCTGGTCCGCGTATTTTGCCTGGACGGCGTCATATTGCCCTTCACTCTTACTCTTTTCACGGGAACCCCTTGCTTTGCGCGCCGGGCGCCTCTTTTGGCGTGGCGCGTCTTTAGCGGCGTCCCCGGTTCCATTGCCGGTCCGGGTTACATTTTCACCGGAACCCGAAGAATTATTTTTTTCCTCGGTGTCGTCACCAGTTTTCGATCGGTTTTGATTTAACGGGCCTGATTTTTGGGCACTACCCGCCCGGTTTTGTGAAGACTCGCCGCCATGTCTATCCTCCAGCCCCGATTTAAATACATCCGGATCCGACTGAGGTTTTTGATATATCAAGTGCTTAATAAGCGTTTTTTTCCACGACACGATTTTAAAACCTCCCCGGCCGGGCTCGGTTTTTCAGCCATGCATACAACATTTAATATGCCCTGGCATTTAGTGGTTTATGTGGTTAATCCTGATACAGCCCAAGGTCGAAAGTTAAAAGTCTGAAGTCATTTATTGCTCGCAACTATTCTGTTAATTTTTAAAATTATCAATAGCTCTTCAATTAATCTTTGACTTAAGCCTTTAGACTTTTGACTTAGGTTAATGTTATAATTACCGGCAAAGGAGAAATCCATATTTAACGCGGGGTGATGGCAATTTCGGACCATTTTGAAGTTTTCATGCGCCGGGCAGTCGATTGGTTTGCACCGGAAAACATTGAAGAACTGGCCGTCAAGCTGGTCCTTTCCTTGCTGGTTTTGTTGGCAACGTACATAATTATTAAAATATTCTCCCGCCTGCTGGACAAGATGGTCGGGGAAAGCCGAAAGGCCGATGAGGAACGGGAAGATACCGGGGATGACAGAGGAATCCTCTCGGACAGTTTTGTCCGATCGGTTCAGGTTTTGGTCCGCACCCTGCTCCTTTACGGCGGGTATTTCGTGGCTGCCATCATTATCCTGGAAATATTCAACGTGAAAGTTGTCTCCGCCGAAGACCTAAAATCAATCGGCACCGGCATTTTAAAAATAATCGGGATATTGGTGGGGGCCAGGCTGGTAATCAATTTCGGTCACTTGGCCATCAAGCAGATTTTTCAAAGACGGGAATTTAAAGACGACCTGATTGAAAGCAGGCGGGCCCAGACCCTGGAAGTGCTGCTGAGAAGCATGCTCACCTACATCGTATTTTTTTTGGCCGCCCTGACCATACTGCAAATTTTCAACGTCAACACCAGCGCCATCCTGGCCAGCGCCGGCATCCTGGGCCTGGCTGTGGGTTTTGGCGCCCAAAACCTGGTAAAAGATGTGCTCAGCGGATTCTTTATTTTGTTTGAAAATCAGTTCAACGTTGGGGATTACGTGGAAACCGCCGGGGTTGTAGGCACAGTGGAAGAAGTGGGGCTGCGCACCTGTAAAATTCGCCAGTGGACCGGGGAGTTGCATGTGATACCCAACGGCGAGATCACCCGGGTGACCAATTACAACCGGGGACCGATGCTGGCCCTGGTCACGGTGGGCATCGCCTACGAGGAGGACATCGACCAGGCCATTGACGTAATGCAACAGGAATGTGCCCGGGCCTCTCGGGAAATCGACACCATTTTGGACACACCTTTGGTGCAAGGAGTAACCGAACTGGCCGATTCTTCGGTAAACATACGCACCATCGCCCCCACCAAGCCCGGAGAACACTGGGCGGTGGAGCGGGAACTGCTGCGCCGTTTTAAATACGCCCTGGACCGGGCGGGCATCGAAATCCCCTACCCGCGACGGGTGCTCTACCAGCGGGAGGAAAGTGAGGAGCAATAAATTTGGTTTATGGCAAAATGTAACCGGGGGCTGGTTTGATTGCCAAACCGGCCCCCGGTTACTTGTTGTCATTGTTCACTGGAATTACCTCCCTTTAAACCTTTTATTCAGTTTTTCCGGCGCTGGTTTCACGCCTGACTTCATCGGACTCTACATTAATTTTCTCCAATCCGATGTCTTCAAGGATTTGATCAATCAATTCCTTGGTCATATGCATACCTCCCTTGGTGGCTGTTCAAAATGGCACCCCACTCCTTTTCAAACATTCACTATAATTATCCTGTGCTCATTATATGACACTGGCATTTACATTATATAATTAAATTGTAAAAAATCAAACATTTTTATGTTAAACGAACATTAATTATGGGTAAACGGCCGATTCAGCCCGCCGAGCACCCGCTACCGGCGGCGGGCAAAACCTCTGTTTTTGCCCCGCCTCCCCGCACGGCAAGCGCCTTGTTGGCAAAAATTTCAATTAAAGACGCTTGTATTTTAATTATAATTTAACATTTTTATGGTTGCAGAATAAACATAAAAAGCGTATAATATGCATATTATAAGTTAGCCGAGGTGATTGCAGTGAAACTGGATACGGCATACCGCCTGACTGTGAGCGGCAAGGATGAACGCCGGCAATATCACTTCCATTCCAAGTCTGTCGCGGATGTATATGTGCAAACCTACTCAAAGCTGGGGAAACAAATCAGTCTTGAAAAACTTGTCAACGGGTTGTGGAAGCCGGCAAGCATATAAAATATTTATGCATAAATGTTGTTTTATGCAAAAGCTTGCCTTTTGCCCTGCCATGGCTGCCGTACAAAAAGGCAAGCTTTTGCATTTCACCACTATTTACAGCTTTAAATGGTCGGACATACGCCCCATCACTTTCAACACCGCAAACTTTTTCCGGAGGGGGCTGTTATTCAGAAGAGACGGCCACTTCTTGCACATAAATTTTGTCCATATCGACCACTTTTTGGGGTGTGGCGCCTATGGCGCTAAAAACGATTTGAGCTTTGGTGGCGCCTTCGGGAGCAGGCCTGGTGACAAAAGAATGCCTGGAATAAGTATCGGTCTGCAAATCACATAATCTAACTCCGATGGTGTCGGCAAATCCCACGGTTGCGCCGGCATCATCAAGAAAGGTGACCGTGACCGAGAAAAAACCGGTTTGACAATCACTGGCTACATTAAACCCAACCTCATATTCTTTACCGGCGCGAATACCTGTGGTTACGTTTTGGGCAATGGCAGACATGGGAGAAAAAAATCGAGCCAAGTATTTCTTTTCCGTGGCGGATGCATTGAGTAAGGCGCCGGATTTTGCTTCCTCATCTTGGGCATTTTGAGCGAAAACTATGGTGTTTGTTAAAGTTTGGGGATCAGCTGACAATTCAACAGCACCTATGAGTTTTCTCCAGCCGGGTTGAACATCCTTTTTCTTGGGCATTTCAATTCTCCTTTACCTCAATAATTTTAAAATAAAAGGGAATACCTTGGCGGTATACCCTACTCCAATTATTAAGGTATGGAGAATTACAGGAATTTGCTACCTATAAATCCAAATTTTATGCATAAAACTGCCTCCTAGCTCTTTGAAGCAAGCTCCTACGCAACCTTCCGCTAACACCAAACCTCTGGTTGTCCTGTTGGGTCAAGAGTAAAAGTTTTTACCTGTGACTTTGGACTTTAGACTTTCGTCCCCCCATACGTCCTTTGCCGCATTTCATTTTCGGTGTAAATATACCTGGGTTTGCCCACTTCGCTCACGGCGAACAGCTCACTGCGGTCATACAGCGTCCCCCTGGGCACAACCTCGACATCAATTTTGCAACCGTATTTTTTTTCCAAGCCGCGGATTGCTTCGGGGCCGACGGCATCCCCGGTTTTTTCCTCTTCAACCACGAAACGCAAACCCGGCGAACCCGGGCCAACAGCCCAATACCGCCGGCAAGCGAAACCGGATACGATATCCTCCAAATCCCACAGGTCCCAAACCCGTCCTTCCGTCGTAATAATATCCTCTTGCCGCCCGCGGATTTCCAAGTGCAAATCTTTGCCGCACCGGCACTTCCCGGCTGCTTTCCTGGCCCGATCCCCGGTCAAATACCTGAGCATGGGGGCGGCCCTTTTGTTAAGGGTGGTAACCACCAGGTGGCCAGTTGCACCGGTTGGCACCTCGGCCTCAAAATTGTCGTCCAACAACTCGAAAATAAAGTACTCTTCCAGCGGGTGGGAACGTCCGAACCGGCAATCTACCACGGCGGTGCCGATTTCAGCCATCCCGTAAAAGTCAAATACGGGTGTTTTCCAGATACTTTGCAGCATTTCCCGCCTGCCGGGCGCAAGTGGTTCTCCGGCGGTACAAACAGCCCTTAGTGCGGGAAAGTCCAAATCGGGCCTCAAGCCCAGCATCTCCGCGGTTTCCGCCAAAAGCAGCGCCTGCAGGGGGAGACAAGCCATCACGGTTACATCAAGCCTCCGCAACAGGTCAATTATCCTGGGCAACGGGCTTACGTCGGACCGGGCGCTGGCCGGCACAACACAGGCGCCCTTTAATTGGGCCGCGGTGTGCACCATGTGGGCCACGGCTGATATGGCATAGGGAAACCTGACCAAAACCTTGTCCTCTTTGGAAAAATCAACCCCGCAACGGGTGATTTGCCGGGCATTATCCCTTAGATCCTCCCTGGTCAACCAAGTGGACACCGGCTCGCCCGTTGTGCCGAAACTTTCATGGTATTGGCAAAGCTCTTCTCTGGGCACACATACCAACCCGAAGGGTGACGCCAGCCTGAGCTCTTCCTTGGTCGTCAACGGAATGTCCTTTATTTCCTCCAACGCAGTCAAAGCCCGGTCGGGTATCCGGTTATGGTAAAATGGCGCTTTCCCGCACAGTTTTAAAACTTTATTCAAGGCTTGCAGCTTTTCTTCCGGTGTCATCTTACCGATACCCCCTGTAGTAGTGCAAAAATGCCCCCACCAATAAGCCGGGGGGCCATAATGAGCATAAATCAAAAATTGTTTAAAGCTTAATTAATTCATCTATTTCTTCGCCGCTGAGCTGTTCGTCCAACACCCGGCGGATTTTGCCGGCCAGTAGCTGGGGGTCTCGATCCTGAAAAACATTCCTGCCCAGGGCAACCCCCCCGGCTCCGGCTTCAATGGCATTGGATATCATTGCCAGCAAGTCCCGGGTTGAAGCCAGCTTGGGGCCGCCGGCGATAACCACCGGTACTTTAACCGACCGGGTTACTTCGGCAAAGGTGTCCGCCGAGCCGGTATAATTGACTTTAATAATGTCGGCGCCCACTTCTTCGGCAACCCGGGCCGCATGTCTAATCTTGGCCGGGTCGTATTCACTTTCCTCTATCCCGTCCCTGACGTACATCATGGCCAGGAGCGGCATGCCCCAGAAGGCACAATGTTCCGCGACTTTACCCAGGTCTTTGAGCATTTGCGACTCATGGGCGTCACCTAAATTGACGTGCACAGAAACACCGGTGGCCCCAAGCCTGATGGCATGCTCCACCGAGGATATCAACTCCTTTTTGTTGGGAGCCGGGGCAAAAGCCGTTGAAGCCGAAAGGTGGACAATCAACTCGCCTCCCTCCGGGCCTAACAGTTCAGTTATTTGGCCCACCAGCCCTTTATGCACTATTACGGCGTCAACCCCGCCGCCAACAACCTGTTTAACGGTTCGGCCCATGTCTTTCAAGCCCTCAACAGGCCCCACGGTTATTCCGTGGTCCATGGGCACGATAAACAGCCGTCGGGAATGTTTAAACAACCGTTTTAATCGAACCCCTTTCCCATGCACCCTGAATTCCTCCCGGTATTTATTTTTCCATAATGGTTTCTTCCACTTTGATACCGACATGCCGCCCGGGTTCACACACGTAAGCCAGCAGCTTGCTTCCCGGCCTGATGGCGGTTGCGTTCACCGGCTGGCCGCCGGCGCCCATCACCCTGATGTGCCAGTCATCCTGGACAATAACGTTAAGTTGTTTTCCGGCCGCCTCTCCTTTAATAAGCAACAGCGGCCTGACTTCTATTTTGATGCGTCCCACGGTGAGTTCCCGGGCTTCGCCCTTTGTATTCACGCATAAAATTTTGCTTCCCACCGCCAGGTCGGAAATATATTCGGCTTTATCATCGGGCATCCAGATATATGAATGAATGGCTCCGGCATTAACACGAAACGGGCGTAAATTCATGTAAGGAAGGTAATGTGTTTCGGAACAGACAAAAATACCTCCTTCGGAAGTGGATCCCACTACCATACCCTCATCTTTGCTCATAAGGCCGGTGGTGTCGACACAAGCCCTTACCCCCATACCGACGTGGCGGACCTCGGTCACCGTCAGGTTGTGCATTTCAACTTGTTGGATACTTTTAGTGGTCAAAAAGTTGCTTAACTTGATTATCTCGTTTATATCCAAGGTGTTGAAGAGCACCCCGTCGCTTCCATGTTCCAGCACCCCAAAGGCCACTTCGGCTCCGGTAAAATCTTTCTCCCTCTTCAGCAGCACGGTCTCCCGCTTTTGCAGCCGGGCGATGATCAGCTCCAGGGGTATATTGGTGGGCAAATCGAAATCCACCACCGCGTAATCATACTTCAAAGCGTCCTGCCAGGAGCGCTCCAGGGCCTCCCGACCCTCCACGGACAAAAACACACAGGTGGAGTACCCCTGTTCTTTGGCCGCTTCCAGTAACTCCTGCTTGTCGGACATAACTGTTTCGCCGCCGCTTACATGGGCCAAATCGGCCAAGTCCTTGATTTCGGTAATTAATTTGGTTTTAAGCGGGTAACGACCCTTGCGGCGCTGGGCCGTACCCACCACAACTTTTTTGATGGCCGAATTATTAATCACATCCCATATATCCCGGCGCTCCAGGGGAATCTCCCGGCCATCAAACCATACCTCCCGCTGGCGTAGGTTTTTTGTCTCTTCTTTTTTCTTCTGCATAGCAACACCCTTCTTCACAAAAAAATTTACTTGAATCCGGGCCGGCTTGAGGAAAGCATTTGTTGTATCCCGGCGGCGGAATAAATGTACCGCGCTTTACCCACAACGCCTACATCCAACAGCTTGTCGCGGTTATAGAGCGTACCTTGGGAGACAACCTCAACTTGCATGTTTAAACTGTATTTGTTTTGCAAATTC
>JAKSCU010000407.1 GCA_022360435.1 Bacillota bacterium
TAAGGAGGAATCAAAACCATGGCCAAAGCTAAATTTGAGCGGACCAAGCCGCACGTAAACATCGGCACCATCGGCCACGTGGATCACGGTAAGACCACATTGACCGCGGCCATCACCACCGTCTTGTCCACCGTGGGGCACGCCACCGTCAAGAAATACGACGAGATCGACAACGCGCCGGAAGAAAAAGAGCGCGGCATCACCATCAACACCGCCCACGTCGAGTACGAGACCGAGAACCGTCATTACGCGCACGTTGACTGTCCGGGACACGCCGACTACGTTAAGAACATGATCACCGGCGCCGCCCAGATGGACGGCTCCATATTAGTGGTATCGGCGGCCGACGGTCCCATGCCCCAGACCCGCGAGCACATACTGCTCTCCCGTCAGGTTGGCGTGCCCTACATCGTAGTATACCTGAACAAAGCCGACATGGTCGACGACCCCGAGCTGTTGGAGCTGGTGGACATGGAAGTGCGCGACCTGCTAAACGCCTACGAATTTCCCGGCGACGACACCCCGATCATCACCGGCTCGGCGTTAAAAGCCCTGGAATGCAGTTGCGGCAATCGCGACTGCCAATGGTGCAAAAGCATCTGGGAACTCATGGACGCCGTCGACGAATACATCCCCACCCCCGAGCGTGACATCGACAAATCCTTCCTCATGCCTGTGGAAGACGTATTCACCATCACCGGTCGTGGCACCGTCGCCACCGGACGAATTGAGCGGGGCTTGGTCAAAGTGGGCGAAGAAATCGAGATCGTCGGATTGATGGACAAACCGCGCAAGACCGTCGTCACCGGCGTTGAGATGTTCCGCAAGATCCTCGACCGCGGCGAAGCCGGGGACAACGTGGGCTGCCTCTTGCGTGGCGTCGACCGTAAAGATATCGAGCGCGGTCAGGTGCTCGCCAAGCCCGGCAGCATCAAGCCGCACACCAAATACAACGCCGAAGTATACGTCCTGACCAAAGAAGAAGGCGGCCGGCACACCCCGTTCTTTAACGGTTACCGCCCGCAATTCTACTTCCGGACCACCGACGTAACCGGCATAGTCCAGTTGCCCGAAGGCGTGGAAATGGTCATGCCCGGGGACAACATCAAAGTGGACATCGAACTGATTACCCCCATTGCCATTGAAGAAGGGCTGCGTTTCGCCATCCGTGAGGGCGGCCGCACCGTGGGCGCCGGGGTTGTTACAGGCATTAACGAGTAA
>JAKSCU010000336.1 GCA_022360435.1 Bacillota bacterium
AGGGCTTCACCCTGGTTGAGCTGCTGGTCGGTCTGCTGATCGTAGCGCTCGCAGCGGGCCTTGCAGGCTTTGCCTTGTCGAAGCGTCAAGCGCAGGAGAGCAAGACCGCGTTTGTAGACGAAGCTGTCCACGTGCTCAGACTTGCCCACCGGGATGCAGTGATGACGGGAACGAAACGCATCGTTGCATTTGATCTGGTCAAACGCGTTGTCAGTTACCCCGGACAAGATCTCCAGTTCGATATCCCCGACGATCTGGAGATATCAATTCTGGTTGGGCTCGAACTTGTGTCCGCCGATGGCACGGTACCGGTTGCCTATTTCGGTGAAGGCGGATCGACAGGCGCGCGTTTCACAGTGATAGACGATGCCGGTTCAAAGCGCAGCTTTGAAACAAGCTGGCTTACAGGCCTGACGTCGAGGATCGACGATGACGATCCTTGAACAAACAAGCGATAGTGAAGCCGGCTTCACTCTAATCGAGACAATCGTAGCCTTTGCCGTGATTTCAGTCTCACTCGCCATAGCGATCAAGGCAATCAGCGTCAGCCTCCACAATGCCGAAAGGAGCAGAATCGAAGCGGAAATGAGATTGGTCGCAAAGACCCTGCTCTCCGAAATGGTTCTGGAGGATTTCCAGCTTGAGGAGGCTCTCGGCGGCCGTGAGGGCCCCTATTCTTGGACGCAGTCAACCAATCCTATGGCAATTCGTGGCGGATCAGAAGTAAGGACAATAACTTTGGAGATCACGCACAATGCGCGTCCGAAACTGACTTCAAAATACCTCACTTTCGCTAGGGGCGATTGAGACATGGCACGGGAGAAACCGCCAAAATTCGGGGATGAATACACCGTACCGGGAGGAAATGTATCCGCTGGTCCGATTGCCGGATTCTCGCTTGCAGAAATCCTGGTTGTTCTGTCGATACTGGCGCTGATTACCGGGATGACGACTGTATTCCTCGGACAACTGCGCAAGGCATCGCAAATCCACTCGGAAAGGGAAATGCAGTACGAACTGGACAGCGTTTCACGTTATCTGGAGAGAACGGTCGGATCCGCGCTCGCACTACCGCTCGACATATCGGAAAATAAAGATCGCATATTCTTCCGCGGCTCACGGACCGCGATCGAATTTGTCAGCGCATCGAGGGTAGGAATTCAGGAAGCTGCTATGCGGACTAAGAGAATTGAAATGGCCGCAACAGGCAGTG
>JAKSCU010000144.1 GCA_022360435.1 Bacillota bacterium
CGCGTCTGGCTTCGGCGTACACCTCGGCGACCTGCGCGATCGCGGCATGGAGCGTTTCGGGAATGTACTCCCCGCCGAACATGCCGAACCGCCCCAGCGCGTCGGGCAGTGCCTGCGTATCTGTTTCCACTTGGTCCATCGACATTACCCGCCTCTTGCCTTGCGTGTCGCGGCGACCTCATGTTGGTAAATGCTACGCGCGAGCGGGCTCTTGTCACGCCGGGCGCGGTAGATGTTGGTCAATTCCTCAAATTCCTCCTCCGCCAGTTCGGGATCGCCGCCTCGATATTCGTTGACCGCGCTACGATAGCGTTTGGTAATCTCATCAATCAACTTGCGTTGGACGAATTCGTGGCGGCGTTCATCGATCGGGCTGGGCAGCCGGCGATCAGCGCTGAAGGCAATCGCTCGGCGGAATGAATCGTGGGCTTCGTACAGGCTCGCCTCATCGATGTCCATGCGGGCAAGTTGGTTCTTGGCAGCCTGGAGGTGGCGCGAGGCTGTGCGCTCGTCCGGTTTTTCCGGAGGCAGCGGAGCCAGGATTTCAAGTTGAATCTCCTGGTCGGTCAGTTCAACGGGCTCGTCGCCGTGTCGCAGGGCTGTGGATTCATTGTCGTTGCCTTTGAGCGTGGCGAAAAATGCGACGGCGACAATGACGAGCACGAGATACACGCCGATGCCGATCCACGTCTTGCTGATGCCTTTTTTCTGCGGCACGTCGCCCGTGGCTTCCGGGTCGTCAGCGGTCGTCGGTTCCTCGCCAACGGTCGCGCCGGGCTGCGGCGTGACCCGCAGAATCGGATCCGTGCCGATGCTCAGCGTCTGCGTGCCCGAGACCGCGACCGGCATGTCCTTGCAAACGCGGCGGCCGACCTTCATCCCGTTGGGAGACTGGTTGAGCACGAACCACGAATCACTGTCAAAGCGTAGCTCGCCGTGGCGACGGGAGACGAAGGGCATGTCGATCAGCAGATCGTTGTCAGCTTCGCGGCCGAAAGTGATCGGCGACTGCTGAAGCACCACGCGTCGGCCCGCCTGACGCCCGGCGAGAATCTGTATCTGAATCGGCGTCATGTCATTGTCCCAATACGTTGAAGTTACCCGCAATCAATATCGGCGCAAACACGAAAATCACCACCGCGATTAGAATCAGCATCGACGGAATCAGAATCCGCAGGCTCGCTGAAGCCGAAA
>JAKSCU010000288.1 GCA_022360435.1 Bacillota bacterium
CCTGCATGAAGCGAAGCGCGGTGCAGTCCGGCACCAGGCTGCCGAGAACGGCGGTGGCTTGCGGTCCTTGCAAGGCCAGCAGCGACCGGTCCTCCAGGGCTTCGAGCTGCACCGCAGTGTCCAAGCAGGCGCGCATATGGGTGATATCCGCGGCCTTGCGGCTCGCATTGATCACCAGGAAGAGATTGTCTTCATCGCGCCCGACGATGAGGTCGTCGAGAATGCCGCCTGTTTCGTTGGTCAGTTGGGTGTAGCGCTGGTCGCCTTTGGTGAGCCCCAGGAGGTCGCCGGGCACCAGCGTCTCCAGGCTTTGCGCCGCCTGGTCACCGGTGATCCGCACCTGGCCCATGTGGGAGACGTCGAACAGCGCCGCCTGCGCGCGGCAGTGTTGATGCTCAGTTACGATGCCGGCGGGGTACTGCACCGGCATGGCATAGCCGGCAAAGGGCACCATCTTGCCGCCGAGCTCCACATGCAGGTCGTAGAGCGGCGTATGCGCCAGGGTTGGGCGATCTTCGTGTGCTTCGCTGGACATGGCTCCCGGGCCTCCGACAGGAACAGACAGACAACCGCCCTAAGGCGCTGCCCCCTCTGTCGCGAGACCTGAGAGATTTGGCCTGGTCCGGGGCAATGCATGCCCTACGCCAAGTTTACCCCTTCGGTGAGACCGGCTCCCGTTCCGTCAAATCGGAAACGGGCCGCTCTGCTTTCCAGAGCCGCTCTCTCGCCAACGGTCCTTTTGCCTGAGAGGTTCCGAGGCCGTTGCTCCTTCGGCGCCGCAAACCGGCCGTAAAGGCAGGACGCGATCTCTCCCGTGGACGACTAAGCGCATTCCAAAATTAAGATCTGACGGCGGGCTGTCAAGGCAGGCAGCGCCAAGCCGGCGTGCGATGCCCTGCGCTAGCGGTTGGCCCGGTTGTAGTCGAGCTCGGCGCGCGTCAGCATCAAGCCGAGGTAGATGACATAGCTGTTCCCGTCCTCGCCCGGGGCGAGGGGAAAGCGCTGCTCC
>JAKSCU010000392.1 GCA_022360435.1 Bacillota bacterium
CGTCATCATGGTGTCCAGGTGCCGCTCGCCCCGCCTCATGATGAACTTGCCGTCGCCGCTCTCGCTGCGGTAATTGCGATCCCCATCCTCGTCGATCTCGATCCACTCGATCTCGATGTCCGCGCGGGATCTTAACGCGTTCACTGGCTCGATCGCCGCGTTATAGCGCGTAGCCAAGTCCTGGCAAGTGATGTCCGCGGGCTTGAGCGGGGAGATGAAGCCATCGTTTGTCGTTAGTGTGTCGGGGCGATGGCAGCCTGCCACCATGACGGTCAAAACAAGAAACAGCACCCCGGCTAGTCGATCGATCGGTCTCAAAGATCAAGCTCCAATACCTGCCCCAGTTGCTCGGTCACGCCCGCGATCTCGTCCTCAGTAATGTGCGGGTCCAGGACCTCAAACTTGCCATCCTCGTTCCACTTGCCGAAGTGGCCCTTGGCGATGTCGAGCTTGGGCGTGAACTGCCACCAGTCCTGCACCGGCCCGTCGTCGTGCTCACGGCGGTCGATACCATCATGCCGCAGCAGCTTCTTACGCAGAAGGATCAGCGCGAGCACGTAACGGAAAGCAAGCTGCTTGTCCTCGGTCGCGTCCTCCATGGAGAGCATCAGTTCCTGGATCGCGGCGTCACCGACCAGCAGCTTCTTCTTCTCGTTGGGCTCGGGCACCTCGGTCCGCCAGAAACCAAACAGGTAAGGCGGTCGGAAGGCGTTGTCCTCCCAGCTGTCGGCGCCGACATCGACACGGAGCATGGGAAGCTCGCCCTTGTCGTTAGCCTTGCGTTGCTCTTCCGAGCGATCGTCTGCAGGCGGGTCAACCAGCGCGGCATAGACCGTCTCGCCCGGTGTTAGCTCACGACCGGACGCGGCACAAACGCCGGTAGGCCGTTGGATGTCGTAGGTGTTTGAAAGCTGGCTCATACCGTTGTGCTTGTTCAGCGGCTTCGTGCCGCATCAGGTTCAATTCGCTCTAAAAGTGGGAATCCTTGTCCGATTCGGCCTTCGGCCGATTGGCAGACAGGGATGTCTGCCCCACTGCGGAACTAAGCAACGCCGAGCTGCCGCTCCGCCGCAGTCACCGTCTGCTCGATCAGCGTCGCGATCGTCATCGGCCCGACCCCGCCGGGCACGGGCGTGATCATCGACGCCCGTTCGGCCGCAGGCTCAAAATCCACATCGCCGACGTTGCCCTCGTTGTAGCCGGCATCCATCACGACAGCACCTTGCTTGATCCAGTCGCCCTGCACGAACTTGGCCTTGCCAACCGCCGCGACGACGATGTCGGCCTGGGCGACGATCTCGCCGAGGCCCTGGGTCCGGCTGTGGCAGATCGTGACGGTCGCGTTGCGGTTCAGCAGCAGCCCCGCCATCGGCTTACCGAGGATTGCGGACCGGCCGATCACGACGGCGTGCTTGCCCTCGATCTCGGCGTCATACGCGTCCAGCAGACGCACAATCCCCTCCGGGGTGCAACTCGCAAAGCCCGCCTCGCCGAACCACATGTGGGCGAAGCTGCCGAAGGTCACACCGTCGACGTCTTTGCCGACGGGGATCGCCTCGAATGCAGCGCGTTCATCGACCTGCTTGGGCGCGGGGTGCTGGAGGAGGATGCCATTGATCGC
>JAKSCU010000311.1 GCA_022360435.1 Bacillota bacterium
ATCCGGTCCAGCGCGACACCCTGTACAACGTGGTTAAGGAGGGTTTCTGATTGCCCCGGCTAAGAATCGGGCAAGTGGACTACATCAATTGCCTGCCGGTTTACCACGCCCTGGAAGAGGGTATGCTGGTGGAAAACCTGGAACTGGTTAAAGGAACGCCGGCAAGCCTGAACAAAATGTTCCTGGACGGCGACCTGGACATAACCCCCATTTCATCAATCGAGTACGCCAGGCATAATAAGCGGTGCGCCATACTTCCCAACCTCTCCATAAGCGCGGACGGCAAGGTGGGGAGCATTCTTTTTTTCAGCCGCTCGCCGGTCACCGAATTGGAAGGCAGGAATGTCAGCGTGACCATGTCGTCGGCCACATCGGTGGCCCTACTGCGCATCCTTTTCGAACATTATTACCATGTGCAGGCCGAACTGCGGCCAGCTCCACCCGACTTGGACGCAATGCTGGACTCCGCTGACGGCGCCCTGCTTATCGGAGACGACGCCATGCTGGCCCACCATAAAGTGCAACGGGAAAACAGCGACCTGACGGTGACCGACCTGGGCGAAGCCTGGAAAAAATTCACCGGCGAAAAAATGGTCTACGCCGTGTGGGTGATCCAGTCAAACCTGGCCGCCAAACACCCGGACACCGTGGAGCGGCTCCGTCGCCTGTTCCTGGAATCCCGGGCCATGGGCCTGGCCAACCGCGAAACACTGGTGCAAAAAGCGCACCGTCGCTCACAACTGCCAAGGGATCTGATCAGTAATTACCTGCAAACCATCCACCACGACCTGGGCGAAGATGAGCGCCGGGCTCTGCTCCTGTTCTTCGATTACGCCTATAAAACCGGCATTATTGACGAGCGGGTCAAACTGAAAGTCTGGGGTGATTGATATGGCCGGTATTGCGGCCCTGCTGGAAAAAGCCGTCTCGGGCCGGCGGCTCTCCCCGGAGGAGGGCGCATCCCTCATGGAGCGGGGGGAACTGCTTGAATTGGGCGCCGCCGCCGACGCCATCAGAGGGCGTTTGCACCCCCGGAGGCGGGTCACCTACGTTATCGACCGCAACATCAACTATACCAACGTATGCGTCAGCCGGTGCCGGTTTTGCGCTTTTTACAGGCGGCCCGGCGATACCGATGCTTATGTGCTGGACAGAAATACCCTCTTCGGCAAAATAGAGGAAACACTGGCGGTGGGCGGAACCGAACTGCTGATCCAGGGCGGGCTGCATCCCGACCTGGGCCTTGACTTTTTCACCGATATGTTTCGGGCCATCAAGGAACGCTACGACATTCACATCCATTCGCTGTCACCGCCGGAAATAGTACACCTGTCCCGCCTGTCGGGTTTCTCCGTAGCCGAAGTGCTGACCCGGCTGCGACAGTCCGGCCTTGACTCGCTGCCCGGCGGCGGGGCCGAAATACTGGTGGACAGGGTAAGGTCGGTCATCAGCCCGGAAAAAATCGGCTGGCGGCAGTGGATGGATGTGATGGACTGCGCGCACCGGCTGGGCATGAAAACCACCGCCACCATGATGTTCGGCCACTTGGAAACCCCCGCCGAGCGCATACTGCACCTGGTGCGGGTGCGGGAGCAGCAGGACGCCACCGGCGGGTTCACCGCTTTCATACCCTGGAGCTTCCAGCCCCGCAACACCGCCCTGGGAGGAAGCGGCGCCGGCGGCGTGGAATACTTGAAAACCCTGGCGGTATCTCGGATTATGCTGGACAATGTGCCCAATATCCAGGCTTCCTGGGTGACCCAAGGGGCCAAGATCGCCCAGGTGGCCCTGTCATGCGGAGCCAACGACTTCGGCAGCACCATGCTGGAGGAAAACGTGGTGCGGGCGGCGGGGGTCGATTACCGCATGGCCCTGGGAGAAATCCTCCGCTGCGTCCGGGACGCCGGTTACATACCCGCCCAGCGCGCCACCGACTACGGTATAATTAAAGAAAACTAGCGCCGGAACAAGGGTTGACAAATCCTTTGCCCCACATTTGTGGTAAAATATCGTTACTTGCAGAGTGAGCATTCATTCATTATACAACCGGGGAGGAATCAACTTGAAAACAACCGAGTTGCGACAGGAATTAAACAGCCTCACACCCCTGTTCCGGCCGCAATCCGTCGCCATTATCGGCGCTTCCGAAAACCCCTTCAAGCCAAGCGGCCAGCCGCTGGTGGCCCTGTTGCGGGCCGGCTTCCAAGGAGCGATATATCCGGTCAACCCCAGGCACAACACGCTGTTGAACCTGCCCTGCCACCCTTCAATTGAGGCGGTGCCCGGCCAGGTTGAACTGGCCATTATCGCGGTGCCGGCCAGATTCACCATGGAGGCCCTGTACCAATGCGCCGCCAAAGGAGTAAAGGGGATCATTATTTTTACCTCGGGCTTTGCCGAGGTAGGGACGGCAGGCGCCGCCATACAGCGTGAAATAACCAAATTGGCCCGGGAAACCGGCATGCGCATCTGCGGTCCCAACTGCATGGGCATATTTAGTTCCCGTAACCGGTTGATGGCCAACTTTGCCGTTATCGAGCTGCCGGAAAAAGTGCTGGTGCCCGATTTTCTCGGCTTCATCAGCCAGAGCGGCGGTTTTGGCGCCGCCATTTACGAAGTAATCCGGGAAAAGGGGTTCGGATTCAGCCACTTTGTCAGCACCGGCAACGAAGCCGACCTGGAATTTTCCCATTACCTGGGTTACATGGCCGAAGACCCGCATACCAGGGTTATCGGAGGCTACCTGGAAGGAATCAAAGACGGGGGCAAATTCATGGCGGCGGCGGACCTGGCCCTGGACCGGGGCAAACCAATGCTGCTCATCAAAGCCGGCCGTTACGAAGTGGCCGCCAAGGCCGCGGCTTCCCATACCGGCGCCCTGGTGGGCTCCGAAAAGGTTTATAGCGCCATTTTCAAGCAAAAAGGCATTATCCGGGTGGAAAGTCTGGAAGAATTCAACCTGATGCTCTCCATAATAGCCGGCGACAGGATACCCCGAGGCAACCGGGTGGCTATTCTGGCCACTTCCGGGGGCAGCGGCGTAATGCTGGCCGACAAATGCGCCCACCACGGGCTAGAGGTGGTCCGGCTGCAGGAGGAAACCAGGGCCGATCTGGCTGCCATGCTGCCTGATTTCGCTTCCACCGCCAACCCGGTGGACATAACCTCGGCCATTATGACCAGTCCCGGCTTGCTGGAAAAATGCGCGGAAAGAGTAATTGCCGACCCCGGCGTGGACATGATGATCGTGGCTTACTGGGTCGCCCACGGCGACCGCCACAACCTGGACCAGATGATCAGGGTGGGGTCCGGGACTTCAAAACCAATATTCAATCTCATCTGGGGACCGGACCAGAGTGTCAGGGACGCCCTGAACCACATGAACGAAGCTTTAATACCCGCCGCCCGGGAAACCGATTTCGCCATCCGGGCCTTGGCTTCGCTGGCCCAATACAACCAGTTCTTGCAAACAAGGCGTCAAACCGCAGACAAACCGGCGCCGGCGCCCGCCGGCGCCCGGGAAAAAGCCGCCGCGCTGCTGCAAGGTTTGGCCCCCGGCGCCAGGCTGACCGAGTACGCCGCCAAGCAGGTGCTGCAGGCTTACGGCATACCCGTCACCAAGGAGGAACTGGCCGCCGGCGCCGAAGAAGCGGTGGCCGCCGCCGAAAAAACCGGTTACCCGGTGGCGCTGAAAATAATGTCCCAGGAAATACTGCATAAAACCGACACCGGCGGGGTAATCCTCAATGTGTCCACACCCGGCGAAGTGCGGGAAGGCTATCGCCGGCTGATGGAAAACGCCGGCGCCCACCACCCCGGAGCCCGGGTGGAAGGAGTGCTGGTACAGGAAATGCTGCCCGCCGGGACGGAAATGATCGTGGGCATCGGCAAAGACCCGGTATTCGGCGCCACGGTGTTGGCCGGGCTGGGCGGCATCTTCGTGGAGGCTCTGGAAGACGTGGCCCTGCGGGTGGCCCCGGTTTCTCCCCGGGACGCCGGAGAAATGCTGGCCGAACTCAAAGGACGCAAGATACTGGATGGTTTGCGGGGACAGCCGCCGGCAGACGTGGAAGCCGTCAAAGACATTATCCAAAGGGTATCCCGCCTGGCTGAGGATTTCCCCGGCATTGCCGAACTGGACATCAACCCGCTCTTCGTGTTCCAGCGGGGCAAGGGCGCCTGCGCCGCCGACGCGCTCATTGTCATGAAATAATCAACAACTTTCCGGGGGTTGCCGCGGCGGCGGCCCCTTTTTTTGTCCCTTTTCCTTATTCTCCGCAACAAATTGTTGTTTTTGTCAATAACTTCTGGTATTGTATGTGGCGGGACAGTGTTTTCAGGGAGCACATATCAACCCCATGTTACCGGGAGAACCTGATGAAAAGAAAAATCAAACCTGGCCAACTGCTGATTATTAGTTACGCTCTGGTGGACCTGGTGGGCACCCTGCTGCTTTTTTTGCCCGTGGCCTCAACCGGTCCCACCACCCTGCTGCAAGCCTGGTTCACCGCCACCTCGGCCCTGACGGTCACCGGGCTGACCGTGGTCACCACGGCCAGTCACTGGACCCTGTTCGGACAGACCGTTATCCTTGTTCTGATGCAAATAGGCGGTCTGGGCGTGATGGTGTTGACCGCCATCATACTGGCCATGCTGGGCATGAAAATACAGCTTGGTCACAGGTATATGGTGGCCCAGGACCGCAATTACTTTGATCTGTCGGGCGTGGTGCGGCTGGTGCGGGATATTGTGTTGCTTACCCTGATCCTGGAGAGTATCGGCGCGTTTTTAATGGCCCTGCTTCTGCCCGAAGTGTGGGAGAAGGGGTCGCTACAAGGTGCGTTTTTTATTGTCTTTCATGCCGTCAGCGCCTTTAACGGAGCCGGTTTCGATCTTACCGGGCACAGCTTGGAGCCCTTCGCTTTACACACCGGCTTTATTTTGGTGGTAATCGTACTTATCTTATTGGGCAGCCTGGGCTACGTGGTTTTACAGGAAATCTTCCTGGCCCGCCGAAGCTGGCGCAGGCTAAGCCTACACAGTCGCCTGGTGTTGTCGGTTACGGCAATTATCACCTTAACCGGCGCTTTATTTTATTTTTTAAGCGCCCACAAAGGCGGGCTGGCCGGCCTTTCATCGGCGGATCAGGCCGTGCTCAGCCTGTTCCAGGCCACAACCCGCACCGCCGGCTTTACCACCCTGCCCGTATCCGGATGGTCGGAGCCCTTTATCTTGTTAATGGTAATTATGATGTTCATCGGAGCCAGCCCGGGTTCAGTGGGCGGCGGGATTAAAACCACCACTTTTGGCACGGTGCTGCTGGCCATCTGGGCCATTGTGCGAAGCAAAAAAGAAGTGGTCATATTCGAGCGGGAAATTGAACCCGACAGCGTCACCAAAGCCTTCACGGTGGTGGTGATCGCAGGCTTGCTGGTGTCCGTCAGCACGCTGACCCTGATGGTCACCGAAGGGTTGTCCTTTTTGCCGGTGTTGTTCGAGGTGGTTTCGGCCATGGCCACCGTGGGGTTGTCCATGGGCATAACCCGTGAACTGTCCGATTTCGGGCAAGTACTCATTGGACTTTTAATGTTCGTCGGACGCATCGGGATTTTGTCCGTAATTATCGTGCTGGCCGGAAAGGATAAAAGACGGCTGCATTACATGAAAGAAGATATTTTAATAGGCTAAAGGAGACGAGGGGCAATTGAAAAAAAAATCCGTGCTTGTAATAGGCGTCGGACGCTTCGGGCAAGGGGTGATCGAGGAGCTGTTTGAAAGAGGGCACGATATTTTTGTTATTGACGAGAATGAAGAAGCGCTGGAGGACGTGCGAGATATGATTATTTCCGGCGCCGTACTTGATGTGGCCGATGATGACGAGGAACTGGCCCGGCTGGTGGGGGAAAAGAACTTTGACGAAGCCGTGGTGGCCATGGGCTCGGACTTTGAAGGAACCCTTATTGCCACCAGTATTCTTAAAGAAGCGGGCGTTACGGTATCAGTCAAGGCTTCCACCGGGAGAAGGGGCAGTGTCCTGGAGAAAATGGGCGCCGACAGGATCATTTTTCCCGAGCGGGACATGGGCCGCAGATTAGCCCACCAGATTTCCGCCAATTCGGAAATTGACGTCCTGGAACTGCCCCAGGGTTTTATAGTGGAACAATTGGCAGTCGGCCCCGGATTTGCCGACCGGACCGTGGCCAAGCTAAACACCACCAACCGGTTCGGCATTTCCATGCTTCTATTATACCACGACGGCACGCCGCTCCAGCCGACAGCCGCGACGCGTCTCAGCCAGGGTGACGTTATGGTCATATTTGGCAAGAAAGAAAAACTGTCTTTATTTGAAGCCGCCAACTTGGGCACATGAATCAACCGATCATAATTCTGCCCTCGGGATGACGGACTTCGGGCTGCTTTGGCCGGTAGGCCAGGGCATAACCGATGGTGATGGGACCAACCCGACCCAAAAACATGGTTATGGCTATCAGCACCCGGCCCGGATCACTTAATTCCGGCGTCAATCCCAAACTCAGCCCCACCGTGCCAAGTGCGGACACAACCTCGAAAAGAACGATGATCAAATCCCGGTCATGGGTGAAAGACAGCAAAAAAGTGACGGTGCCTATAAGAAACAGTACCAGCAAAGCAATGGATAACGCCCGCAGCACATCTTCATGCGCAATTCGCCTGTTAAGTAATTCGGTTTCCCTTTTTCCCCTTAAAATGCTGTAAATGGCCGCTCCAAGCAGGGCAAAGGTTGATGTTTTAATGCCGCCGGCGGTGGAGCCGGGCGAGCCGCCCACAAACATAAATAACATGATCAATAAATGGGTGGGCAAATACAGCGCGTGAAGGTCAAGCGTGTTAAAACCGGCCGTCCTCGGTGTTACCGCCTGGAAGCAAGCCGCCATCAACTTTTGGGCGGGCGACAAATCCCGCAAGGCGTGATTGTTCTCCAAGGCCAGTATAACCAGCGTTCCCACGAAAATTAACAACAGGGTGACGATTAAAACCAGGCGCGCATGCATCGAAAGAATTTTTTCCCGGCGGTAGTTATAAATTTCATACATAACTATAAAACCCAACCCGCCTACCACAAATAAAGTTGCAATGGTGATGTTGACGACGGGATCGGCGGCATATCCGGTGAGACTTTGCCAGTTGCCGAATATATCAAACCCCGCGTTGTTAAAAGCTGATACCGAATGAAAAACACCGAACCACAGAGCCTGCCCCAAACCCATTTCCGGCTCCCAGCGAGCAGCCAGCACCAACGCGCCCAAGGCTTCCATCAAAAAAGAAAACAACAGCAAATAACGAAATATCTCCACTATCCCTCGCACGGAAGGCTTGTTCAATTCCTGCTGCATAATCAGCCTTTGTCTCAACCGGATTCGCCGGCCCAGCAAAAGGGCGAAAAAGGTTGCAAAGGACATCACACCCAACCCGCCCACCTGTATTAGCAATAAAATTACCAATTGGCCGAAAAAAGACCAGTATGTGCCCGTATCTTCCACCACCAGGCCGGTGACGCAAACCGCCGATACGGCGGTAAAAAAAGAGGTTAAAAGATTACGGGAACCGTCCACGGTGGCCCAGGGGGTGCTGAGCAGCAGCGTTCCCAGGCCGATGAGTGTCAGAAAGCTTAGGACCAGCGCTTGTTGGGGATTAATCCGCCGCAACATCCGATAATCTCCAGCCTTTAATTATTTTCGCTCAAACCGAGCAAGTGCCGATTCTTGCCTAGCGCCACCACTACGTCGCCCCTTTGTATTTGGAACGAAGCCGGCGGCGAGACAATTATTTCTTCGCCCCGCCTGACCGCCAGTATATTAACCCCCGCCTTCTTCCTTACCGCCAACTGTTCGAGGCTTTTGTCGACAAAACTATCCGGCGCCACCAGTTCCATAATTCCATAGTCCGGAGAAATGTCAATTTGGTCCAGTATATTTTGCGAAGCCAGCGAGCGGGCCAGTTTAACCGCCATATCCCTTTCGGGGAATATAACTTCGGCGCCCAGTTTATGCAGCACTTTGCCGTGCAATTCGTTTTGGGCCTTGGCCACCACCCTTTTCACGCCCATTTCTTTTAATATAATGGCGGCCAGAATATTGGCCTGAATTTTTTCACCGATTGAAACCACCGCCACATCGAAATTGCCGATGCCCAGGGATTTTAAAGCTTCCTCATCCATGGCGTCGGCCTGGACGGCGTGGGTGGCGGTATCGGCGATGTCGTTGATAGTCGTTTCCGAATTATCTATCACCAGCACATCATGTCCCATGCGGATTAATTCCTTTGTCATGCTGGTACCGAAGCGGCCCAGCCCGATTACGGCAAACTGCGTATTCCGCTGTTTCAACAAGCAACCTCCCTTCGCGCAAACTTTAAAACCGTCTATTTATTGTGCCCCGGTGGCGATTATAATTGCCGCAACTTTTGTTTATTTAAAAAGCGCATTCATTTCAGTTCCCTCTATGTGCGCTTTATTTATCAACCGGCTGATTCACATCCCAAACCCTTGCCATAAAAGTGTTACTGCCATATAATGTTTAATACAGTGGATACGGGAGGAAGAGCATGTCCCACAATGACAACAACGGGTTATTCAGGCATATACCGTCTGTGGACGAAGTCCTGAAAAACCCCGCCGTTCAGTCGCTTCTGGACAAAATACCCAGGGTTTTGGTGATTGATGCCGTGCGTGGAGCGGCGGCGCAGATCAGGGATGACATCAAGTCCGGCCTGCTGCGGACGCCGCCGAATACCGAGCCCCGCAATCACCTGATGCGGGAGGCGGTTACCCGGGCGGCAAACATGGCCCGATTGAACAACCGGCCCAACCTCCGCCGGGTACTCAACCTTACCGGGGTGGTTCTGCACACCAACCTGGGCCGGGCCGTATTGGCAAAAACCGCCCGCCAGGCCATAAACGAAGCGGCATCCGGCTATTCCAACCTGGAACTGGACCTGCAAACCGGCAAGCGGGGCTCGCGCTACGCACCGGTGGAGGAACTGCTTACCGGGCTCACCGGCGCGGAAGCCGCGCTGGTGGTTAACAATAACGCCGCCGCCGTTCTGCTGGCTCTGGGCACCCTGACCAAAGGGAAAGAAGTAATTGTCTCCCGGGGCCAACTGGTGGAAATTGGCGGCTCATTCCGCATCCCCGAAGTAATGGCCCAAAGCGGCGCGCGTTTGGTGGAAGTGGGCGCCACCAACAAGACGCACCCGCGCGACTATCGAAACGCCATCACTTCCGAAACCGCTTTGCTGCTGCACGTACATACCAGCAACTACCGCATCGTGGGGTTCACCAGGGAAACGTCAATTGCCGAACTGGTCTCCATGGGCCAAGAGTTCAATTTGCCCGTAATGTCCGACCTTGGCAGCGGCTCCCTGGCGGATATGGTTTCCCTGGGCCTGCCCGGCGAGCCCACGGTACAAGAAGTGGTGCGGGACGGCTCCGATGTGGTGACATTTTCCGGAGATAAACTGCTGGGCGGGCCGCAGGCAGGCATTATAGTTGGTAAAAAGAAATACGTGGAGCGGATGAAAAAAAACCCGCTGACCCGGGCCATCAGGATAGAAAAGTTTACCGTGTCCGCCTTGGAGGCCACCCTGCGGTTATACCTGGACCCGCCCGAAGCGATGCATACGGTGCCAACCCTGGCCATGCTGTCCGCCGGCCGGGCGGAACTGGAGCCGCTGGCCGCCGGGTTGCGCAATAAATTGACCGCAACCGCCGGAGACAAAGCTACATTCACATTGGTAGAAATAAGCTCGGCGGTGGGCGGAGGCGCCCTACCCACCGCCGAGATCCCCTCCTGGGCGGTGGAAGTGCTGCCCTGGGAAATGACTGTTTCCGAACTGGCCTCCGGGCTGCGGAAGACCGAGCCC
Source organism: Bacillota bacterium (assembly GCA_022360435.1). GTDB lineage: Bacteria > Bacillota > Desulfotomaculia > Desulfotomaculales > Desulfallaceae > BRH-c8a. Next base: position 9,901 of record JAKSCU010000311.1, read on the forward strand.
GCCGTTATCGGCAGACTACAGGACCACAGGCTGCTGCTGGACGTGCGCACACTGCAGCCGGGGGAAGAGGATGCCCTGGTGCGCGTGTTGACCGGGGTGCTGCGGGGGGGTGCGGCCGGTTGAAGCACATAATTATCGGCACCGCCGGCCATGTCGACCACGGCAAAACAGTGCTGGTTAAAGCCTTGACCGGCACAGACACCGACCGGCTGAAGGAGGAAAAGGAGCGCGGCATCTCCATAGAACTTGGCTTCGCCTACCTTAAACTGCCAAATAGCCGGAAAGCCGGCATCATTGACGTGCCCGGACACGAGCGGTTTATTAAAAATATGCTGGCCGGGGTGGGCGGCATTGACCTTGGCCTGCTGGTTATTGCCGCCGACGAAGGCGTAATGCCGCAAACCAGGGAACACCTGGAAATTATTCAGCTGCTGCAGGTGGACAGAGGCGTGGTGGTCTTGACCAAGAAGGACCTGGTGGACCGGGAATGGTTGGAAATGGTGCATGAAGATGTGCTGGAATTCATCCAGCACTCCAGATTGAAAAACGCGCCGGTGGTGGCGGTGTCGGCGGTGACCGGCGAAGGCATGGAGGAATTATTGCAAACCATCGACGGGCTGGCCGCCGGGGTGGAAAAAAGAAAGTTCTCCGGCCCGCCCCGGCTGCCTGTTGACCGGGTGTTCTCCATCACCGGTTTCGGCACCGTTGCCACGGGCACCCTGCTATCCGGCGAACTGCATGTGGGTGACGGCCTGCAAGTTTACCCCGGTGACCAGGTTTACCGGGTACGCAATCTCCAGGTGCACGGGCACAAGGTCAAAACGGCGGAATCCGGCCAACGGGTGGCTGTAAACCTGACCGGTCTGGCCACCGGTGACATCAACCGCGGAGACGTGCTAGCGCCGCCGGGTAGCCTCAAACCCTCCCATCGGCTGGACGCCAGGTTGCAGTTGCTGGCCAGCGCGCCCAAGGCGCTAAAGCACCGGGCCCGGGTCAGAGTTTACTTGGGCACCGCCGAAATACTGGGCCGGGTGATTCTGTTGGACCGGGAAGAATTGCAGCCCGGGGAGGAAGCTTATGTGCAATTCCAACTGGAAGAATCGGCGGCCGTCGCCAAAGCAGACCATTTCGTCATCAGGTCTTACTCGCCCATGCGATCCATAGGCGGCGGGCCGGTGGTCGACCCGGCTCCCCCCAGACACAGGCGCAACCGGCCCGAGGTGCTGGATACCCTGGCCACCGCCGAGCGGGGCTCGCCGGCGGAATTGGCGGCCCAACACCTTCAATCAAGCCACCGCATATTCACCCCCGCCGAGGTGGCCGCGGGCACCGGCATTGATCAAGAAACCGCCGCCCGGGCCCTGCGGGAACTGATGGAATCAAGGCTGGCGGTTGGATTCGTGGCGGAAGGGGAGGACTATTATCTTGCCGCCTCGGTGATGTCCCGCTGGGAAAGCACAATTTTACATACACTGGAAGAGCACCGGCGCAAATTCCCGCTGCGGGAGGGCTATCCCCGGGAAGAACTGCGCTCGCGTTTCTTTTCGGCCTTGAACAGCAAACACTTCAACCTACTGCTGGCCAGGCTGGAGCAGGAAGAAAAAATAAGCGGAACCGCCCAAAATGTGTCGTTAAAAGGATTTATACCGCAACCCTCGGCGGAACAGCAAAAAATAATTGAGTACCTATTGGAATCTTACAGCCGGCAGATGTTTCAGCCCCCGGGCTGGGACGAAGCCGCCGCCCGGGCGGGCGGCAAGGGCGACGGTCCGGAATTTTTAAACTACCTG
>JAKSCU010000406.1 GCA_022360435.1 Bacillota bacterium
GTCCACCGCCATGAACATAACCGTTTTACCCTCTTCCTCAAGCTTTTCCACCTCGGTCAGCATTACGGACGTATCCACATTATTTTCCCGCATCAATTTTCTGGTTCCCAGTAAAACGGCGGTACCGTCTATCTCCGCCTGGACACCATGGCCGGGGAGGGCTGTAAACCGCTGGGGATTTGCAATAACAAGCCCTTTTTTTTCGGCGTGGTTTACAACAGCCTGCCCCAGGGGGTGCTCCGAATTCTTTTCCGCCGCCGCGGCCAGACCGAATAACTGTTCGTGGTCGCCGGCATAGCCCGGCGCCGGGAGTAAATCGGTCAGGGCCGGTTCTCCCTTGGTGATGGTGCCGGTTTTGTCCAAAATAATCGCGGTTAATTTATGGGTCTTTTCCAGGTACTCGCCGCCTTTGACGAGAATACCGTTTTTAGCCCCTATGCCGGTGCCAACCATGATGGACGTGGGCGTGGCCAGGCCCAGCGCGCAGGGACAAGCGATCACCAGAACAGCGGTGAAGTTCAGCAGGGAGCGGGTAAAATCACCCGGCGCTCCGTAAAAGTACCAGGAGACGAAAGTTAAGGCGGCCACCACAACTACCGCCGGCACAAAATAGGCCGAGATTATGTCGGCCATGCGCTGAATGGGCGCTTTGGATCCCTGCGCTTCTTCCACGATTTTGATGATCCGGGCCAGGGCGGTTTCCCGGCCCACCCGGGTGGCTTCGAACTTGAAAGTGCCCAGCTTGTTGATAGTGGCGCCGATTACCTCGTCCCCGGCCTGTTTGTCCACCGGCACGCTTTCACCGGTCAGCATGGATTCGTCCACCGTGGAGTAACCTTCCCGCACCATACCGTCCACCGGTATTTTTTCGCCGGGGCGCACCACCACCAGGTCGCCCGCCTGCACCTCCTCGACGGGGATTTCAATTTCCCGCCCGTCCTTTACCACTCGGGCGGCTTTGGCCCGCATCCCAATCAGTTTTTTGATGGCTTCGGATGTCCTGCCCTTGGCGATGGTTTCCAGAGTTCTGCCCAGCAAAACCAGGGTGATGATGATGCCGCTGGTCTCGTAATAAACCTCGCGCAGGCCGATTTGCTCCCCGAAGAAAGTAGCCGCCACACTGTAGAAATAAGCTGCGGAAGTGCCCATGGCCACCAGCACCGACATGTTGGCGCCGCCGCTTCGCAGGGCAATAAACGATTCCCTGTAAAAGTTGGCTCCGGCGATAAACTGAATGGGCGTAGCCAGCGCAAACTGGAAGTAGGGGCTGAAAAAAAAGGGCGCTGCCGCCTGGTGCATGTCAAACACCATGGCCAGCATGTACGCCACCAGCGGAGCCGACAGGAGGCCGGAGAAAATAACCAGACGTTTTTGTCTCCGTATTTCCCTCTCCTGCTCCTCACGTTCCAGCTCGGCCATATTTCGGTCCCGGACTTCCGCAGCTTTGTATCCGGCTGCGCCGACGACTTCTATTAGCTGTTGGGCGTCGGTTTGCGCCGGGTTGAATTCCACCACGGCTTTGGCCGTGGCCAAGTTCACCGCCGCCCGGGAAACGCCCGGCGCTTTGTTCAGCACTTTTTCCACCTTGGCGGCACAGGCGGCGCAGCTCATCCCGCCGAGCTGCAACTCGGCGCGGGCGGTTACCGGCCGGTAGCCTGTTTCAATGATGGTGGCCAAAATCTTTTCTTGGTTCAACAGATCGGGCCGGTACTCTACCGTGGCTGTTGCGGCGGCCAGGTTGACCCGGGCGCTTTCCACTCCCGGCATGCCCGACAGTACCTTTTCAACCCGACTGGAGCAGGCGGCGCAGTTCATCCCGGATATTTTTACCGACATTTTTTTTAAGTCTGTACTGCCATTGTTTGACGCAACTGATTCAGGGCCGACCATCAACAGCACCTCCAAATTTATGTTTACCCTGGCCGGGTAATTATAGTACGGTAATTATCTATATAAATTTTAAAATAATTATAAATGTTAGTAAATCATAAAATATGAATTTTACGCAAATTGTTACAGAGACACATTTTCAAAAGTTATTTCCGGCGAACAGTGTCGGGAAAAAACGATATTTTCTTACGCCAAACAAGAAACCTTTTATCCCAACCAAACGTCATAATGTTAAATTGTGCTTATAATGCTAATATAAGATAATAATGGCAACAATTAAATATAGCGCAAGGGCAAACCCATCGAAAGGTGGGGACGCAAAGTCACAGGGTCTAAAGTATTTATGTACCATGACAGCCTGGCCGCCGCTATTACATTCTTAAAAACCTGCCCGTTTTTCAGGCGGGTTTTTTGTACTCTTAGGAAAGTATACTTCCGGCCATATTAATGGCCGGATTCAAGGATAAGAGTATCAAAAAGCGCACGTAGAGGGAACTGAATGAGTGCGCTTTTTTATTGGTATGCGCCCGGGGTGGGCGGCGCTACGCAGTATTCGGCACCGGTCACTCAAGGGCCGGGTGAATTAAATATAAGGTTGTAAAAAGGAGTGATGGTGGCTTGAAAATGGTTAATCTCAGTATTGACGGCAAGGAAGTTGAAGTTTCCGCGGGCACTACGGTATTAAACGCTGCCGAACAAGCGGGTATTCACATTCCCCGGCTTTGCTACGAACCGGACCTGAGCCCTTGGGGAGCGTGCCGTTTGTGTGTGGTGGAAATACAGGGGCTGCGTAACTTGCCGGCCTCGTGTGTGACCACCGTCAAGCCGGGAATGGTTGTGCAAACTCGTTCACCGGCAGTAATCGAGGCCAGGCAAACCATTTTGGAATTGTTGCTTGCCGGCCATCCACAGGATTGCCTGACTTGCGAGAAAATGGGCGATTGTAAGCTGGCCCAATATTGCTATGAGTATGGGGTCAAAAAAAGCGCCGTGCCGGAGACGGAACCAAATTACGCTGTGGATGACAGCAACCCCTTTATAGTCCGAGATCCCAACAAATGTATTGCTTGCGGCAAGTGCGTCCGCGCCTGCGCGGAAATAACCGGCAAAAACATTCTTGAACTAGCCGGCCGTGGCCCCGGTACGAGGGCGACAACCGCTAATGATGTGCCGTTTGTGGAATCAGAATGTGTTTTTTGCGGGAATTGTGTTTCGGTATGCCCCACGGGGGCACTGACGGAAAAGCAAATGCAGGGTAAAGCCAGGCGCTGGGAATACCAAAAAGTTAAAACAACCTGCCCCTTTTGCGGCACTGGCTGTAATTTCGACCTGTGTGTTAAAGACGACAAGGTGGTGGGAGTGGCGTCCAACCCGGAAAGTATTGTGAACGGCCGCGCGCTGTGTCTTAAGGGCAGGTTTGGCTGGGATTTTGTCTATAGTGAACGCCGGCTGACCACTCCCTTAATCAAGCGAAATGGCGGGTTTGAACCGGCAACCTGGGATGAGGCGCTGGATTTGATAGCCGACAGGTTAAGTGAAATTAAGGCCAAGCACGGACCCGGGGCATTCGCCAGTTTAAGCTCGGCCCGGTGTACCAATGAAGAAAATTATCTAATGCAAAAATTCACCCGGGCGGTGATGGGCACAAACAGCGTTGACTGTTGCGCCCGGACCTGACACGCGCCCACAGTGGCCGGTCTGGCCATTTCCTTTGGCAGCGGAGCGATGTCCAATTCCATCAAAGAAATTGACAAGGCTGAATTATTGTTTTTGACTGGCACCAACACCACCGAAGCCCACCCGGTGCTTAGTTATAAAATGAAGCGGGCCGTGCGCAGGGGGGCAAAACTTGTCGTAGTGGACCCCAGGCGCATAGAAATGGCGGAAGAAGCCGACTATTATTTGCAAATAAAACCCGGCACCGATATTCCGTTTTTTAACGGGCTGATGAACATTATCATCGCGGAAAACTTACACAACCAGGTATTTGTGCAGGAGCGAACCGAGGATTTTGCCGCTGTAAAAGCGGCGGTGCAAAAATACACGCCCGAATACGTGTCGGATCTAACAGGCATACCGGTTGAAGATCTGTATGCGGTGGCCCGTCTTTACGCCGCTACCGACAAGGCCATGATTTTTTATACCCTTGGTATTACGGAACATGTTTGTGGCACTCACAACGTGTTGAGTATCGCCAACCTGGCCATGTTAACCGGGCATATGGGCCGTCCCGGCACCGGGGTCAACCCGATACGCGGTCAGAACAATGTGCAGGGGGCCTGTGACATGGGAGCGCTGCCAAACGTGTTCCCGGGCTACCAGCGTGTGACTGATCCGGCTGCAAGGGAAAAGTTGGAAAAAGCCTGGGGTGTTTCTTTATCCGGCGAAATAGGGCTGATGATCCCGGAAATGTTCGACAAGGCTAATGCCGGCGAGCTAAAGGCCATGTATATTTTGGGTGAAAATTCGGTTTTGACGGACCCCAACAGCAACTATATCCGTTCCGGGCTGGAAAAACTTGAGTTTCTGGTGGTGCACGAGCTGTTTCTCACGGAAACTGCGGAATATGCCGATGTGGTCCTGCCCGCAGCCAGCTTTGCCGAGACGGATGGAACCTTTACCAATACCGAACGCCGGGTGCAGCGGGTTAGAAAGGCGATTGACGCGCTGTCGGGCAAAACCAATTGGCAGGCCATAACGGCCCTTTGCGCAAGGATGGGGTACCCGATGGGCTACGGCAGCGCTGAAGACATTTTCTTGGAGATGGCGTCCCTGACCCCGCCTTACGGCGGAATAAACTACGCCAGAATTGATGCAAAAGGTTTGCAGTGGCCGTGTCCCACTTGTGAACACCCGGGAACACCATTTTTGCACGCCAACACGTTTGTCCGGGGCAAGGGCCTTTTCCATGCCATTGAGCATATACCCCCGGCGGAACTGCCTGACCAGGAATATCCCTTCGTGCTTTCCACGGGAAGGATATTGTATCATTATAACGTGACCACGCCATATTCGGCCGCCCTTAAGAGCATGTGGTCGGAAGAATACGCCGAGGTTAACCCGGAAGACGCCGCCCGGCTGGGGTTTGTTACCGGCGACACGGCAAGGGTGGTCTCCCGGCGTGGAGAGGTTACCACCAAAGTTACGGTAACCGACCGGGTTCCTCCCGGATTGGTGTGGATGTCGTTCCATTACAATGAAACTCCCACCAATGTTTTAACCAGCGACGCTTTGGATCCGATTACCAAAACCGGTGAATATAAAGTTTGCGCCATCAGAATAGAGAAAATACCCGAGGCGGTTTAAAGGTCCCAGCCCCCGTTGTGACAACGGCTTGAAAATGCTTGGGCCGCGCGGGTAAGCCGGCTGGGGGCCTGGGGTAGGGGTGATGATTGGGGGCAAAAAAGGTAAGCGGGGTTAAAAAAAATGTTGACCAATGTGTTGCTTGAAGAAGCCCAAGACCTTCTAATAAACAACTTAATTGCTTTGCCTGGCCGGTTTGTTGACCTGGAAACAGCCCTGGGCCGGGTTTGCCGTCAGGATATCCACGCCTCGCACGATTTACCCCCTTTTTGGCAGGCCGCGATGGACGGCTATGCCCTTTTTATAAGCAATGACGCTAATCGTCGACAATATTTATTGCGGAAAAGTTCCCGGCCGGGTTATGACCCGGGGTTTTCCTTACAGCCGGGACAGGCTGCCGGGGTAGCCACCGGCGGCCTGGTGCCCCCCGGCGCCCAAGCCGTCATACCCCAGGAATTAACCGAGCTTAAAGGGGAATATGTCACCTGTTTAAGTAGTGTCCGCCCGGGCGATAATTTAAAAGAACCGGGGGAGGATTTTCATTCCGGCGATATTATCGCCAAGCAGGGCGCATTTCTCAGCCCGGGGCTGATTAGTGCTCTGGCTGCCTATGGGATAAGCCGGGTAGAAGTTTTTCCAAGGCCCAAAGTGGCTGTGCTGAGTCTGGGCAAAGGAATCGTGCCCTGTTATGAGACGCCGGCGCCGGGTCAAATGAGGGACAGCAACGGCCCGCTTCTGGCGGCCCTGGCGCAGCTTGACGGAGCCCAAACATTGGAACCGGAAACAGCCGGCGGAATGGAACCGGCGGAAATTAAACACCGCTTGGAGCAACTGCTGCGTCAGGTGGACGTGGTGCTGACCACCGGAGGGGCGGCTTTCGGCGCTTGTGACCAAGCTCTTGATTCGATTAGACAGGCAGGAGCGAGACCGCTGTTTTGGGGCGTGAAGATTAAACCCGGCAGTCACAGCGGCGCTGCGGTGCTTGATACCAAGCTAATCATTGCTTTGTCGGGCAATCCCGCCGCTTGCGCGGTTGGTTATCATTTGCTGGCCGGCCCTGTTTTGCGAGCTTTGCAGGGGCGCAAGCTGGGTCCGGTGCGCCTTGAGGCTGTCTGTAAAAATTCTTTTCCTAAAAAAGGCGGTCCGCGCAGGTTCGTCAGGGGGCATGCTTTTTGGGGCCAAGATAAATGGCAGGTGACTTGTTTGCCGGGGCAGAAATCAAGCATGTTAAGGTCGTTAACCAATTATAATGCGTTAATAGACCTTCCTGCCGGGTGTCCCCCGGTTGAAAAAGGGCAGGAAGTATCGATAATACTTTTGCCTGACTGTGGCGCTTGGTGTGATTGAGGGACTAAAGAGCCGTTCAAGTTAGGTTGAAAGGAGCACCAACGTGAATTGTCATCCCATATGTATCAACGGCCAATGGTTGGATACCGGTGATTATTTCACGGTAACAAACAAGTACAGCGGTGAAGTGATGGCCAGGGTTTGCCGCGCTACCGCCGGCGCGGTGAACAACGCCGTCGGGGCCGCCGCGCAAGCTTTTAAGGAAACTCCCCTGCCTCCTTGGCGGCGGCACCAAATACTGTTGAAAACTTCGGAGCTGTTGGCAAAGAACCAGCCAAGCCTGGCCCTGACCATAGCCGGAGAAGCAGGCAAGCCTTTAAAAGAGGCCATGACGGAAGTGTCCAGGGCCGCCAATACTTTTAGCCTGGCCGCGGAAGAATCCAAGCGTATCAAAGGGGAAATTGTGCCGTTATCCACGCCGGGAGCAGAAAACAGGTTTGCTTATACCGTCAGGGCGCCCCTGGGGGTTGTGTGCGCCATCAGCCCGTTTAACTTTCCCCTTAACCTGGTGGCTCATAAGGTGGCCCCGGCCATTGCCGCAGGAAACACCGTAGTCCTAAAACCAGCGTCCACAACTCCCCTTACCTCTCTGGCCTTGTGCCGCATAATGGAGGAGGCCGGGCTGCCTGCCGGCCATTTGAACGTGGTCACCGGAGAGGGGGCCGGAATCGGGGAGCTGCTGTTGAGCGACCCTCGCTTTGCCTTCTATACCTTTACCGGCTCTCCGGCGGTGGGTAAAAGAATACGCGAGGGCGTTGGCCTGCGGAAATGCACCTTGGAACTGGGCTCCAATTCCGCCACCATAGTGCACGGCGACGCCGACTTGGAGAAAGCTGCGATGGCGTGCTGCCGGATGGCTTTCGCCAATGCCGGGCAAGTGTGCATTTCCGTGCAGCGGATCATGGTTCAGCGGGATGTGGCAGATGCTTTTACTGAGCTGCTGGTGGAGCAAGCCCAAAAACTGGTGGTGGGGGACCCCACTGACAACAGCACCGATGTGGGTCCGATGATCACGGAAAAAGATGCCCGCAGGGCTGAACAGTGGATTGGGGAGGCGGTTTCCGGCGGGGCTAGGATTTTAACCGGAGGCCAAAGAAATGGCGCCGTGCTGCAACCTACGGTAATAACCGGTGCCGGCCCCGACATGAAAGTGGTTTGCGAGGAGATTTTTGCGCCGGTGGTCACCATTATGGCTTACGATACCTTTGAGGAAGCTTTGCGGATGGTTAATGCGTCTAAATACGGGCTGCAGGCCGGAGTGTTTACCGGTTCACTGTCCTTGGCCATGCTGGCCGCGCAGAAGCTGGAAGTGGGGGGAGTAATGATTAACGACACTTCTGTTTTCAGGGTGGATGAAATGCCTTACGGAGGGGTAAAGGAAAGCGGAATGGGCAGGGAAGGGCCTAAATATGCCATTGAGGAAATGACGGAAACCAAGCTGGTGGTAATGAATCTTTAAGCACTAATTTATCCCGCCATCCGGCTGGCATAGCCTGTAAACCGGCTATTTTCCCGTTACAGATTTTAAAAGTGTCTCCGGCGTCACCCTTTGCCTGAAACTACAAAAACCCCGCAGTCCTGTGCGCCAAGGATTTGCGGGGTTTTTTTGTATCTGTTTATTGCTATTGTGATCGTCTAAAATTTGGCGCCAAAATCTGTGGCCAACTCCGGGCAAGTTTAGGTTTAATAATTCGTCAACCGTGGAGCCGCTTTTGTTGCCGCGTTGCCAGTTCCCCCCGGGTGACCGGATTTTGGTTGGATGGCTTTATTGTTTCTTATGTTTTCTTCATCGTCGGTCAAGCTAGCAGTATGGGCAAATGGATACTTTGACAGATACTCATTTCCCGGCTGTTGCATATAAATATAATATTACCCTGCGGAATAGGCGGTCTTGTAAATGCAACTCGTTAAATTTATCCAAAGCTACCAAAGGGGAGTGTGAAGGATGGATTTTATCAAGCGCATGGAAGAATTCCGCTCTCTGAACAAAAAAGATAAATGGGAGGGCCGTTTTTACGAGTATCTGCAGATTATCAGAGAAAAGAATTGGGTGATGCAGTTGGCCCACGCCAGGATTTACAATATGATCAAGGACGCCGGCGTGGAGGAACTGTCAAAGGGCGGAAAACGTTACAAGTTTTTTAGCGGAGAATTATTTGGGCTGGACAGGACGCTGGAAAACCTGGTGGAGGAGTATTTCCACCCGGCGGCGCGCAGGCTTGACGTGCGTAAAAGAATATTGCTGTTGATGGGTCCGGTCAGTGGTGGCAAGTCCACCCTTGTTTCCATGCTCAAGAGGGGCCTGGAGAGGTACAGTCGTACCGACCGGGGTGCGCTTTACGGCATCATGCACTGTCCCATGCATGAAGAACCCTTGCATTTGGTACCGCGGGAATTGCGCCCGGAGTTTGAAAGGGAGTACGGGGTGCACATTGAGGGGGAACTGTGCCCGTCCTGCCGGATGATGGTGGAAAATGACTACCGGGGCAACATAGAAAATGTGTTGGTGGAGAGAGTATTCCTGTCCGAGGATGACCGGGTGGGGGTGGGCACATTTACGCCTTCGGACCCCAAATCCCAGGATATTGCCGACCTGACGGGAAGCATTGATTTCAGCACCATCGCCGAGTACGGTTCCGAGTCGGACCCCCGGGCATACCGTTTTGACGGTGAACTAAACATTGCCAACCGCGGTGTCATGGAATTTCAGGAGATGCTCAAATGTGACGAAAAGTTCTTATGGAACCTGCTCAGCTTGTCCCAGGAAGGTAACTTCAAGGCCGGGCGGTTCGCCCTTATCTACGCTGATGAAATGATTGTGGCCCACACGAATGAAAACGAATACCGGACGTTTATCAGCAACAAAAAAAACGAGGCGTTGCAATCCCGTATTATCGTGATGAAAATTCCATATAATCTTCGAGTTAGCGACGAAATTAAAATTTATGACAAGCTCATCAGGCAAAGTGACTTAAAAGATATTCACATTGCGCCGCACGCACTTAAAGTGGCCAGTATTTTCTCGGTGCTTAGTCGTTTAAAAGACAGCAAGAAGCAGGGTATGGATTTAGTCAAGAAAATGAAGCTTTATGACGGGCAGGACGTTGAAGGGTTTAAAACTAAAGATGTTACCGAACTGCAGGCCGAGCATCACGACGAGGGTATGAGCGGGGTTGATCCCCGTTATGTAATTAACCGGCTCAGTTCCGCTTTAATTCGTACCTCCACTCGCTGTATCAACCCGCTGGATGTGCTGCGGGCGCTGAAGGACGGGCTTGATCAACATCCCTCCATCACCAAGGAGGAGCGGGACCGGTTGCTTAATTTTATATCCGTGGCTCGTAAAGAATACGACGAATTAGCAAAAAAAGAAGTCCAGAAAGCTTTTGTATA
>JAKSCU010000408.1 GCA_022360435.1 Bacillota bacterium
AAAAAAAAAAAAACCGTGCAGAGTGGAAAAACTCACGACTTTGGGAGCTATGAATTAAAGCCTGGTAAACGGATTGTAAATATCAGGTGGAAGGACCCGGATACGGGAGAATGGAATGAAGCTAAAAAAATTGAGGAGGTCAGGGCGGGCCTATCAAGTTCCGTAACTTTTGCAACAGCCAGGAGTAATGTAAGCTTAAGTGTTGAAACAGCTTCAGATACAGTTGAAATTCTAAAAGGCGAAAGGGAAGATGTCCGGTTGTATTTCAGGAATACGGGAAATGTGACTGCCAGAGATATAAAGGTTTTTCCCGCGTGTAATTCCGATTTTATCAAAGTTGAGGATGAATTCGGTGTTGTGGATATAAAAAGCGGTGGAATGACATTCGCCGATGTACAGTTAATTGGTCAAAGGGAAGGAGAATGGGAACTCAAAGTACAAATCAAGGGCGGCAATTTTGATGCAGTCATAATAGCAGTTAAAGTGAATGTAAAAAGTTCCTTGTACCGAAATATACCTGACAGGGGCAGAATAGCAAAGGCCGGCAAGGATGGAGATATAGAGGTTGAAACATATGAAGTTGACGATGAAAAGAGAAAGGAGATACGCAAAGCGGATTCTCTCAGAAATAACGTCACAAAGGAATTTTCATCGGTAGTTGAGAATAAAGGTATAGATATAAAATTTGACATGTATGGGATTTTCCTATACAAGGTATACAACGCATTTATTGCAAATGCAGCGCTGGACGGGAGGCAACTGAAACTAGATGAGGCCCGACAGAGTCCTATAAGACGCCATGAGGCGCCTGGATACACGGACCTGAGCACAAACAGAAAGGTAATATGAAAAAATATATACATATCAATCAACACGTAATCAGACGTAATGCATCGAACGGTTACAACGAACCGGTCATTACAGTGAAGACATACAAATCAAATGACTACGGCCACGAGGTAACAGTCAATGGTCCCTGTAAGGTTGTTTACAGCCCGGACAAACCATTGAGCTGCGGTGCCAAAG
>JAKSCU010000273.1 GCA_022360435.1 Bacillota bacterium
TATGGTCCCAAAAACGCCGGCATCATCCTTGTTTACCATTATGGCCTCAACCTGCGGTTCCACCGGATGGCTGAACAATGCCTGCAATGCTGCCCGGTAGAGCTCCTCTTTTGTGTCAAAATGCTGGTAGATTAGGGTTTCACTTATGCCAGCCAGCTCTGCGATTTCTTTTATCCGACTCCCGCTAAAACCCCTTTCAGCAAATATCCTTAAAGCAGCATCAATAATCTGTGAGCGACGTTCTTCCCCACTAAGACGCACTTTTGTGTTGTGCATGCCTCCTCCTTTATTATTAAGCGTTTACTTACATAATAGCTATATACTTGCCGCCCTGTCAAGGGACTTATTAAAAAAAGCGCACTCTTTCCGTCCCTGGGTGATTTTTGATAAACCCCTATGCCCAGGCGGGCACAATTATAAATAAAAATATTCTTGGCAGGCTATTTTAACCTGTAAAAAGCTACCGGCCACAAATGAAGGTCCTCACCACCCACATTTCTAATAAACTGCCACCGGAATATTTTCATATGCTATTTTATCTATCTTCTGTATCTTAACAACCTTTTGCTCTGCTACATTAACCCATACTTCAACCACCGGTTCTCTTTCAGCAATGTTTGAAATAATACCAATACCGTTAACTTCTTTGTTTCCCCTTATTTCTGCTTTGTTAAATATAACTTTGTACATATTTCTGTCATAATTTTGCGGACTACTATGTGGAACGAAACCGTTATAACCATTCATGGGAATTTCCGGCACATACCATTGACTTGGCAGTACATAGTTAAGGTATTTTATTTTCTGGTTTTGTGCAGCATTTTCAAGCATAATTATGACTTCTTGGTCTGCCAAGGCAATATCTATCACGCCAACAAGCTTATCCGGCTCAATTTCGGCTACCGAAACATATGCGGAATCAGTTGTATAAAACGCATACAAACTATTGAGGGTAAGGCTGTTTAATTCTCTTGCTATACCAATACCAACGGCTAGAACAAGGATATACATAACCAATAAAACAATAAACTTTGAGAACTTTGATTTTGGTGTAAAAGTCAACTTCTGATAAAAAGGTACTTTAAATGGCAGAAACATGCCAGTTCTACTTTTGTAGTCTATGTAAGATTGTCCAAACTTAGCCTCACATTCTTTTTCTTCTGCTCTTGCCAGTAAGTAGTAAGCAAACAGCATGGTAATAAACATAATCAGCACAATATAACGGGGCCACATCAGGAGTATACCGAAACCACAAATAATAAAAGAAGCATATTGCGGATGCCTGATAAACTGATAACACCCCCCGGTTACAGCACCCTTTCCGGCCAGTTTATGATAGTATACCTGGCAAGCTCCCACGCAAAAGGCTAAAAAACCTAAAATAGCCAGCACGGCACCTGCAATATTATGCATATTTATGAGCGCTGAAGAGGTCTGAGTTGCATGAGGCATGAAAAAATCTACAAGCCATCCTAGCACTGGCGATTGATTAAAAAAGTTTAACACCGGCTGATACACCGAATAAAAATAAACTGCAAAGGGACTGGCCATGTAAAAAAACTCAAATGCCACAAGAAAATAGAATGCCGCCGCTCCCCAAAATGTCCTTTTAACTGTTTTAGTTTCAACTCCAACAGACATTATTTTTCCCCTCCTTGAAATTCTTCTTTATTTAAAACTTTAAAGAGGTTGTTCGACAAGCTTACGCAAGAGCCACTGCTAGTTTTGCCTGGAGCTTCTCGCGACTATCGCGCTCCTTTTCGAGCATCTCTAAAATATAGTAAAAATGTAGCGGACATCTCAATTTCAGTATAACGGCTCTGCAGTTTTATGAGATGTGAGAAAGGAAATAATTAATTTCTGCAGTAGGTTACATTTATTTTTGCTAAAAATAGTCAGAAGTAGCATGACTTTTGGCTTAAAAACGTATATCCTCAGACACATTGAACTGGTTTATATTAGGTAGTATACTTGAAATACTGGGAGTAATTGTTCTTATGGATCCACACATAAAGCTCTGGTTTAACAAGGGGCGTCAGCTTGCGCCCCCAATAGTTAATTGGTTCGCCGCTTGCATGTACCTGGGAGTTATTGGTGTTTACATCTACTATACCCTGACAGACTTTTATCGTTTCCCCTTACCCTGGCTGGGCGTCACAGCACTAATTTTTGGCGTTTTAATTCTTGTTGCCTTGGACCACCTGGAATACAAGGGGCAAGCACAAGGGGAACCTTCCCGGCTTACGGTGGCTGTGCTTCAGCTTTTGCGGGCTGTTGTAATAGTCGTGTTTAGCCTTAGCGACGGTTTGGGTTTAATGCATATGCCCAATATATTTCTGGTTATTTTTTTATTTTTCTTTTTTCTTTGTGGTCGCAGTTATGGCTTAACTAGTCTGGGTTGGGTAATTTATATGATACTGCGTGTTCATCTTTATACTTATTGTTACAATGATCCGACTTGGTATGATAAAAGTGACGACATTACCCCGGGTTTAATCTATTTCTTAACTCTTGTCTTTTTTCTTACAATAGCCTACCAAGCTAAACTGGAGCGGGCCAACCGGCTGCGGGTGGAAAAACTTTTAAGTGAATTGGAAGTCTCCCACCGGCAATTACACGAATACGTCGAAAAAGTGGCTGAGTTGGCCACGATTGAAGAGCGTAATCGTCTGGCCCGGGATATTCACGACTGCTTGGGCCACTATCTCACCGTTATCAATGTTCAGCTGGAAAAAGCGATGGCTTTCCGGAACAGAAACCCACAGGAAGCAGATCAGGCGGTCAATAATGCCAAACGTTTGGCCGGCGAAGCCTTGCAGGACATCCGCCGTTCGGTGGGCACCCTGCGCAATACCCAAGAAACTTTTTCACTGGTTCAGGCGTTAACCGGGTTAGTCAATAATTTGCAAAGCAGTCAGCTTTCTATCGAGTTAGAAGTTGACGGTTGTGAAAAGGGTTTTTCCCAACAATCACTGATGACTCTGTACCGAGCAGCACAGGAAGGCCTAACCAACATTCAAAAACATGCGCAAGCCAGTCACGTTACAATGTCACTTAAATTTTACGAAAAAGAAGCCAGTCTATATATTGCCGATAATGGTCAAGGGTTTGATACCGGTATGCTGGGTAAAAATGAAACTCATTATGGTTTAAAAGGGGTGCAGGAACGCCTGGAATTGATTCAAGGCTCAATTAAACTGGAAAGTGCGCCAGGCCAAGGTACAAAACTATTGATCACCGTACCAGGCAACCCGGTACCTGATGGCGGAATATAGGAGGTTTGCATGACCAATCAACTGTCTAAACCGGTCCGTGTGCTGGTGGTTGACGACCAAGAACTGATGCGGGATGGCCTTGCCTCCCTGCTAAATATCCAGGAAGGGGTAGAGGTGGTAGGTACAGCAGCCAACGGACACGATGCTATTGAACAGGCACTTCAGTTGCTGCCGGACGTTGTTTTAATTGACGTGCGAATGCCTGTGATGGACGGAATTACCGCAACCGGGCAACTAAACCGGCAGTTGCCCGGTTGCCAGATACTCATGCTCACCACTTTCGACGACGAAGAGTACATTATTAAAGCTTTGATGGCAGGAGCTGTCGGTTACCTACTCAAAGATATTCCCGCCCGAGATTTAGCCAAGGCTATACAGCTCGCCCATAAAGGAATTTACCAACTGGAACCCTCGGTTGCCGGCAAGCTGGTTGGAACATTAAACAACTCCTTAACTTCGACACCAAGCAATTTGCCTACGCTCCAGCTAGACACTAAATCTGTCGTATCGGCGGGCGTTTCGGTCGAATCAAATCCCATTCCTTCCAATCCGGACGACTTATATAATCTTACAGAACGCGAAATGGAAGTGCTCCGCCTTATAGCCACCGGAGCCACAAACAGGGAAATTGCTGAAAAGCTCTATATAAGCGAAGGCACCGTCAAAAACCATGTATCCAATATTCTTAGTTGCCTTGGGTTACGCGACCGTACCCAAGCGGCTATTTATGCCTATGAAAAAATTTTTTTAAAAAATCTTAAAACCGCTGATTAAACTGTGTTAAAATAATTATTTGTTGCTTTCGTTCTGACAAAATTGAGTTTGAGCGTTATTAAGATATTCCCTGGGAGTTACTCCAATGATTTTCTTAAAATAATTGTTAAATGAACTTGGCGAGTTAAATCCGGATTCATACATAAATGTAATTATTTTTTCCTTGGAAGTCTCGTTTTTATCCATAAGCTCTCTTGCTTCATTTATTCTATATAGATTGATAAAGTTATTAAAATTTGTTCCAGCACACCGGTTAATTACTTGTGATAAATTATGTGTTGAAGTTTGTATTCTGTCTGCTAAAATAGGTAAAGTTAAGCTTGGCATTTTATAAGGTTTTTCTGTTTCCATATAATGCACAAGTTTATCATAAAGTTGAATTGCTTCACTATCACTCAGCCGATTTCTCTGATATTTGTAATCATTATTGCATTTATCCGTGCAAGAGCTTTCATTTTGTGGCAAAACATTAATCTCCTTTTTATCTTGATTTATTTCAGCATTATTGGCGAGAGTTTTTACTAAAGTATTTTGCTTTTCTGATAGGTTCATTAAAGAAAATATTTTTATCTGCGAATAATAGAATATTCCTATTATAATTATAACAAAAAAAATATTCAGCCCTTGAAAAGATAGCATATCATTATTATAATAAGCTGTCGTGGCATACATAACTATATATTTTATAAAAACCAAGCTCAAAAATATAATGCTAATTATTGTCCATACTCTATAGAAATTTTTTTTATAATTACTATTTCTATAAAATAATTTAAATGATAAAAAAATATAAATAATTATTTGAATATGGGCTGCAATCTTAAATATTTGTATTGTATTAATGCAGCCGCCATAATTATGATGGCATAAAAATGCGAAAACGATAATAATAAATAATGAAGCGGGAACAAAATGCAACACCACTTCATTAATTCTTATTTTTTTTGCACTTGTGATTTCTGTAACATACAAATAAAAAATTGGGCCATAAAGAAACTCCAAAGTTACTGAAACTATTAAACAAAACACATAATAATTATAATCAATATATAATAATATAAACTTATTAGTTATAGAAAGCAAAAGCGCCAAAAAAAGAGACATTAACCATATATTATAATTAGCTTGTCTATATTTTGTTTTTTTATTATATACAAATAAATTAAAAAAATTAAATGTAAGTAAGGTACTTATTATTATTAAACACTCAAATGGTTTATGCATTTGATAAATACTTCCTTGTTAAAATAATTTCAAATTGATAAATAGCCCTAATCAAGCAAGATAATAAATACATTTTTGTAAAGCTTTTATAAAAAAGCAGATTTTAACAAGGTATTTTTCTGTAAATTTTGTAACAATTATGACAATTAAGTTACTAAATATTTATTAACATACTTTTTAAAAAAAAGAGTTGGACATCACAAATATGCTGTACCTTTTACCCGTCAACTGCTTAATGGCATCTCCCCAATAATTCCCACCCGCTTGCACACAGTAAAACTTCCCCATACCACAACGGCTGCAGATACAAACTCCCTTAAACTTATGCCTAAAACGTAACAAGGCATTATTCCACTTTCTTGCAAAGTAAGGACAAAAGCGCACTCCACCATGCATATAGCAGGGTGAGTAAATAAAATACAGTCAAACCATGTCCGCTTTTTATTTTTGTATGGTCAAATAATTATATTTGGCTTATATTTATAAAATACCCTATATATACTTTATGTCAACGGTTATATTTAATAGTAATAAGTCGATTTTTGTCTTTCTTCTTCTCAAATTACCATAAGATCAATATTTATCCAAATATGAGATAAATTATGACTTTTAAAGGCTAATTAAAAATATTGTCTTAATGTATTATATTTTTGCAGTGCTAGGACGGTAAAAGCAGGAAAATACAGACAGCCGGCGAATATTCATGTAAATCCCCGGCGGAGGAAGTGGTTTTTTGGCTAAGGAAGCAGTTAACATCAAAGGAACCAGACAGGGCCTGGTAATCCTTTTTGACGCCGACCGGGATTTTGAGGCTATAAAAGCAGGTTTACAGTACAAAATGGAATCATCGGGGGGATTCTTCTCCGGTGCCAAGTGCGCCCTTTATGGCAGCAGGGAACTTGTCCCGGCGGAGATCAACGAGCTGGAAACCATATGCCGAAATTACGGGCTTATACCCGACCCGGACGTGCAGTGGCCTCCGGCCCCGGGCAAACCAGGGAAAAAAATAGAGGCGGTCCCCCCCCCAAAGCCCCCATGCCGGGGGACCCGGCTCTGCTGGTCAAGCGTACCCTGCGTTCCGGCCAGGTTTTTTCCCACCCGGGTCATATAACAGTGCTGGGCAATGTGCATCCCGGAGCCGAAGTGGTGGCCGGCGGCAGTATCCTGGTAATGGGCACTTGCTCGGGTTTTTTACAAGCGGGCGCGGGCGGTGACGCTTCCTCGTGCATAGTGGCCACTGCCATTCAAAAAGCACACCTGCGCATCACGGATAAAACCCTTGTTGTGGGCGGCAGACAACCCTCCGGGGGACCGGTAATAGCGCAAATTAGAACAAATCAAATTATAATATCCCCATTTGAGTTTTAAATTCCTTTTGTCACGGTCCTTCAAGCAATATATGACGCACGGTCAGCAGGCCGACGATTGTTTTGGCGTCGTCGATGGCGCCCTTGCCCACCATTTGCAAAGCCTTATCCAGCGGCATTTTCTCCACTTCAATAAATTCGTCCCGGTCCAGGTTCTGGCTGAACCGGGTCAGTTCTTGGGCCATAAACAGGTGAATTTTTTCGGTGCAAAAACCGGGCGAAGTGTAAAAAGTGGCCAAATGGCGCCAGTCGGCGGCCCGGTACCCGGTTTCTTCCTCCAGTTCTCTTCTGGCACACTCCAGCGGTTTTTCGCCCGCCTCCATTTTTCCGGCGGGTATCTCCAACAGCATGCCGCCGGTGACGTACCGGTACTGGTTAATCAAAAACACTTCCCTTTGGCTTGATAACGCCACCACCGCAGCGGCATCGCCGGAATAAACCACCTCCAGGGTGGCGGTTCTTCCGTCGGGCAGTGTTGCGCCGTCCCTGCGCACGTCCAGTATTTTGCCCCGGAATACAGTTTCCGAGGAAACAGCCTTGGTTTCAGTCATTAAAAAACCCCCGTAGCTCTATAATCCGGCCAGCCGCTTCATTTCCCATATGGCCAGCCCCGGCAGCAGCGCGTAATCTTCGGTGTGCAGGTGCGCCGAAGCCGAAACGTCAAAAAGGACATTCCCGCTGGCCGGGAATTCGTCGTCTCCCGCCCACAATATAAAGGTAATTGGTATTTTGGGCAAAACCGGCACCGTGACCGCGGTATCTCCCAAGTCAATGGCGGCTCCGCCCAGTTTTTGAGCGGCCTCCACCAGCAGTGCCGGCTTATCGCCAAATATAGCCACAAGGGGCTTGACAGTCCGGTCGGTGAAGGGACCGATATAGCTGGACCCGCCGGGCAGTTCTCTGTACGACATGGCGGCGCCTTCCACTTCCCGCGGGCCGCAGTGGACCAGGTAATGCAGCAGCACTATCCGGTGCGCCGGCGGCACATTACCCTCCACATCCACGGGTTCCACCAGCCCGCCGGGATGATAAACCCTGTAGTTTCGCCCCAAAAAGGGAACAGTAAAATAAGCCTCCTTATTATTATATTCCACCTGCGCATTCACCGCCATGGCACCGGGATCAGCCGCGGCAAAATCCGCGCCGGCCTTTTCCAGGGCCGCCTGCAAGTTAAGCTTGGCCGCCATAGTCTGCCTCCTTAATAATTCATTTAAATTATTTATACTTTACAATATATTATACAATTCCCCGGCAGCCCCTCCCTTAAAAACAAATTATTGCTGAATAGTCTTGTAAACGCCGGAACCATAGCATTTTGTTGAAATATGCACAAGGATTTTTTTTAATCAACAAGAATACATTATTATGTTTGGCATATTAAGGGTAATAGCTGCTCGACGGGAGGGTTGAGATTGGTTCGCATAGGCATACCCGGTGCTCTCTTTTACTTTGTGTATTATCCGCTGTGGAGGGTTTTTTTCGAGGGGCTGGGAGCCCAGGTGGTCACATCGGGCAAAACCACCAGGGAGCTTCTGGACAACGGGGTCCGCGAGGCGCTGGCCGATGCTTGCGTGCCGGTGAAGCTGTTTTTTGGTCATGCCATGGCCCTAAAGGAAAAAGTTGACCAGTTGTTTATACCGCGCATCGTATGCTTGAACAATAAAACAGTTTACTGCCCCAAATTCCTGGGCCTGCCGGACATGATCCGCCACGGTCTGCCGGATATGCCGCCGATAATGGATGTGCGCGTGGACAGCCGCGACAGCAAATTGGCCGTTCTACGGGCGCTCATGGCGGTGGGTGAGAAAATGAAAGCGTCACCGCCGGCGGTGCTGGGGTCTTACGCCAAAGCCAGGGTTACCCAGATGAAGTTTTACCGGCTATTGCGCAACGGCTTTCAACCGGCGGAAGCCATAGACATGATTTTAAACCGCAAGGCTGCGATTCCGGTCTTCAGACCCGGGCAAATGACCTTTGCCGTGGTGGGTTATTCATACATTATCAACGACCGGTATATCAGCGTGGATGTGGTCAATAAACTGCGCCGCATGGAAATTAACGTCTTAACCCCCGACAACTTGTCTCCCCTGGCCATAGCCAGACAGCGTTACAATTCGGGCAAGCAGATGTTTTGGACCTTTAGCGACAAGGTTTTGCGGGCCACCCGTTACTTTACCGGCCGGAAAAATATAGCCGGCATTATTCACTTGTCGGCTTTCGGGTGCGGACCTGATTCCATCGTGGACAGGTTTATCCAGATGGACAACGGACCCGGGGGGACTCCTTTCATGACCCTGACCATTGACGAGCACAGTGGCGAAGCCGGTGTGGGCACCAGGCTGGAAGCATTTGTGGACATGGTGAAAAGGAAAAAGAGAGGCGAATAGCGATGCGCAAGGTTTCCTTCCCCCGCATGGGAGAATCCTACCGCACTTTTAAAATGCTGTTGAACGACCTGGGTAACGAAGTTGTGCTGCCGCCCCGGCCCAGCCGCAGGACGCTTAACCTCGGTGTGCAGTATTCACCGGAATTTGCCTGCTTCCCCCTTAAGATAGTTATGGGCAACTACCTGGAAGTGGTGGAACAGGGCGCCAATGTACTGGTAACTTCCGGCGGGGTCGGCCCGTGCCGGGCGGGGCTATACGCGGAACTGCACCGGAAAACGCTGCACCGGATGGGGTACCCGGTGGATATTATCGTATTCGAGCCGCCGCGGCTGCACCCCTTCAACTTTATCCGCAATGTGCACAGGCTGAATCCCGGTCGGTTGTCCATCAAGGCCGTCATCGCCTGCATCAAACGGGCCTGGCGCAAACTGCAGGCCCTGGATAACCTGGAAAAGCTCACCCATATAATCCGGCCCGAAGAGCGGGAACGGGGCGCCACCACCAAAGTATATAAAAAAGTGTTGGAATGGGTGGACGGCGCCTACGCCATGGACGAGATTATCGAGGCCGAGACGGCCGCCGTGGAGGAAATGAACAAGATACCCCGGGATACCGAAAGATTGGTCCTTGACGTGGGTATTGTGGGTGAGATATACGTGTTACTGGAACCGGCCAGCAATCTGGAAATCGAGGAAGCATTGGGCAACCTGGGAGTCAGGGTGGAGCGCTCCATGTTTTTAACCGGATGGACCAGGGACAACACCTGGAAAGAAACCACGGAGGGCATGACGGTAAAAGACGCCGCCCGGCACTATCTGCCGGAATTAATCGGCGGGCATGGCCGGGATTCCATCGGACATACCATATTGTATGCAAAACGCGGCTTCGACGGTGTAATTCAGCTGGCGCCATTTACCTGCATACCGGAAATAGTGGCCCGCACCATCCTGAACAAGGTCAGCGCCGACCACAATATCCCGGTGCTCACCTTTTTCCTGGATGAGCAAACCGGTAAAGCGGGCATGATCACCCGGCTGGAAGCATTCGTGGATTTGATGCGCAGGAAAAAACTGCAGAGTGCCGGATTAAAACCGGCCTAATGTGCGCAGGCAGACAAAATATCTTTAATCATCAAGGAAGTGGAAATGAATGAAAGCCTATTTGGGCATCGACGTCGGGTCGGTAAGCACCAATATAGCCGTGCAGAATGAGGCCGGGGAAATAATAGCCGGCCTCTACTTGCGAACCCGGGGCAGACCGGTGGAAACAATCCAGGCCGGTTTAAAAGAAGCCAGAAAAACATTGCCGAAAGACCTTGAAATACGCGGAGTGGGAACAACAGGTAGCGGCCGTTATCTGGCGGGCGTCATGGTGGGGGCCGACGTGATTAAAAACGAAATAACCGCTCACGCCGTAGCCGCCTCCCACTTCGTGTCCGATGTAAAAACCATACTGGAAATAGGCGGTCAGGATTCCAAGATTATTATAATCCGGGACGGCATAGTTACGGATTTTGCCATGAACACCGTCTGCGCAGCCGGTACAGGCTCTTTTCTGGACCAGCAGGCATCCCGGCTGGGTATTCCCATTACCGAGTTCGGCGTTTTGGCGCTGCAATCCACAAACCCGGTCCGCATCGCCGGCAGGTGCACTGTTTTTGCGGAAACCGACATGATTCACAAGCAGCAGATGGGGCACTCTCTCAAAGATATAATCAACGGGCTGTGCGAGGCCCTGGTCCGTAATTACCTGAACAACGTGGGCAAAGGCAAGGAAATATTGTCGCCGGTAATTTTCCAGGGCGGCGTGGCCGCCAACGACGGAATTAAGGCAGCCTTTGCCCGGGCCCTGGACATGGAGATACTTGTCCCGCCTCGCCACGATATTATCGGCGCCGTCGGCGCCGCCCTTTTAGCCCGTGAAGAACTGGGAATAATAAAACAACCAACCAAGTTTAAAGGTTTTTCAATCACCGACCTGGCCTATCGCACCAGCAGCTTTGAATGCGACGGCTGCCCCAACGCCTGCGAGATTGCCGAAATTTATGAGCAAGACCGGGTAATCGGACGGTGGGGGGCGCGCTGCCCCAAGTGGGATATAGTGGAGGAATAAAAAATGAATGAGAACGACATGAGGGTGCTGGCGGTTTTTGCCAATATCGTCTTTCTTTCCATTATGCTGGGCTCGGGATTGTGGGTGGGCTACGACGCCCGAAAAAGCGGATGCAACCGGGCCGAAACAATATTATGGGCGCTGTTTGCTTTCATGTTTATCGGTGTGGGACTGATCTCTTATATATTTTTTAGAAATAAAATTTATAGACGCTAACCGCCAGAGTCCATGCCTGGCGGTTTTTTTCGGCCTTTGTTTGAATAAATGTCTACAAACGGTTTTTCCCTGTCAACTACCTGATACAATTTAGCCAACGGTAAATTACAATAACGCCACCACAAGACTGTCGAAACAATTCATTGCGGCCGCCTGCAGAGGGCTGTCTTTGACCTTAGAAGGTATATTTTTTTTTTTTTTTTTTTCAATAGCTGTCCCGTTTAACGTAGGAGGTGCTGGAATGCCCCGAAAACGTATGACCAAGGGTATGCTACAGGTATACACCGGCAACGGCAAAGGCAAAACTACGGCGGCGCTGGGTCTGGCCGTACGGGCCATTGGTCATGGCTATAAAGTATTCATGCTTCAGTTTATGAAAGGCAGCAAGGACTATGGTGAACTGCAGGCGGCGGAGAAATACCTCCCCAACCTGATTATCGTACAGAGCGGTTTGGAAACCTTCGTGTGCAAGGAAAACCCCTCCCGAACCGACATAGAACTGGCCCGACAGGGCCTGGAAACGGCTAAAAAAGTAATCCGCGAAGAACATTACGACATGGTTATACTGGACGAAATCAATGTCGCTCTTGATTTCAACCTCATTGACCTGACCGAAGTCGTTGATATGATCAAAAACAAACCCAACCACGTTGAGCTGGTGCTGACCGGTCGATACGTACCCGCGAAGATAGTTGAACTCGCCGACCTGGTCACCGAGGTTTCGCTGGTCAAGCATCCTTACTACAAGGGGGTTTCAGCCAGAAAGGGAATAGAATACTGATAAGCCTGGAAGCGTGGTGAATCAAATGTTGGAAGTCAGCAAACTTATTCAGGGGGAAAAAAGAACGGCGGCCAAAATAATAACCCTCATTGAAAACAACGGCGTCGGAAAGCAGGAACTGCTAAGTGAAATATATCCCCATACCGGGGGCGCCCACGTTATCGGGGTCACCGGCTCGCCCGGAGCCGGAAAGAGTTCCCTTACCGATGTTCTGATCAAAATGGCCCGGGCGGAAAACCGCAAGGTCGGGGTCATCGCCGTTGACCCAACTTCGCCAATATCAGGCGGGGCCCTGCTGGGAGACCGTATTCGCATGCAGGAACACGCCCTGGACCAAAATGTTTTCATCCGCAGCATGGGCACCAGGGGTTCACTGGGCGGGCTGGCCAGGGCCACCAGGGATGTGGTCAAAGTGCTTGACGCTTATGGCTGCGAGGTTATTATCATAGAAACAGTCGGGGTGGGGCAAAGCGAACTGGATATAATGCATCACGCCGATACCACTCTGGTTGTGCTCACCCCCGGAACCGGCGATCACATTCAAACCATTAAAGCCGGCATTATGGAAATCGCCAACATATTTGTAATTAACAAGGCCGATCTGGGCAACACCAAAAAAATGATCACCGACATTGAACAAATGCTGGACATGAGTCCCCGTTACACCGGATGCTGGCGACCTCCGGTGGTGCCAACAAGCGTGGTGAACGACACCGGTTTAGATGAACTCTGGGCGCTTGTCAAACGCCACCTGGAGCATACCCGGCAAAGCGGCGAAATGCTGGAATCGGTACGCAAGCGACTGGGTACCGAAGTGGTGGAACTGGCGGAAGAAGAATTGCGCCGGATGCTCTGGGAGCAGTTCGGCAATAACGGTAACATGGGCACTCTGCTGGACAAATTGGCCAGGCGGGAAGCCGACCCTTACAAGGAAGCCAGCCGCCTGGTACTTAGGTTTTTACATCAAAACCAAAATGAAAGGGGCATTGAAAATGACACGGGACAGACTGGATGAAATCAAGGCCGCCGAAGAAAGCTGGCGCGCCGCCAGAAGTAAAATGAAGGACCGGGACACCAGCTTTGAAACCGTTTCCAGCCTGCCGGTTGAAGATATTTACACCCCCGGGGACACCGCGGACTTTAATTATATGAAAGACCTGAACTTCCCCGGGGAGTATCCTTATACCCGGGGCGTGCAGCGCAACATGTACCGCGGGCGCCTGTGGACAATGCGCCAGTTCGCTGGGTTTGCCACCGCCGAGGAATCGAACCGGCGCTACAAATTCCTGCTGGAAAGAGGCCAAACCGGGCTAAGCGTGGCCTTCGACATGCCCACCATTATGGGTTACGACAGCGACCATCCCCGCTCCCTGGGCGAGGTGGGCCGCGTGGGAGTGGCCATTGACAGCCTGGCGGACATGGAAATTCTGTTCAACAGCATCCCTCTGGATCAGGTGAGCACATCGATGACCATCAACGGGCCGGCTTCCATCCTCTGGTGCATGTACATCGCCACCGGCGAGAAACAGGGGGTGCCTTCGGAAAAACTCACCGGCACCATCCAGAACGACATCCTAAAGGAATACATTGCCCAGAAATCTTGGATCTTTCCCCCGGAACCGTCCATGCGGCTGATTACCGATATATTTGCATACGCCACCAAGCATGTGCCCAGGTGGAACACCGTCAGCATCAGCGGCTACCATATCCGGGAAGCTGGTTCAACCGCCGTACAAGAGCTGGCCTTTACCCTGGCCGACGGTTTTGCCTACGTGGAGGCCGGGATGGAAGCCGGCCTGGACGTGGACGATTTCGCCCCGCGTCTGTCGTTCTTTTTTAACTCTCACATTGACTTTTTCGAAGAAATAGCCAAGTACCGGGCCGCCAGACGCATCTGGGCCCGGCGGATGAAAGAAAAATACCGGGCTCAAAACCCCAAATCGTGGATGCTTCGTTTCCACACCCAGACCGCCGGCTGCAGCCTGACCGCCCAGCAGCCTGAAAACAACATCGTGCGTACCGCTTACGAGGGACTGGCCGCGGTACTGGGCGGCACCCAGTCGTTGCACACCAACTCCATGGACGAAGTCTTGGCCCTGCCCTCGGAAAAAGCGGCGCAAATAGCGCTGCGCACCCAACAGATTATCGCTTACGAAAGCGGGGTGGCCAACGTAATGGACCCGCTGGCCGGCTCCTATTTCGTGGAGGCCCTGACAGACAAGATGGAGGCCGAAGCCGAAAAATACTTCGAAGAAATCGAGCGCCGCGGCGGTTTGCTGGCAGCCATAGACCAGAATTACTTCCAGCAGGAAATTGCCGACGCCGCCTACCGTTACCAGCGGGCCATCGACAAAAAAGAACGCATCCAGGTAGGCGTCAACGAGTTCGTGGACCCCAACGAGCAACTGGATATTGAAATCCTGACCATCGACCCGGAAATTGAGCGCAAACAGGTGCAAAAGCTGCAAACGCTGCGCCGAGAGCGGGACAACAACCTGGTGCGAGACAACCTGGACAGGCTGCGGGAAGCCGCCCAAGGCAGCGAAAACATGCTCCCTTACATTTTGGAATGTGTCCGGGCGTACGCAACAGAAGGTGAAATCGTCCAGACCCTGCGGGAAATATTTGGCGAGTACAAAGAGAAGCCGACATTTTAAATACGGCAAGGGAGGTTTAACCCATGGCAAGAAAAATAAGGATTCTAGTGGCCAAACCAGGGCTGGACGGGCATGACCGCGGGGCCAGGGTAATTGCCCGGGGGTTGCGGGACGCCGGGATGGAGGTTGTATACACCGGGTTGCACCAGACACCGGAACAGGTGGTGGAAGCCGCCATTCAAGAAGATGTGGACGTGGTGGGGTTGTCCATCCTCAGCGGCGCTCATATGACATTAGTCCCGAAAATAACCGAGCTGCTCCGGGAAAACAACGCCGGCGACATCATGGTGGTCGGCGGAGGCACCATCCCCGAAGCCGACGTCAAGGCGCTGTTGGACGGAAACTGGGCCTCCATGGTGTTCACCCCCGGCACCACTTTGGAGGCTATCGTGGACTGGATTAAAGCCAACGTTAACGTTAATTGAGTGGGCTCGGCCATGCAAAAGAACAAAAAATTCTGGGGGCACAGATTCGATGCTTTAAATATCCTTTATTTCAGTTTAATTGAAGGAACATATATATAACCCAGCTGCCCTTCGAATGTATATTCCTGGATTTTTTCATTATTGTATACTACTAATTCGTTCGTATGGTAAAGTGGGACAAGCAGCGCCTTATCGTTGAATAAGCCATTGCCTATGCTTGGGCGACGGTATTATATTTTTATTTATTCTGTTTTTCCTCCTGTGTTGTTACTTCATTTACCTGGTCAATGTCTTTGGTAACATTATGAACAAATCTCAATAAAAATGCGATTTCACTTTCAGTGCCACTGGAGACATGTTTTTCAATCACTTGTTCAAACTTGTCATGGTATTTCATATGATTTTCATGTGCCAGCTTACTCTGTCCGTTACATAAATGGCTAATTTTTTTAGCTCGGCTTGACCGCTTTGGGCAAATGCCCGGCCATGACGGCAAGGATCAGCAGTTGCAACCACCGTTTGCCGGCGGTAAATCCCGCTTATTGATGTCCCTGAGGCACTGTAGGGCGAAATCCACTTCGCCGGCGGTGTTGAAATAGGAAAAGCTAAACCGCACCAGTTTGCTTTCCAGGGTGCCCAGGGTGCGGTGCGCGTCCGGGGCGCAGTGCAGGCCGGCCCGGCAGGCGATATTATACCATTTGTCGAGGGCGGCGCCCACCGCCCCGGTGTCTTTGCCTTCCATCCTGAAAGACACCACCGGCGCCCGCTCCTCGTCCGCCCCGGGTCCAAACAGTATCATTCCGGGAATTTTCCCGGCTCCTTCGATAAACCGGCGGGTCAGCTCCAATTCATGCCGGCGAAGAGTTTTAAGTCCGGTGCCGTGCACAAATTCCACCCCGGCGCCGAGTCCGGCTATGCCCACCGAGTTTAAAGTGCCGCTCTCGTACTTTTCGGGCATCACCTCGGGCTGATCCGGTTCGGTTGACCTGCTGCCGGTGCCCCCCTCGCGGAAAGGCCGCAAATCGACCCGCTCTCCCACGTAAAGCACGCCGGTCCCCGGCGGTCCCATCAAGCCCTTGTGGCCGGGCATGGCCAGCAGGTCAATGTTCATATTTTGTGCGTCTATATCCAGGATACCGGCGCTTTGCGCTGCGTCCACAATAAAAATTAATCCTTTTTGCCTGGCCAGCGCGCCAATTTCCCGCACCGGCATAACAGTGCCGGTGACATTGGAAGCATGGGTGACAACTATCACCCTGGTGTTCATACGCACGGCCTTTTCTATCTCTCCGGCTTCAAGGGAACCGTCGGGCGCACAAGGCACCTTGGTAACACTGACAATTTTACGCAGCCCGTATAACGGCCTGGTCACCGAGTTGTGTTCCATGGAAGTGGTGACCACGTGATCGCCGGGCTTTAACACCCCTTTGAGGGCCATATTCAAGGCGTCGGTGGCATTGAGGGTGAATATTACCCGGTCCCGGTCCGGTATGTTGAACAGACGGGCTATGGAAGCCCGGGCCGCATCCACCACTTTTCCGGCTGCCAGGGACATCCTGTGTCCCGAGCGACCCGGGTTGGCGCCCTTCTCTTCCAGGCAGTTTAAC
The DNA here is from genome assembly GCA_022360435.1 of Bacillota bacterium. Taxonomy (GTDB): domain Bacteria; phylum Bacillota; class Desulfotomaculia; order Desulfotomaculales; family Desulfallaceae; genus BRH-c8a. The sequence continues at coordinate 16,826 of JAKSCU010000273.1, forward strand.
ATGGCCTCCGCCACTCCCGGCGGCTTGGGCCAGGATGTGGCGGCGTTATCTAAATAAATCAAAGCAAAACACCTCCGGTAACCCTTATTTTTTATCCCTACCGTAGTGTTATGCAATAAAAATAAAAAAAGCGCCTAATACTGAAGGCTCACTTCTAAACACAAAATAATTTTTACTATTTGATACCAGAAAGTTAACATATAGGCATTAGTACCATATTAACGCGTATTTTGAAGCTGCCGCAGCTTGGCCCACAACTCATCCACCTGCCTTTGTGTTTCCGCCAGGGTGCCGGCGTTGTTAATCACAAAATCTGCGTATCCCACTTTTTCATCAATGGGAACCTGGGCCTTCATTCTGTTGCCCGCTTCGGCCCGACTGATCCCGTCGCGCCTCATAAGCCGCTCGATTTGCACTTCTTCGGGCACCTAGAACACCAGAATTTTGTGGA
>JAKSCU010000454.1 GCA_022360435.1 Bacillota bacterium
AAGGTTGTACCTCTTTACCTTTTCTCCCTCCTTTTTCTCCAATACCACCGGCTTGAATGCAAAAGGTACACAGGTGCTTATCCTCACAGCCTTTGCCACCTCAAATTCATCGGGTTCAATGCCGTAATACGATATATCATCAGGCATTACCACAATTTTTCCCCTGTTGCAGTCCACCCCCGTCATTCTTAATCTATAGCCTCTGGGATTTACGGCATCCTTCCTGCCCCCTCTCAGGTCGCCAAAAGTTCTTACACCTTTTTTAGCAAGTTCTTCAGCACACCATTCCTCCAGGTATTCCCCCTTAAAAAGACATCCCTGTTTGCCGTATGTAATAATGTTCTTAAGAAAGCTTCTTTTCCTGTCTTCATCCCTATTGCTGAAGAATTCCTCAATACTTTCGGGACCCGCATTTCTTAACGAAGAAATGTATCTCAGATAATCCGAAACCACGGGTATTCTTTTTGCATTCTTCTCCAGCTGTATCCCTTCAAAGTCAAATCTTTCCATAGCCTTCCACATTTCATAAGATGTAAAACCGGAAGCTGCCAGGGCTCCGACCAGCGCACCTGCCGACACGCCTGCTATGTTGCCCCATCTGTAACCTCTCTTTTCAGCCACATCACTTACCCCTAAATAGGCGATACCCTTTACACCGCCCCCGCTTAAGACCAGGTTTACCCTTCTCCTTGCATAAACCATTTTACCACCCTCTAATTATTAATTTTTCGATTTTAATATTAACCAACGTGAGCTTTGTTCTGTTTTATATGCTCTATACAATATATGAACATAGGCCTTTATTTGTTAAAATAAGGTGTTCGCAACAAAAAACACTCTTTGCAAAAAGAGTGCTTTATCAAAAACTATTCAGTTTGGAATTTCCAGCTATTTAAGGCATTTCACCCATTCTTACATTTGACCAGTACACAAATTGATTTGTCGCCGGATACTCGGAAATTATCTTTTTATAATATACCTTAGCCTTAGCATAGTCCTCCATTGCCTGATAGCACTTACCGGTATAGTACAAAGCAGCGTCTATATTACTGTAATCAGGCATAT
>JAKSCU010000387.1 GCA_022360435.1 Bacillota bacterium
GACAGGGGCTACCGATAAAACCAAGGTGGATGTATACGAGCAAGATAAGCTAGTTAAATCTGTAGTCTTTATGATAGGGCAAGAGTATTATTTTATCAACAACCAGGCTCCTGGCATAAAAATGGACGCCAAACCGTTTATTGAGGCGGGCCGCACCTTCGTGCCGGTGCGTTATCTGAGTAACGCCCTGGGTGTTACCGACAAACACATTGGTTGGGAAAGTCCCAAGGTAACGCTGGACGAGCCCGGTTTCCCAGTGGTTGAATTGGCGGTAAACAGCAAACAAATCAAAAGCGATGGCCGGGCAAAAACAATGGACGTGGCACCGCTTTTAAGACAAGGCCGCACTTACCTGCCGGCCAGGTTTGTGGCCGAGGCCCTGGGGTATCAAGTGACCTGGGACGCTGAAAACAGCATCGTGCTGTGCTGGCCCAAGGGGACGGAAAAGCCGGATGTGAGCAAGGTGGTTGGTTACGTAAAGGGTCAACCTGTAGAGCAACCACCGGCTGAGGAACAACCTGTAGAACCCCTGGTAAACCCAGTAGGCGGTATAAAGGAGTTATACGACAAAGCCAAACCGTTTGAGGGAGAGCCATTCAGCTTTTCCAATTGGAACTTTCACCCGGGAATTCAGGAAAATATGCAATTCGGTTGGGATTTATCTAATGACTTAAATGCGGTAATTCAAAAAGTTAGCGTAGGTAATTTAAAGCCTAATGGGATTCTAATGGGTGGGAATAAGGGAATTATAATCCACGACATACAGGTAGATAAAAATGAAATAACTATAACAGCAACCGACCTATCACGTGTTTTACCTTTATTCTACTTGGTCGAAGAAGATAATGTAGTGCGGTATAGAGGCGGAGGCGGGTACATGGGAAGCGAAACCGGCACATTAACTTGTGATGTTAAATATATTGGGCGTGGTCCAATTAACTCGCTTCCAACTCCTGATTTGACCAAAATAACCCACATAATGTTCGAGTTTGCCGGGGAAATTCTCCTGATTCAGAATCCGCTGTACAAAGGGGGGAGCTAATCCCCATGCTGAAAAAAATCAGTAATCTGCTGATAATAGCCTTGTTACTGGCAGCCGTCCCGACCGGGGCGGCTTTAGCGTTGGTCCAAGGCGAAGAGCAGATTGTTAAGCAAGAAGTGATAATGGGGTACTTTGATGTTTGGAAAGGCAACGAGTGGCAGGACACCAATAATGACGGCGGCCCGGACCAGCCCGGCCAGACCGGGAAAACAACCAAACCATTCAGCTATTCGGCGGCAGACAAACTAAATGAGTATCAATTAACCAGGGTGGAAGTCAAATACCCATTTGGTTCTGACGAATATATTGCCGCCGGCGGTCGCCAGTACGGGCCGGATGGAAAGCCTGCTGATATGACCTGGGATAGGTTTAGAAAAGACTATTTAAATTATCTTCCCCAAAACCTATCGGTACAAGTGACAAGCAAGGACCTGGCCGTTGGAGAAGCTACAGTACAATGGGGACTGGATTTAATACCAAAGGAACAACCACATGGTGTTCTCGACCTAAAAGACCCCGAAAACC
>JAKSCU010000334.1 GCA_022360435.1 Bacillota bacterium
AATATGGCCGGGTATACTTTCCTAAGAGTATAAAAAAAACCGGCTGCTTTTTTTATTTTTAAAAAGTTGCCCGCCCCTTTTTTTACAGCCGTTTTTTAATGTCATCCAGTGCGTTTGTGGCGGCAAACTCGCCCCGGCCAATACAGTATTTAACTTTACCGAAATCCCAGGAACCCATGTTTTTGATCACCGGGCGAATTAAAAGATCGGCGTACCGTTCCAGCTTAAGATTGATACTTTCGGATGATACAATCTCCAGGCTCTGTACCAACAAATCCACGATATTATCCAGTGCGTGGGCCCGGTGCCCGTCGTACCCCACATCCACGGCAATGACCAGGTCGGCGCCCATTTGCCGCAGCACGTAAGACGGTACGTTCTCCCGCAGCCCGCCGTCCACCAGGAGCCGTCCCTCCAGCTTGACCGGCTCAAACAAACCCGGCACCGCTATGCTGGCCCTGATAGCCCTGGCCAAAGGCACATTACGGAGATAAACATCTTGCGGCGGAACAAGTGTAAACCCCTTGGTGTCACGCTCCCGGTCTTCCCCGGCGCGAAATACCACCAACGTGCCGTCCCTGGCGTCCACCGCGGTTATGCCCACCGGGATTTGTGTTTCGCTCAGCAGCCTTTTCTTACCCAGCAACCTGTCCAGCATTGCTTCCAGTTTGGCGCCCTTCATCAGGCCCAGCGGACGGCGTCCGGGAACCGGCAGGCGCGTATACTGACCCAGTAAATCACAGGCAATAAGCAGCAAGTTGACCAACGTCGGCCCGTAGTCAAACAGGTCCCGGTGACGCAGCCCCAGAGCGATTTTCTCCATTTCTTCCGGACTATGGCCCGACGCGTAAAGCGCGGCCATAATGCTCCCGGCGCTGGTGCCCGCCACCATGTCCACCGGAATGCCCGCGCGACGAAACACTTTCAGCACCCCGATGTGGGCGGTTCCCCGCAAAAAACCGCCGCCCAACGCCAGCCCCACCATCGGCCTGTCAGACATTAGAAAAAACACCGTCCCGGTTCAGATTATAACATTCTATGAAGCCGGGGCAGCAAAATTAAATTGTAAATTTTAGCAACCAACCCTTGTCTTTTAAAAAATCCATTTCCTCCGGCAATTCTTTCAGGCGGCTAGGGTTTCACCGAATGGGCCGACAGCCGATTTTTATGTCTTAGTTCAATGCTTTTCTTGTTCCACCGGTTCACGGAGACTGATCATTTTTCTTCTGCGGCTTGCATTCCCGGCACCAACCGAAAATCTTCAATTCGTGGTCGCTAATCACAAAATTGTACCTGTTGGTCACCCGCGCCTCCAGTTCTTCAAGCAAGTCTTCGGTTACCTCAATAATCCGACCGCAATCAATGCAAATCAAGTGATGGTGTCGATGACCGTCCATGCTTTGGGAACTGAATTCGTAACGCTTCCTGCCATCTCCAAAATCCATGCTGTGAATGATATCAAAATTGGAGAAAAGCTCCAGAGTGCGATACACGGTGGCCAAACCAACATCCGGCGCTCTTAGCTTGACCAGATTGTAAACCTCCTCGGCGCTAAGATGCTTGTCCTTGTTTTCCAACAGCACCTTCAACACCTGTTCCCGCTTGGGGGTCATCTTGTAGTCATGAGCGCGCAGCTTTTCTTCTATCTCCCCTATAACCCTGGGCACGAGGGTTCACCCCCGGTAAGTTTGTTTAACATAGTATATCCAATATTAAACGGTCGTGTCAATATGAACGTATGTCTATAATCCGCTTTTTTTGCTCGGTCATATCCCCGGGTTAAAAGCCATACACAATATACCACCGGGTTTAAGGGGGTAAGGCGGATTGCTGATTGTTGCGGGTGCGTGTATCGGGATTTTGCTGTTGCTGTGGGGTATGCAGGTAATGAAACAGGGACTTGAAAACCTGTCCCGCCAAAAAATGAAGCGCGCCCTGGCTTCGCTGACGGCCACACCTGTTTTGGCGGCTCTAACCGGCACCGTGCTTACCATGCTGGTACAGAGCAGCACGGCCATATCGGTGCTTTCCGTGGGTTTTGTCAACGCCGGTCTGATGAGGCTGGAACAGGCGGTGGGCATCCTGCTGGGGGCCAATGTGGGCACCTGTGTGACAGTGCAATTGATTTCTTTTGACTTGTTCCGGCTGGCACTGCCCGCGGCCATGGCGGGCCTGGCGCTGTGGGTGTTCAGACCCCGCCACCCACTGGGCCAACTGGGACGCGCCTTGCTGGGTTTCGGCATGATCTTTGCGGGATTGCAGTTGTTGGCTTCCTCCCTCGCCCCCCTCCGCGAAGCCTCTTGGTTCATGGGGGCGCTGCTTTCTATGCAACATAACCCGCTGCTTGCAGTGTTGGCCGGCGTCCTGGCTTCGGCTTTGCTGCACAGCAGCGCCGCCGCCACCGGCATAGTGATGCTGCTCTCCAGCCAGCAACTGGTGGAATTGCCCACGGCGGTGGCCATGGTGCTGGGCAACAATATCGGCACCTGCATAACGGCGGTACTGGCCAGCCTCAGCGGACCGCGGGCCGGCAAGCAAGTGGCGGCGGCCCACGTTTTGCTGAATGTCCTGGGGGCTCTGCTGTTCCTGCCGCTGCTACAGCCCTTTGCCGCCCTTGTGGCAGCAGCCGCCGACAGCTTGCCCCGTCAGGTGGCCAACGCCCATACCGCCTTTAACTTAATCAGCAGCCTGGTTGTTTTACCCGTCACCCGTCCCTTCACGGCGCTGGTCAGGCTGTTGGTGCCGGACCGACCCGGGTAGGATAGCTTCCGTCTATAAAGGAGGAGTCAGCTAACGACGATAGCCCTGTTTCAAATAGAGCGGTCGGGACCGGCGGTTTCTGCGCCTGCGTATCATCCCGTACAACAGCAGCAAAAACACCGGCACCCCCAGCAAGGGCCACCACGGGTAGCTGGTGAGGCTGCGCGGCACCGGGCTTATATTAGCCAGGGGCACCCGTCCCAACTCCCGTCCCTGGGACTCCAGCACCAGTTCGCCCACCTTTTGGCCCGCTTCAAGGGGGGCGACAATATTGTCCGGCAATTCAACTTGGCGAGTCACTTCCGGGCTCCGGCCCAACGGGAAATTATAATAGAAATATTCCGCAGTTTCCAGGGTCGCCCGGTCCGCCCCGTTTTTAACCGCGGTGTCGGTAATCATCTGCCGCGGTGTCACCAGTTCCACAGGTGTAAAACCATCGAACCCGTAATCCAGCAACGCCGCGGCGTCTGCCCACAGGCTGGCGCCCCGGCTGTTCAACACCACGGCGATCATTTCCCTGCCGTCCCGGCGGGCCGAAGCAACTATACACTGGCCGGCTTCGGCGGTATAGCCCGTTTTGATGCCGTTGGCGCCTTTATAACCGTTATAGCTTTGGGTCAGAAGCCTGTTGTGGTTATAAAAGTCCTCCTGCAGCGGGCCGTGTATTTGCTCCAGCTTTTCAACCCGCCGCAGCACCTCCGGTGACATGTATTCTTTCCGTCCCAGCTTTATGGTTGTTGTACCGGCTATATCTTGAAAAGTATCGTTTTGCATGGCCCCCCGGCCGATAACAGCCAGGTCCCGGGCGGTGCTGTAGTGGTTGGCATCCGGCAAGCCATGGGGATTGGTAAAGTTGGTGTGACGAGCGCCAAGCTGCCCGGCGCGACGGTTCATTAACTCGGCAAAACCTTGCACCGACCCGCCGACATGCTCGGCGATGGCCACGGCGGCATCATTAGCCGAATTGAGCATCAGCATGTACAGCAAGTGCTCCATGGGCAACCGCTCCCCCGGCTGCAGTCCCACCCGGGAGCCGGCCACCTCCGCCGCCTGCCGGCTTACTTCCACCATATCATCCGGGGACGACATTTCCAGCGCCACCAGAGCGGTCACAATTTTGGTCGTGCTGGCCGGGTACATTTTTCGATCCTGGCTCTTACCATATAATACCTGTCCGTTTTCCGCATCCAATACCAGCGCCGCCGCGCCCGCAATGACAGGTTCCGCCGGCGAAGCCGAAACGGCCCCAATGGCGGGGACACTCTTCAACACCAATACAATCAACGTTAAAACAACAATAATTCTTTTTATCAATCCTTGACTCCTGTTAAAATTTTTTCGTCACCATATTCTATTTTAAAAACAGGCCGGGCACAACTATAATTTAACCAAACCGAAACGGTTATTAAAAGCGCGCTCATTCGGTTCGCCCGCGCTTTCTAAGCAACCGTGTGCTGTTTTTATGTTTGGCGGCGAGCTGCTGCCGGTAATAGTTTTATCTTTAAATCCGGTGACCGGATATACTTGGCTAAAAGTAGCAAAAAGGCTGTTTCGTTATACTTTTGTATATAGAATTAACCTCCAGCTATAAAAAGAATCCCTCCGGGAAAACTATCCCGGAAAGGAGCTGATCAGATGCCTCAAATAGATACCAAAGGCATGGAAGTGGCCCGGCTGAACGAAGAACAATTGAACAAGCTGACGTCTGCGGAAAAGGACCTCAACAATGCCGGTGGCGGTCAGGAAGTATACCTGCTGGCGGTGGCCCGCCATCCCGGAAAGTAACATATATGGCAAGGTGCTTTCCTAAAGTATAAAAGCGCGCTCATTCGGTTTCCTATTGCGCGCGTTTTTAATACTCAATACCAAAACAGCCGGTGCTGTTAGCAGGGTGCTTAACTCGCCAGCCACATAAAAAACACCAGTAAAAAAGAGCTGATGGTGAAAAATAAAAAAATCACCAGGAAAACAGGATCGATGTGCAGCCTGCCGATCCTGACTTTTTTTATTTCGGGCCTGCCCTTCTCCCTATCCTTGGTCATATCCGTTACCCCTCCCTGAACCTCCATGCCCCGCGGGGCACAATAATAAAGAAAACCGCTTTGGAAAGCTTTCTAAACAAACCGGCGGCGGACCTTTTCCAGGTGTTTCTTTAAGCCGCCCGCGCCGCCGGCAT
>JAKSCU010000415.1 GCA_022360435.1 Bacillota bacterium
CGGCCTTTCAGGGCGGTGGCCCCGCGGCCCAGCTCCCGCAAAATTTTGTCGGCAATTATATCCACCCGACTGGAAATAATGAAAAATGCCTTGGCGTAACCAAACCCCTCCTGCACCAGGTCAATCACCCAGGCCGTCACGAATATGGTAATCAGCGCGTACAGCGCCAGCTCCCAGGATTGAAAAACAAACCCCGCCGCCAGCACCACCATGGCGTCCACCAGAAACAGCAACTGACCGATATTAACCCCGGTGTATGTCCGCAAAATAGCCGCCGCCAGGGAAGTGCCGCCGGTGCTGCCGCGAAACCGGAACACCAGGCCCAAACCCAGCCCACCCAGCACACCGCCGAACAGGCTGGCTAAAAACGGGTCGCCGGTGGGCACCGGCAAAACCAAATCGAAAAAGTCCACCGCCGCCGAGAGGGCAAGGGTGCCATACAGCGAGCGAAACCCGAAAGTCAGCCCCAGCCGGTATATACCCATGGCGAAAAGCGGAACATTTAATGCCAGCATGGTCAAACCCACCGGCGACCCGATTACGTAGTATAAAATGGTGGCAACGCCGCTGACCCCTCCCGCCGCAATTTTATTGGGGATCAGAAACAAGACCAGCCCCAGGGCGGTAAGCGCCACTCCCACTGTAACCCAGACAAATTCCCATAACTTTTTCCAAATCACATTATCACCGCATTGGGCGCAATATGCTAATAGCTTATCCCGGCGGCGCCGTCATATTCCGCTCGGCACGGCTTGGCGGGCGTGACACGCCAATATATTCTTTATTTTTTTGACAAATCCTGCCCAAGTGTCGCAAAAAAGCTGGTTTGCATAACCGGGGCGGTATTGATAAAATATATTCGCGAGGTGATAAAAATGATGAAACCAATGCGCTGCCAGGTTTGCGGAGAAGTATACCTGGGGGACGAGGTGCCCGACCGCTGTCCGTTCTGCGGGGCCGCCGGCAAGCAGATGGTGTCGGCGGCGGAATGGATTGACTACGGCAAGGTGGACATGAACGACTTCGACATGGAACAATGCCGCACCGCCCTGGGTTTTGAGATCAGCAACGCCACCTTTTACAAGTGCTGCGCCGGTAAAGCCGAGAATATTTTCAACCAGGCGATTTTCAAGCGGCTGACCAAGCAGGAGATGGAACACGCCGAACTGCTGGCCAATATGATGGGCGTGGACATGCCCGATTTTACCGAGGAAAGCTGCCCCGACACCGACAAGGAAAAGTATGAGGAGGCACACCTGCGGGAACACCGGGCCATCAAGTTTTACCTGGAGTCGGCGGCCAAGTGCGAAAACCCCCGGGTTAAGGAAATATTCCGGGCCCTGTCCGAAATCGAAACCGAACACCTGCAGATTTCCAACGTGTACCGCTAAAAACCCCCTGCGCCAAGCGGAGCCGGCAACATCCACCCAAACCAAAAGAACGCCTTGGGCATAAGGCGTTCTTTGGTTCTTACAAACAAGCAATTAACAATTGCTTGTTACTTGCACATATCCGTGGCCACCACGGCGTCGGCGGCGTAACCGTCCGCCCCGATTTCATCGGCATATTCCGAGGACACCGGCGCGCCGCCGATGAGAATTTTCACCCCGGCGCGCAGGTTTTCTCGATCCAGAGCGGTAACAACATTTTTCATCTCGGGCATGGTGGTGGTCAGCAGGGCCGACAGCCCCACCACTTGCGGGCTGTGTTCTTTCACGGCCTGGACAAACTTGTCCACCGGCACGTCCACTCCCAGGTCCACCACGCTGAAACCGCTGCTTTCAAGCATCATGATTACCAAATTCTTGCCAATGTCGTGCAAATCGCCCTTGACGGTGCCGATAACCACTTTCCCGGCGGTGGGCATGCTCTCGGCGGCCATCAGCGGCTTCAACAGCTCGACGCCGCCCTTCATGGCCTGGGCGGATCTCATCATCTCCGGCACGAACAGTTCCCCTTCCTTGAAACGCACCCCCACCTCGTTGATGCCCGGGATCAGACCTTCATTGATGAGGGCCAGCGGCTCCTCGCCGGCATCGATTAATTTTTGGGTCATTTCTTTAACCTTGGGAATGTCGCCCTTGATCACCACATCGGCCAATTCCTGGTATTTACTCATGGTAGTCCCCCCTGCTTATAAAGTTGGTATAAAAAAAGCGCACTCATTCGGTTCCCTCTGCGTGCGCTTTTTGATACTCTTATCCTTGAATCCGGCCATTAATATGGCCGGAAGTATACTTTCCTAAGAGTATAAAAAAGTTGGCGCTTTGTTTAAAGACCAAATTTAACCCGGGCGTCGTCAAGTATGCGGTTAATTTCTTTTTCGGCCCCGGCCGATATTGGCTCGGGTCGGTGTGTAGCCAATACATTTTTAATTTTTTCCTTAATGCGCGTTCCCGTGGTCTTGGCGCCGGCGGCCACCCAGGCGTCGTAACCGTTGAAATCCGAAACATCGGGCTGCCAAATTTCCTTGAAGTGCTTAAAGGTATGCTCGTCGCCCAGGAAGTTGCCGCCCGGACCCACCCGCTTGATAGCGTCGACGGCCAGGTATTCGGCGCTTGTGTTCACACCCTGCAGCAAGTTCCTGACCCGGGAAATCACTTCGTTGGTCAGAACCAGCAATTCCAGCGACCCGGTGCGCCCGGACTCCATGTAAAACACGTCGTGCATCAGGTTGCAGCCCTGCAAGGCGCCCATCAGGGTAAACATGGTGGCCTCCACCACGGCCTGTTCGTCAAAAACCTTGGCGCTGGTGCAGCCGGCGTAACCCCAGGACGGCAGCGCGTAAAAGCGGGCCAGGTCGCAAAGGGCGCCCTGCAGGAGCAGCGCGTGCGGAACGGCGTACAAAGCCTGCATGGTGCGCATATCCAGGGGGGAGTCCCCGTAACCGTACACGTACGGCGCCCCCGGGTTCTTCAACTGGTGTATCACCAGCCCGCCCAGCGCTTCGGCGTTGGCCTGCACAACGGTGCCGGCCTCGGTGACCGGCGTGGACGCCCCGGCCAGCGCGCCGCAGGCGAAATTGACCGGAATCCTGTATTCGGCGGCGGCCAGCAGCTTATCCACCGAAGCAAAGGGGAACTGCAGCGGCGAAGTGGGCTCCAAATACATGGCAAAGAGCGGCTGGTGCTTCAGCTTTTCCCCGTCGCCCATCACCGCCGCGGCCATGGCGAATATATCTTCCACCGTGGACCTGTCCTCGGCGACAATGACCTGGGGCTTAACGGTGTTTTTAATCATTAGCGCGTATTGGGTCCGGTAAATCATCCGTTTGTCCACGTCGCCGATAAGCCCCATGGACATGACAAAATCCAACTGGGGCAGATGGTCCGCCAGGCGCACCGCCGCCGCCACGTCTTCACTGGTCCAGGGACGCCTCTCCCCGGTGGCGGGATCTATATGGTTTAATGTGTCGGAGCCCGTGCCGAAATAGGCGCGGGAACCTTCCAGAAACATGGCCGGCGCCCCGAGCCGGTTGTAAAGGGTAATCCGGGCGGGCGCCGTCCGCACCGCCCTCTCGATCAAAGAGTCGGGCAGGTAAGTGCGGCCCGAGGCATCGGTATAGGCGCCGGCATTGCTCAGCAGAGCGGCGGCCTCGTCATGGTGGACGATAATGCCGGTTTCGTTGAGAACCCGGCAGCTGGCGCTGTGGATCTCTTTAATTTGTTCCGTGGTCAATGTGCGGAAAGCTACCCCGGCCCCGTGTTTACCAGCATATTCCATGTCACTGCCTCCTAACCCGCGCACTCGGCTTCCCGGCGCTTGATGATAGCCTGCATTTCATCCGCGGCCCCGGCGGGCGGCGCCGCCGGTTCATGCCCGGCAAGTATTTCTTTCACCTTTTCCAGAGCGATGTCCGCAGTTTTTTTCATGCCTTTGGCTTCCCACTGCTCCCAGCGGTAACGGATAAAGAACCGGGGATTCCAAATTTCTTCCCGGAAATATTTAAATGTATGGTCATGCCCCATGAAGTTGCCGGCCGGCCCCACCTCGTGGATACAATCCACGGCCAGGTGATCCGTCGAAGTCCTGGTGCCCCGGCCCATATAGCGGGCCATATCGATAATGTCGTCACAAACCACCAGGAAGGGCAGGTACCCGGTTTTGCCACCCTCCAGGTAGCCCACGTCGTGCACCAGGTTGCAGCCTTCCAGTTGGTTCATCAGTATGGACACCGCGGCTTCCACCCCGGCCTGCACGTCGGGCACCGGAGAGTTGACGCAGCCCGCCTCGGTGAAGTTGGGCAGGCCGTAAAGCTGGGCCAGTTGGGTCATCACGGCGTAATTCATGGAAGTTTCCGGCGCGCCGTAAAGAGTGGCGGTGGTCTTCATGTCCATGGGGGTGGCCCCGCCGCCGATGATAATGGGAGAACCTTTCTTGTACAACTGGGCCATAACCACGCCGGCCAGGGCCTCGGCGTTCATCTGGGTGATGCTGCCCGCCTTGGTCACCGGGGTGGTGGCGCCGGCCAAAATCCCGGGGGTATAAATCACCGGCACGTTGTAGTCGAAACACTTGAACATCTTGCCCACTCCGTCGTCGGTGTGCACCAGCGGGGAAATGGGCTCGGTGTAAAGGATGATGTACGGGTTTTGCGCCAGGTTGTCCGCGCCGCCGACGCAGGCCGCCGCCATCTGGATCAGTGCTTCGGTGTTTTGGGCGTTGTGGGCGGTGAATATGACGGGCTTGCCGCTGTTCAGCGTCATGGCTTCGAACTGGTGCAGGTCGCTGACGGCGGGGTTGGTATCCGCAGCGATGGCGTAACTCATGATAAAGTCATAATTGGGCAGGTGGTCCATCACCTTGACGGCCTCCGCCACATCCCCCTTGGTGGTGCTCCTTCTCACCCTGGTCTCCATGTCTATGGTAAAGGGCAGGTCCGAACCCGTGCCGTAATACACCCGGTTCTTTTCCAGGGGCATAACCCGCTCCCCCAGCCGGTTGGCCACCGCCACCCGCTTGGGAGCCAGGCGCAGGCACTCTTCCACCAGCCAGCCGGGTATCCAAACCCGCTTGTCCACCACCTTGCAGCCGGCTTCCTTGAGCAGCGCCAAGGCGCCGGGGTGCTGAACCTCCATGCCGGTGCGTTCCAGCACTTCCAGCGAGGCGTAGTGGATTTGCTCCAGTTGCGTGTCGGATACCCACTTCAGGCGCGGCGTAACCTGTTCATCATAATTGGACAGGA
>JAKSCU010000310.1 GCA_022360435.1 Bacillota bacterium
CATTTCAAACAGGTGTGGGTTCAGGCCCGCTTCCCGCATGGTTTCCTGGAAAAGCGGCTTGTGTGTCCGGGGGCTGCAGGAGGCCACCACCACTCTGTTCAACCGGTGTTTGTCCACCAGTTCCCGTATGGCGGCCTGGCTGTCTTGGGAGCAGGCGTAAATGTTGTCGGTGGCGTAAACCACGTAAGGCATTTTTTGCACGTGTTCCACCACCCCGGGCACATCCACCACTCCGGCGATGTTTTTCCCGCAATGACATACGAAGACACCGATGCGCGGCTCCTGGCCGCTGACGTTTATTTCCGGCGGGAATTGGTACTCGGTTACCATTGAATTGCGGGCCGGTGACAGGAAAGCGGCACAGTCCCCGGCCGCGGCGCTGGCCTGCATCACGGTCTCGGGGATGTCCTTGGGACCGCTGAGCACGCCGCCTACGTAAATCCCTTCCCGGGAAGTGTGCACGCCGGTCAAGGCGGTGGCCCGGCAGTAATCATACCGGTTCAGTTCAATTCCCAGTATGCCGGCCAGTTCTGTTGTTTCCCGGGATGGCTTGAGGCCCATCGACAGGACCACCAGATCGAAATCTTCCTCCACCATGGCTCCATCGGGTTTGCGATACCTGACTCGCAGCTCCTTGGTCTGCTGCATTTCCTTGACTGAAGTCACCATGCATTTAACGTAATTGACCCCGTATTCATAACGGGCGCGGTTATAATATTTTTCGTAATCTTTGCCGAAGGCGCGCATGTCAATACAAAAAACCGTCACATCCAGGTCGGGCTGGTGTTCTTTGGCGATGACGGCTTCCTTGGTGGCGTACATGCAGCAAACCGAAGAGCAGTACCCCCGGTTTAACGTGACATCCCGGGAACCCACGCACTGGATGAAGGCAATTTTTTTCGGTTTGGCGCCGTCGGCTTTTTGCAAGTGACCTTCGTAGGGACCCGACGCGCTGAGCATCCTTTCAAACTGCAGGCTGGTTAATACATTGTCGTAAACCCCGTGCCCGTATTCGCCTCGCATTTCAGCGTCAAAAAGCTCATAACCGGCGCACAGTATTATTGCACCCACGTTGATTTCTATTTCTTGGGCTTGCATTTCGTGGTTGATGGCGTCCACCGGGCAGACTTCCAGGCACTTGCCGCAGGCCTTTGGTTTTTTAATTTTCAGGCACTTGTCGGCGTCAATGGCATAGGCGTTGGGGTAAGCCTGGGGGTACATCTTGTAAATGGCCTTGCGTTTGTCCAGGCCCTGGTTGAAAGTATTGGGCACTTTTTTGGGGCATTCCTCGGCGCAGGCTCCACAGCCCAGGCACTTATCCTGATCCACGTATTGTGGGCTTTTACTGACGGTTACTGTAAAATTGCCGGCTTCTCCTGCCAAGCCGGTTACTTGGGAACTGGTGAGCACCTCTATATTGCGGTGCCGGCCGCATTCCACCAGTTTGGGCGACAGAATGCACATGGAACAGTCGTTGGTGGGAAAGGTTTTATCCAGCATGGGCATGTGGCCGCCGATGGCCGTGGATTTTTCCACCAGATACACTTTATATCCTGATTCCGCCAGGTCCAGGGCCGACTGCATACCGCTGATACCGGCGCCGACAACCAGCACGGAACCGACTTTGTTGTTGATGTTTACCGCGGGATTGTTGTTTTCCAATGTCCAATAAACCTCCAATACCTGGGTTTACCGCTGGAGCGAAAGCGAACGCAGCAGCGGCTGCGGGTCGATAAGGTGTAGTTTTAACCATTTGTCCGTGCCGGGCAAATCCAAGGCCAGCCCAATCAGTTCCGTAAAATAAAAGGATGGTAAAACAGCGTCCTTTTTGGCCCGGCGCATTTCCAGGTTGGACTGGCAAAGCGGACAGGCCGTGACTATGGCGCTTGCTCCGGCTTCCCGGGCCGCGTCCAGCAGGCGCCCCACCATTTTATTCACGATATCCGGGGAAGTCAGGCTTAAGCTTGCCCCGCAACAGTCGGTTTTGTATGACCACGGTATGGAACGGGCCCCCAGCGAACTGATGATATTGTCCAGGGACGTGGGGTTTTCGCTGTTGTCAAATTGGGTTATGTCCGGCGGCCGCACCAACAGACAGCCGTAATAGCAAACAACGTCCAGGCCTGTCAGCGGTTTTTTGACTTTTCCGGCAATTGCCTCCGCTCCCACCCCGGTAACAATGGCTTCCAGCAGGGATAGTATGCTTATGCTGCCGTCATAATCAAATCCCACCGTTTTTTCCGTTTGGGAGCGCATGGCGCCGTCGTTGCGCATGGCGTAATCGGCTTTTTTAAGTATGTTGTAGCAGGCCGAGCAAGGTACTGCCAGATCCTTGCCGTGTTCCTGGGCCAGCGCAATGTTCCGCGCGGGCAGGGTGACCGACAGAGTGTGGTTGGTGCTGTGGGCCGAGGTCGCCCCGCAGCAAACCCAGTCTTTCAATTCAACAAGTTTCACTCCCAGGGCCTCGCAAACGGAACGGGTGGAAATATCGTATTCTTTGGCGGTGGATTCCAGGGAACAACCCGGGTAATATGATAATTTCAATTGGCGGTGAACCCCTTTCTCAAACAACTGATTAATGTTTTACAGAAAAATTTTTGTTTTGAGAAAATACGCAAGTTAACGGTCAACTGGACCGGAATATATTTTTAAGCGTTTTCTTGTCTTTAACCCGGCTGGGCAGCAGGGGCATTTTACCCTTTTTGAACATGTCGAATCCAACGCCCAGATCGGAAAAGAGGTTCCGGGTTTTTAGTTTGTATGCCGCCATCATCGTCGGTTCATGCACGCGACCGTTCGCCCGGACGGAGTTCAAGAAAACGGTGTGAAATAGATGGATTTTCTTTTCTTTAACTTTATTTTCCGAGATGGACTTTTCTTTAAGAGCGTCTATGACAGCCCGCATATTAATGCCGTTGGGACACCGGGCGCCACAGGTTTCGCAGCTTGAGCAGATCCATAGGCTGGAACATTGCAAGGCCCGTTCTTTTTGTCCCAGTTGCACCAGGCGTAATATTTCGTTGGGGTAAAAATCGGCGTATTCGGTGGCGATGCAGCCCGAGGCGCATTTTTGGCAATGGTAGCACAATTCAATGGGTTGACCGCTTTTTTCCCTCATTTCTCGGTAAAACTCAACATCTGTGTTTGCAATGGCATTCATGTTGTACACTTACCCCCCAGATGAAACCTATGTTATAATTTAATAAAATGGTAGTACGCCAATATTTTGTCATAATTTAGTAGAAGATTGTTTCTAGTTTGCTATGTACAGCGTAAATATTATATACTAACTTGCCATAATAATAAAGCTTGAATTTGTTTTAATATATTGACAATATCACAATTAAACAGCCCGGGCAAAGCGCAACAGACAGGATGAAACCACAAAATATTTAGGATGAGGCCGTCAATTGCAAAATTGTAAGGCATCTTTTCTTGGATATTTCAGGGTGTTCGTCCAAGCACTTTGAGGGATATGGTTAAGGTAACTTTCTTTTTATGGAAAAGATCTTTATACGTCTCCTTAATAAATATTATACTATTACTTTTGTTTTGAGTATATGTTAATGAAGGGCTGTTTAGACGATTTAACCCTCAATTACGACCAATTAAGAACACAAGTTCACTATTTCGCAAAAGCTATTGGTGGTATACTCCAACTTCCAATGTGGTCGGTACGCTTTCCCGGACAGTAGTAGAAAAAGCGCACTCATTCGGTTCCCGCTGCGTGCGCTTTTTAATACTCTTATCCTTGAATCGGCCATTAATAATGGCCGGAAGTATACTTTCCTAAGAGTACAAAAAAAGAAAGGCTCCGTTAAGTAGAGCCTTTCCCTTACGCGGGTTTTGCAATGAGGTAAACTAGGTTATTTGGGTCTGGGGTACAACCCGGTTTTGGCCACGATTTCTGGCACTACTTCCTCCCAGGCGATGGCCATGATGTGCACGCCGTGTACGCCCTTGATATTGTCTTTGATGTAATTGATTTGCTCAATGCAGATATCTACGCCTTCCTGCTTGGGGTCTTCGGCGTTTTTCAGGCGTTGTATCAGATCATCCGGCACAATCATGCCGCTGACGTTGTTCTGGATATATTTGGCGGCGCGCCAGCTTTTCAAGGGGGTGACCCCGGCCAGGATGTGCACCCTTTCATCTATACCGCGCTCCCGCACCATCTCCATGAACCGTTCGAAGCGCTCCATGTCGAAAATGCACTGGGTCTGAATGAATTCCGCGCCGGCCGCCACTTTTTTCTCCAACCGGGCCACCCGGAATTCAAAGGGGTCGGCGAAGGGGTTGGCCACCGCGCCAATGAAGAATTGCGGTTCGTGTTCTTTGATCTCCTCGCCGGAGAAGAATTTCTTTTCGTCCCGCATCCGGCGCAGCAAGTGGATCAGCTGCATGGAGTCGACATCATAAACGTTCTTGGACGACGGGTGGTTGCCGAATTTTTGATGGTCCCCGGAAAGGCACAAAACATTGCGCATGCCTAGGCTGTAAGCGCCCAACAGGTCCGACTGCATGGCGATGCGGTTGCGGTCGCGGCAGGTCATCTGGACGATGGGCTCTATGCCGCGGTCCAGGATATGCACACCGGCGGCGATGCTGGACAGGCGGACGATGGCGGTTTGGTTGTCGGTAATATTGGTGGCGTCCACGTGTTCCTTCAGCATGTCGGCATGGTGGCGGATGCCTTCGGCGGATGCGTGCTTGGGCGGTCCGATCTCGGCGGTCACGCCAAATTGGCCGCTGTCAAGTATTTGCTGTAATTTACTCAAGTTTTTCAACTGATAATCACATCCTCCCTGACTGTCCGGCGGGGACCGCCGTCACGGGACCTGGACCAGTCCTTGGGCGGTTGGTATTCATTCAGTTTTTCCAGTTTACCCAGCGCCTGCATCCGATCGTAAATCAGCTGCCAGGCGCAATCAACATCTTTGGAAATTTCGCATTTGCCAAACTGGGAGCCGCCGCACGGTCCGTTCAGGATGCTCTTGGAGCAGCGGATGATGGGGCAGATGCCGCCGGTCTTGTGCAGCACGCAATCGCCGCATAATCCGCATATTTCCTCCCAGATGCCGTGCACCGTGGAACCGCCGATAAAGTTGGTGTCCAGGGCGGGCACGACCCAGGTGTCCTTGAACCGTTCGGCCAGGTATTGAACACCCACGCCACAGGCCAGGGAAACGACGGCGTCCACCCCCTGGACCAGGTTGTCCAGGGAGGCGACGTATTCGGGATCACATTGCCTGGTGGCGCAAAAGGTTACGGTTTCCAGTGGATTCTGCTCCAGCCTGCGCATAATGCGCAGGCTGGAGGCCAGTATTTCGGTCTCCTTTTCACCGCCGGACAGGCACACGGTCACGCAACCGGCGCAGCCGACAAACAGCACTTTATTGCAGTCGCTGATCATGGCGGCAATATCCTTGACGGGTTTTTGTTGGGCTATAATCATGCCGCTCCACCTTCTTTCCCGGCTGGGTTGGTCAAGGGGTTGGGGCCGAGCTTGGTGATTCGTTCCGTCATTTCCTTGACAATTTCGGCAAAACGCTGGCCCTGGGCGGCGGAAAGGTTGTAAAACTCCACCCGCTCGCCGCCAAAGCCCACTTCGTCCAGGATTTGTTTTACGTTTTGCACGCGTTTCTTGCCCCGGATATTGCCTTGCAGGAAGTGACAGTCCCCTTCCAAGCATCCCGCCACAAATACGCCGTCGGCGCCGTCTTCAAAGGCATGCAGGATTACCCGGTGATCAATGGTGCCCGAGCAGGGCATTTCAACTATTCTAACGTTGGCGGCATATTGCAGTCGCATCGAACCTGCCAGGTCCGCAGCGGAATCTGCTCAGTAGTGACAGCAAAAGGCTACAATTTTGGGTTGAAATTCGGCCATCCTAACGCACCTCCTTGAATAAATCGTCCATCATTTTCATATACATACTGTCGTTGTATCCCTGCAGGGTAATGGCCTTGTTGGGGCACTCGCCGGCGCAGGTGCCGCAGCCCTGGCAAAGGACCGATTCAATTTCCGCCGCGTAATTACTCACGCGGGGCGCGTTAAAGGGGCACAGCCGGACACAGGTCAGGCACGCCGCGCACTTGTCCGGATGGACCACCGCCACCACGCCGTGGGATTCCAGCCGGTCCTTGCTTAGGAAGGTGGCCGCCCGGCCCGCTGCCGCTTTGGCCTGGGCGATGTTTTCCTCCATGTTTTTGGGCCCGTGGGCGATACCGGCCATGAACACGCCTTCGGAGGCCGAGTCCACGGGGCGCAGCTTCATGTGCGCTTCCAGGAAGAAGCCGTCGGCGTTCAAGGGAACCTTGAACAGCCGGTTAAGCTGGACGTTGTCTTCGGGCGCCGTAATGGCTGCGGCCAGGCCGACAAGGTCGGCGTTGATGACTATGGGCTGACCCAGCACATGGTCGGTGACGGTAACCTTTAAGGTGTCCCCTTCTTTTTCCACCACCGGCTTGTTGTCCGGGGTAAAGCGGACGAATATGATCCCCTTGGCCCTTGCTTCCTCATAAAGTTCTTCCAGGAATCCGTAAGTGCGGATATCCCGGTACAGGATGAATATGTTGGCGGCGGGGTTCTGTTCTTTCAGTTTCAGGGCCAGAGTGATGGATTTGGTGCAACAAACTCTGCTGCAGTAAGGCCTTTCCGGTTCCCGGGAGCCCACGCAGTTAATCAGCACCACGTTCCCGACATCTTTGACCCGGCCTTCAGCCATGGCCTCGCCCAGCTCCAGGTGGGTCATCACCTTGTCGCTTTCACCGTACAGGTACTCATTAGGCGCATACTCGCCACCGCCGATGGCGATAATCGTTACACCGTGCTTGATGGTCCTGCCGTCGGCAAGTTCGGTGCTGAAGTTGCCCACGTATCCCGAGACATCCTTGATTTCGGCGGAAGTATAGACGCTAATCAACGGGTTGCTGTTTACCTTGTCAACCAGGTCGTTCATCAGGGCCTGGATATCTTCGCCATTGAACCCTTTTTGCATTCTCCGGGCCAGCCCGCCCAGCGCGGCGGATTTTTCCGCCAGATGCACCTCGTAGCCCTGTTCGGCCAGGCTTACGGCGTTGGTCATGCCGGTTATGCCGCCGCCGATAACCAGGGCGGACTTGGTGACGCCCACCGCGCCCTGCTTGATTTGTTGCAGCAGCCTGGATTTGGCCACGGTCATGGTGACCAGGTCATTGGCCTTGGCGGTGGCCTTGTCCGGTTCGTGCATGTGCACCCAGGAACACTGGTCGCGGATATTGGCCATTTCGAACAGGTATCTGTTCAGGCCGGCTTCTTTCAGTGTCTCCTGGAACAGCGGCTTGTGGGTCCGGGGGCTGCAGGAAGCCACCACCACCCGGTTGAGCCGGTGTTCGTCGATAATTTCTTTTAAGGTGGCCTGGCTGTCCTGGGAACATACGTATAGGTATTCACCGGTATAAACGACATCGGGCAACTGTTTGGCCATTTCCACCACTTCGGGCACCTTGACCACGCCCCCGATGTTGATGCCGCAGTTGCAAACGAATACGCCAATTCTGGGTTCCTCTCCCGCTACGTCCCGTTCCGGCGGGAAAACTATCTCTTTAACCAGGGTGCCGCGCACATCGCCCAACAGGCTTTCGGCGGCGGACGCCGCGGCACTGGCCTGCATCACGGTCTCCGGGATGTCCTTGGGACCGCCGAAGGTGCCGGCCACGAAAACGCCCGGCCTGGAAGTGCCGACGCCGGTCATGGGGGATAGCTCGGCAAAACCGTAACGATTCAAACGCACGTCCATCTTGTGACCCAGTTTCCTGGCTTTGGCTCCGGCTTCGAAGCCCACCGACAGCACCACCATGTCAAATTCGGCGGTGTTGATGGCGCCGTCCTCGTCGGCGTAGCGAATAACCAGGTTTTTGTCGTCGCCCCCGGCTTCGCTGACCTCGAATATACGGGAGCGGACAAATTTGACGCCATGTTCGTTCTTGGCCCGCTCGTAGTATTTTTCAAAGTCTTTGCCGTAGGAGCGCATATCCATCATAAATATGGTGGTGTCCAGCGGTTCGGCGCTGTGCTCCTTGGCGATGACGGCTTCTTTGATGGCGTACATGCAGCACACCGAGGAGCAGTAATTATGCTCGATGCGCTTGTTGCGTGAGCCCACGCACTGGATCCAAGCCACCCGGCGGGGTTCCTGCTCGTCGTAAGGTCTCACCAGGTGGCCGGCGTAGGGACCGGAGGCGCTCAGGATGCGCTCGAACTCGATGCTGGTGACCACGTTGGGGTATTTGCCGTAACCGTAATAAAACAGGTCGGTGGGGTCGCATATCTCGGCCCCGGAGCTGAGGATAACGGCGCCCACCTCCAGCTCCAGCTCCTCGTCGCACATATGGTGGTTGATGGCTTCCCGCTGGCAGGTTTTGACGCACTCACCGCATTCGGAGCATACCGAGCAGTTCAGGCAGCGTTCAGATTCCCGGCGGGCCGCTTCTTGACTGATACCCAGCGCCACTTCCCCGAAGTCGGCGACGCGTTTTTCCGGCGACACGAAGTTGCCTTCAAACCTGGGGGTGTCGTTCATAATGGCCCGAGCGTGTTTCGGGAAATCCACCGCCGCATCCTGGTCGGCCCGGTTAAAGCAAATGGAAGCTTCTTCACCCCGGCAATATTTGTCAATGGCGGCGGCCGCCGTTTTACCGGCGCCGATGGCGTCAACCACGGTGGCCGGGCCGGTGACCGCGTCGCCCGCGGCAAATACGCCGGGCACGCTGGTGGCCATGGATTGGTCGTCCACCGTGATGGTGTTGCGTTTGGAGAGATGCACCGTACCGCCCAGACCCGAGGTGTCGACGGCCTGGCCGATGGCCACTATGACGTTGTCCGCGTCAATGGCGAACTCGCTACCGGCCACCGGCACCGGGCGGCGGCGGCCGCTCTGGTCGGGCTCGCCAAGCTCATTTTGAATACATTCCAGCTTGGCCACTTTGCCGCCTTCGCCATGCATGGCCACCGGACTGGTCATCATCCTGAACACTATATTCTCTTCCTTGGCCTCGTGGATTTCCTCTTCGGCGGCGGTAATCTCGGCCTCGGAACGGCGGTAAACGATGGTCACTTCTTGGGCGCCGCAGCGCAGGGCGGTACGGGCGGCGTCCATGGCGGTGTTGCCGCCGCCGATAACGGCCACCCGCCGGCCCAACGTTATTTTTTCGCCCATGTTGACCCGGCGCAGGAAATCAACCCCCGGGATTACACCTTCCAGGTCTTCCCCGGGCAAGCTCAGGGAAACGCCCTTGTGGGCGCCGATGCCCAGGAACACGGCTTTGTAATCCTGCTGTTTCAGGTCCTCCACGGTCAAGTTCGGGCCCAGCGGGGTGTTGAGCTTGATCTCCACGCCCATTTTTTCCAGCAGGCCAATCTCCAGGGCCACGATTTCCTTGGGCAGGCGGTACTCGGGTATGCCCACCTGGAGCATGCCGCCGGCTACCGGCAGGGCTTCGAAAATGGTTACCAAGTAGCCGCTCCTGACCAGTTGGAAAGCCGCGGACAGGCCGGCGGGCCCGGAACCGA